>JAHFSD010000017.1 GCA_023265925.1 archaeon
CCAGAAGTAATCCCAAACGCCAAAACATTTGCTTTTGTTCTCGGAAGGATCGCAGAACACACTACGCTGGACAACTCTGCCCGTTCGGACATCATAGGTAAACATGCCATGGCTGAGCTGAGGGTAATAGAAGAGGCATTGAACACCAACATCTTGGTATTGTTGGAGCATCGGATATATTTGGGATTTTCCTGTCCATAAAGTTAAATCCATCACCAGCAGGGAAGGATTCAGCAACCCGTTAAAGATACCGCAAGATTGTTCTTCTTCGGCGATATTTTCTTTGTTTACCCTCACGTTCCGGGCCGCTTTTTCCAATGACTTAGAGAGAACAGTATCGATAGCCAACATATTCCGCAGATCCAGGCCATTCAATTGATCCTGCCAATGGATAATTTGAACGGCTGCTGCGCTGTAATTATTGGCAGTAAAATCCTGAAGATACTTTTTAAGTTCTCGATTGACATTAATCCCAGAACGATATTTTGTATTGTCTTTAAGCAGTTTGGCGGTAGTGATGTAAGATTTGTCGGGAATTGGTTCTAGCACTTTATCAAAGTTGGTTTTAGGTGTCTCTTTTATTGCAATATAGAACAAGAACATAGTAACGGCAATGACAATAATAGAAAGAACTATTCCTGCTATCCTGATTCCTGCAGTAGTGTAGCTGAATTTCTTTCTCTTCTCAATCATTGTTATTCATCTCTTTTTTGCAGAGAAAGAAAACGCCCCATTTTATAAAACTATGGCTGACAAAAATATCCTGTAGTGTCAGGATACTCTATTACAGGAATCGTATTTGTTTAGCTTTCTGAAGTGAAGCGTTACCGTCTTCTCGCTCCTCGCTGTTCTTATCGAGAGTGCTCATCCCCGTAGGGGGCAACTCCCTTTCGCACTTGATCTGCTTATCGATTGGGCTCGACCTGAGGACGGTAACGCTTCAACAAGCTAAACAAATACCAGGAATCTAATAGTAATCCCGACTACAACTATCCTTTTTATAAACGAAGCGCAGCAGTACAGTCATAGGATTCCTGATGATAACTACAAAGCGTTGATCCACATTTGCTATATCCCATGACTCTCCAAAACTTAGTAAAGGCGGGACTTGCCTCACTGGCGTTTTCTGCTACTGCTTTATCCACTCCGCTGGGCTATGCCCGCCTGCCGACAGAGTACGAGAGCAGCAGTGCTGGAACAAGCAGTGGTGGATATAACGGGAGATATAGCCGGAAATATAGAGAGAAAGGTGGAACGAGGGCTGACCCTGTTTACCGGAAACAATCCCTTTCTAACGACAGCGAGCGTGATGATGATAAAAACCTACAGGGTAAAATTGATCTGTACATCAAAGCCTTGCGGCAGGACCGTTATTTGGCCAGGACTGATCAGACCAGTATCATGGTATATGACTTGGCCGACGATAAAACGCTGGTCTCCATCAATGCCGAGCAGCCCCGCATGGCCGCTAGTTTGATCAAGCCGTTTGTGATGCTGGCCGTCTATGAGGCTGATGAGCAGAACCGGCTTCAGGCCAAATGCTGCACGTACGGATTTGTGGAAAGGATGATCACCTATCATCGCGGCGTGGCGGAAGCCAACCGCTCCACCAACATCCTGCTGAGAGAAGTGGGAATCGAGTATGCCAATAACGTCTTCAAAAAGCAGGGATTCCGGCAGACCAGGATTCAACAGCTGATCCCCCGTGATGGGCGGACGTACCTGAATACAACTTCAGCGCAGGATTTGACTACATTGTTTACCCGGTTGTATAAGAAGCAGCTGCTGGGTAGGAGGGGAGATGCCGAGGGTAAATATGCCGATGAAGAAATGTTAAACCTACTTACTGCCGGACATCCTTCCCGACTGCGGACACCAGCGATGAATGGCGTGAAGATTGCCAACAAGACCGGCTACGTCTATGGCCTGAACGGCGATGCCGGGATTGTGTTTATGAAAGATCAGCAAGGAAAGGAACGGCCCTATGTCATTGCTGTGATGATTGAAGATAAGACCAAACCTTTTTCCAAGCAGCGGGAGGGCGTCTGGGGAAAAAAGAGGACGAAAATCATTCGGGAAGTGTCCGGGATGGTCTATGAGGGGATGAGAAAGAGGGGATGAAATTTCATTCTATCCAGTAACTAAAATAGTTATTATACAAAACAAAAGGTCTGGAGTTGTAATGTTCTATGCTACAGAAATCTAAATAGCGTATCCAACATCCTGATCCATCCCATGACTGAGGGAGACTTTTCTGGAGAAAAATATCATCGGTTAGTTGCCCTGCTTCCGGAAAATTATGAACGGCTGATCAGCCAGGAATGCCGGAATCTTGCCCTGGAATACATCCGGCACAAGGAAGATGTGTATGATGAGACGATTCATTTTACCAAACGGCTTACCAAGGTTGGCAGCCATATCTTGAAATCCGAGCCGAAACAGCTGGAGGGACTGCTGGAGCGATTATACAGCTTCAATATCGAAGGCGCAGAAAAAATTGAAAATGGCTGGCCCTCAGCGAGTACGCCCAGGAAATATTTAGTGATGCGGCCGCATTTCTATTCCCACGGCGGTGATTGTGCCCGGACGCTTCACGACCAGAAAGGCGATCAGGCCTGGGCGGAAAAGTGGTACCAGGCACATTTGACTTCTGCCGAGGCTGCCGAAGGGATAGATCAACGCCATGCTATTCATACTCGGGGGATTTCGGCAACAGCAGCACGACGGCTCTACCAGCAGACGAATGATCCTAATTGGATGAAAAGGTGCTATGAAGGAAATAAGCGCTCGGCCCAGCTCGCGGTGAGCATCGAACCCAAACATTCTGCCTACTCTTCACTTCATGCTGCCACTGCTGCTCAAGAGCTGGCACGATGTCAGCAGGGAAGTTTATGGAAACAACGGGCAATTGAAGGCTATCGGCTCTTTGTGAACTATCCCGTAACTCATCCGGAGCCAGAATTGGAAAACCAGGTTAGGAGAGCCAAACAGGAAATCATTTTCTTGCGCCGGCTGCTGACCACCAATCCCCGGTTTCCGTGCTATTTGTGAGTTTGTACTGTCTTTGAGCTCTGTTTTCCTGTGCTTTTTTCCCACGAAACCAAGAAATGTTTCCCAGAAATGTTTGGTTCACTCTTTCCCCTTCTCCCACAAAATCCAGAAATATTTGCGGTAGGCATCGGCAATCTGCTGGCTTTTCATGTAGATTGTGACCAGCTTCCTTGAATCCTGATCTTCCGGATAGGCGATAATCATGATGTGCTCGCCACAGAGAACGGTCTCGACGGTCTGATCATTCTCCGGATCAACATAGCGTGCTTTGGTATAGGGAAGCGTGTTGAGGTATTTGACGCGATCTTTAGCCCCATAGTTATATAGATGATAAATCGTCTGTTTATTTTTGATGCGCCGCTGGTGAAACCCTTCCGTCCAGTCCTTGCCCAGAATTTTAGCTACCACATACGGTGGAACCCCAAACGAAATAATGTTATCCTTCACCTCCAGCAGCTCTAACGTCTTATTCCGCCGGAAATCACTGCCATTATAAATCCCTACGTCTGATTTTTGCGGGGCGAGCTGATTCTTCAACTGCAGCTCGGGAAGGATATTCCTGATTTTCATTTCCATGGTTTTGGGGAGGGTAAGCAATAAATCCGGCGAAGAAGCCTGAAACACCCGCTTGCCGTTATTCTGCAGAAATCCTACCAGTCCACGTTCTTTCAGCTTTTCAATGGAATCATAAACATTCACCCGATGAATCCCGCTCACTTCCGCTATCTTAGTTGCAGAGGCCGGACCGGTTTCCAGCAAAGAAACATAGACTTTCGCCTCATTCTTGGAAAAGCCCACTTCCATCAAGGTTTGTTCTTTCATGGTAAGGTGGTGATGGTGTTATTTGGTAGGTAACTTTGTAGATAACTTCATAGGTAATATGTAATTTTAAGTACTACATACGCTTATGAATATAAACTTTATGTATATAGAGATTATACAAAGAGGAAGAGCAATATGACGAGGCCATTAGATTAGGATAGAAAGCATCGCGGCCTATTAGTACTTATGTTGTATACATTTATACTACATTCTTTCCGGTCCAGACAGAGTTGTATACTTCACTACAACAAACCAATTTAAGCCCGTAAGGGCGTGGCAAGGGCTATGTCCAATACTATAGTGGATACTGTCCCGGTCACGATTGTTGGCGGGGGGGCAGTAGGATTAGCTATAGCGTACGAGCTTTCCCGGCGACAGAACGGTGTCGTCGTGCTGGAGAAGCATCAAAACCTGGGAGAGGAGCAGTCAGGACGCAATTCTGGCGTGATTCATGCCGGGATTTATTATGATAAAGGTTCTTTGAAAGCCAACCATTGTGTGAATGGGAACAGGTTGATCTATGAATTCTGTGCTCGTTATGATGTTCCTGCGGCCCGTGTGGGAAAATTAGTGGTAGCAGTTAATGAGAAGGAAGATGGAACCTTGGAAGGGCTTCTCCAGCGGGCTACGGATAATGGCGTTGAGGGCCTGCGCTATCTAAAAGGAAGAGAAGTTACCGGGATCGAGCCGAACGTGACTGCTTACTCTGCCCTCTTTTTTCCCTCGACGGGGATTGTGGATGCTGCCGGGTTGGTAAAGAAACTGGCTGGCTTGGCAGTTCAACAGGGAGCAGCTATTCTCAAGGGGAGGAAAGTAATTGGCATTGAGGAAGATCAAGGAAAATTTAAAGTGACGGTTCAAACCAGAGATGGAATAGAATCTTTCCTCACCGAATTCTTGATCAATTCTGCCGGTCTTTATTCTGATGAAATTGCCCGGATGGTCAATCCGGAAAATGACTACCGGATCGTCCCGGGACGAGGAGAGTATTGCACCTTCAATCGCCTGAAAAAACCGGAATTAAACGTCCAAACCAATATTTATCCCATTCCTTATGAGCGCGTGGTGGATGGCATTTCGTACCTGGCACCAGGAATCCATTTAACCCCCACTTTTGGCCTCGATGGCAAGATCGATGTCGAGATTGGCAGTATCATTAATGTTGGCCCTGCCGCTCAAACCGTAACTATAAAAGATGATTATGAAACCCATCGCTATCCCGTCGAGCTTTTCTATGACAAAATCCGGCCATTTTTTCCTCATATTAATCATGGAGATTTGCAGTTAGGATATACTGGCATCTGGGCCGACTTGCAAGGGCATAAAGACTTTGTCATTACCAAAGATAAAAAATATGATAACTGCCTGCATCTGCTGGGCTTAACTTCACCGGCTTTGACATCATCATTATCCATTGGAAAGTATGTCAAAAGCATTGTGTAGACTATATGTTTAAAAATATACATTAAACACTAGAAATATTTAAGAATAGATATATCGGAAAATATAGGTTATGGTGGTAGCTGGGAGCTGGGCATGGTACGGAAGACGCTGGGGTTTACGGCGACGGGACGAGTTACACAGCAGGTAGTAGAATATCTTTCCCAAAAAAGTGATATTTCTGATTTTATTGAAAATGTAAATCTCCTGTTTGACCCACAGAGGCATTTAGATCGGGAGTCATTTGGCGGGTCTGATACAATAAAACAAAAAGCACAGGGGAGGTTTGATGTAGCTGTTTGCGATACGTTCGAAGAATTCTACAAAAAATCGAGTATGATCATTGATAGTTCTGCCGATCTTGGCGTAAACGTTCCTCCTTTTCCTGAGTACCTTCAACCGGTCCTGGACGGAGACTATAATCCGCAACAGATATTTGATCAGTATGTTGCTGCCAATACCACAAAATTCAAGGAAGAAAATAAAAGAATTCCAACTGACCGTGAGGATTTTGAGGAACGAATTAAGATGGCAGCGAAAGCATCAGGAATCATGACCGGGATGGAACGAGAAGGTCATCGTTTTGGCCCGCGACTGCGTCAATTTTTTCCATTCAGCCTTAAAATGATGGTGGATAGGGCTGGGGAAATCCAGGGAATCAATGAGCCAGGAACGCGGACAGAACAGGATCTGCCCATTTACGTAGTGGTAACGAACGAACCATGTATGGTGGCTAATATTCTGTACACCTTAAATCCACCCTGGCGCGAACGGATTATTGCCTCCAGCGGCGTTGATAGGGTAAGACTGCTCAAAGAAGCGTTCCGTGTCTATCAATGGGATGAAAGAAAGATAAGAAATGTTGAATTTACTGTTGCCGGCATTCATGATAGTGGACAACGATTTCCCGTCATCAACGATCCCGAGAACAGCATTCCTAACAAAGCAATCCTGCTGGACTATTTGCGTCAGAAACTCGATCAGCATTATCAAACAGCAGTTCAGGCCAGTGAAAACCCCAATGAAGACTTAGCTCAAACACTGGGAGATATTAGCACTGCTGGAATTAACAGCATCCGCTGCGGACTCTCTTTCTCTCCTCAGGAAAGCTACCTCTGTGACGGATTCCTGCAACCGGAACAAGGGTTGTTTTTAACTGGCGAGTACCGGTTCAGGAATGGGTTTGTGGCAGTACGCTCTAGGACGGAGACCGAGAGAAGTCCAGAAATTAATCGCGTAGTTAGAACCAACCGGGAATTATTTGGACGGTTGCAGGAAGAAGTTATCAGGCCGTATCTGCAGAAGAAAATGGAGGGAAGAAAATGACCCGCTTGTATGTCGCCGGCCGGGAAAAAATAAAGGAAACTGGAAGGTACAGGAATAGTGTTTATGAGCTCGAGACCGAGATCGGAAGAACCAGAACAATTATAGGTGATTTTCCCCATACTTTCTCGGCTTTAGGCAGATTATCCATTCGTTATGATGATCTTCGTGAAAGGCCCATGACGCTGCCACCGCGATTAGCATCGCTGGCGTCACCAGCTGAATTAAAAGAGATTGATGAAAAGGCCCAGCAGAAATCACCGCCGCAAAATTTAGGAAGAAAAGAAGATCTGGAATATCTGCTGGCGGGGTATAGATTTGGTATCGAAATACAAAACCTTGGCCGGGAAGATCCTGATAACCACGGCAGCAGGATTATTCAGGAAAGGAAAAAGATTGTTGTCTCGCTGGAGAGGTCTCCACTGCAGCGGTTTAATTATATCGGCGTGCTCCAACCAAATGGAATAACAGACCGGACACAAGTTATTGTGGCGTCCCACGATTATTACGGCGCACTCCAGATTCCGCTCAGTGAGGTAGAGAACACTGTTAGCGGCACGGTCCAGATTAATTTGAAAGAGCAGAAAGATAGAGAGCGATACTTGATAGTGCCCGGTGGGATAGGGAAAGATCAGGACTTAGTTCGGGCACGGGTGGTCAATAATAAATTATACGTTGCCAAAGGAAACAGGTTTTATGAAACTGATGAAAAGTTAACTCCTTCTGGCCTGAACCAGCCAACAGTTGAAATTTCGCAGGGAGAGCAGATTAGCTGTTTTGATGTGCGTAATGGAGATATTTGGTTCGGAACAAGTACCGGCGGGGTTTATCAGTACTCGCGGGGAGAAGGAATCCAGCAAAGACACCGATTGGGCCTGCAGGAAATTGTGGATGTTAAATTATTTCCTGAACGGCTGATAATTATCTCTTATAATTCCGGTTCCGACATCTCTGAAATCAAGAGGATAGACGAAAATGGACGTGATTGTATCGAAGGAGTACCCGGAAGGCTGAATGGTCTTTATTATACCGAAGAAGCGATTTATACCTTAAATATAGGGCAAAATAGAGCTGAGAACAAAATCATAATTACTGGTAAGGATTTCCAAAACAGAAGAACAGTATCTTTACCAAACGCCGTAGCTTTTTTAATTGATGGAGGGAAATAAAATGGCAAAACTTAAAATCAGATTAAGCGGTGAGAAAGATTTTGGATCGGACATCGAGGCAACGCTAATCGGAAGAGGAGGAAGCGCTGATGTGTATAAGATTAGTGATAACCATACTGCTGGTCAGTATTTTGCTCTTAAAGTTTTAAGAGACGATGGTAAAAATAAAGAGTTTAAGGAATCCATACTGGGTGCTATGAATCTGCAGTCTAACCCTCATTATGTAAAGATGGACTGCCTCGTAGAAGTTGAGATTGAAGGAAGAAAACAGCTAGCACTCCGGATGGATTATGCCGGAAGCGACCTGCACAAGATTGTCGGCTCTTTAAATAAATTGGAGTACTCAACGACGACAGCTCCTGGAGCAGAAAAAAGACAAAAAATCCTGCGCGCTTTTGCCTATACCACTTTACTTAATCTTCTGGAAGGGATTTCTGGCCGATCTCACGGTGATCTGCTCCCCCCCAACGTCTTGGTCAACGGTGTGGAAATCAACGATAATACAACTTTAGATGGACTCATTGAACAGCTGGTTAACCCGACGGTTCAAATGACTGATTTCATGATGAGCCCCAGATTAAGAACAGGCAGTGCCAATCTTGATAATACGGGGTTTACTATTCCGCTGGATCTCCGAGAATTGGAACAAATACAAAATAATGGAAGTCAATTAAATGAATATGATAAAAAGGATGACATTTATGGGTCGGCATCTATTTTTCTCTGGCTGTTGAGTGTATCTCAAAAGGAATTGACTGGAACAGACCGGTTGAGTCTAATAGGCTTCCGAGAGAACAAGTATCAAAAGTATTTTTTTTCAGAGGATATTGGCATTGCCAAAGAAGTGCAAAAGCTAGGCCGGCCGATCTATGATGATCTCGATCACAATACGGCCGGAGAACAGATTAAAGAATTAATAAAGAATAACATACAACAACAGGATGGTATAGATTATCTTCTCAGTTACTTTGTGGTACGGAAAGATAAAGACGGACGCTATCAGGTACTCCGCCCGGCTGATTACCTGAAGGTGAAATATAGAGTTGACATCCCCGTCACTAAAGACAAGATTGATGTTCTAAAAGCAGATTATGAGAAAATGAAGGGAAAGGCAACGGGCGATGAGTTAAAAGAATTAAAAGAGAATTACCATGCTGTTTTAGAGAGGGTGGGAACGTATTGCACTGAAGAACAGAGGAAGATTCAAGAAGATATAACAACATTAGAAGAAGAATTAAATGGGAATACATCGGGAAATCAAGGATTAAAACAACAAGAAACCCAAAAGAAGAATATTGTTGAGCCGCTTGAAAAAGGGGTTAAGGATTACTATGCACAAGTTGGTCAAATAATTGCAGCCACTGATAATAAGTCTGTCGTATATACTGGAATGAAAGTAATACCAAATATAGAAAAATATTGTCAGGGGTTTGATGAATTAGACCGGATTAAAAGGGAAATTGGAGTTAAAATGAAGGAAATAGAAAAGTTAGAGAAAGACAATCAGCTCTACCTTGAACTGTCACAACAGGCCGCCGCAGCAAAAATAAGATAAAATATTGGTAACAAGACCGCCATGAGCCTCAACGCCGCGCTCGAGAAATTAAGCCGAACTCAGGACCAGAAGGCGCAGTTGCAAATTTGTGAAGAGTATCTTCAAGAAGAGCCAACCAACTATCATTTTAATTTTTATGCTGGAGATCTAGCACTGCAATTAGGGCAAAGAGAGGAAGGCGGGAAATACCTCTGGAAAGCGTTTCAGCATTGCCGCAACCGGGACGAACAGAAAAGTATCTTTGATAATATTATTTATTGCTTTTTTAGAGGCAGTTCAATTAGTTTAGAATCATGCCGGCGTCTGGGGGAGGCGATTTCAAGATATAAACAGGACACGGGCTTGAAGGAATACGATGCTGATTTAGAGAGAAGACTTAAATTACAGACGGCTTATCAGCTCCTGATCTCTTCCCCAGCCAGCCAGAATAATCTGGACAGCATCACCGCAGCCCGGAACCTTTTGGAATCATGCCAATTGTTTAACGATGATTTCCAAAAGCATCCTGGTGATGGCATAACAGTAACGGGAGTGGTCGACGCACTCTTCTCATTAAGGCGCTATCCCGGCGAACGGGCTTTTATAGATGAGGAAAAGAGGAAATTGGCTGAGCCCCATTATGCCATTTTATTAAAATTAGGCGCTCTTTACTATAATCAATCCCAGAAAGAGCGAGTTACTTATGATGAAGTACAAGAAATCTTTGAAGCTGCCTATCTGAATCTTCAGGAAGAGAGTTCGAAAGTTATTGAAAGTGTCGAGGAACTGCAGAGTGAAACATTACGTGGCCAGTCCGGGCTGACCGTGCTGCGGAAGAATCCGGCTCTCCAATTTTATACTAAACTGTATCGTACCACTAATCCACTGGAAATCGGGGAAACATTTTTAGCCGAGGCAAAAACAATTGCGGTAGTGATTAGCAAGATGTGCTTAGGGATTGCCGAGAACAGTCCCAACAACAAAAAGAAAATTAAAAGCCTGGAGAGGATATTGGAATTGAGTAGGGAAGTTACTACCATCACCGAGAACATTGACCTCCCGCAGGTGCGGTCCAGGTTAGCCGATTGCTACCTGCGCGAGGAAAGGTACGATCAGGCGATTGAGCAGTACTCCCACAACGATCAGAATTTTATCAGAAATTTATCCAAATTAATGTTCTGCTCCTTCAAAAAGGGGGATGTCGATAACGTAATTACACTATCTGAGCGCATTGAGGACGTGATGGTACTGCCCGGAGGAATTGGGGAAGTACTGGATGAAACGGAAAAATCTTTTTGTTATTTATTAACTGCGGCAGCACAGGGAAAAAAAGGAAACAGCCAGCTTCGTGATGAGTTCCTGAAGAGAAGCGGGTTTACCAAAAAACAGCTCGCTAAACCGCTCCTGGTGGAGCTAATGGGTGAATAATGATAAACTATCTCTTAGTTGGCTGCGAAGGGCAGCAAAAAGAAACGGAACCAAAAAAAGGCATGTGTATTTTCAATATTAATGACGGTGGAAAAAAAGATAAGCCCGACATATTTTTTGGGATTGAGGAGGGCGGGATAACAGTGCCGGTAACCCCCCGGGCGGCGTTGAACCATGATAACAGCCTCTATACCATCACCAGAACTGCACTTTTCCAGCATTCTCTATCAAAAGAAAAAGGAGCTCTTCAAACTGCTAAGGCTACATTTGAATTTCAAAAACTAAAAAAGAAGCTGGGGACAAACGAAGAGAAGGAAAGGCTTGATGAGCTTATTGAAGGGAAGAAACTCTATGGGCGTCTGGCGATGCAGGCGCGAGTAGAGAATGGAGAACCAAAAGTAGATTTAATCACCAGCATCTATCATGAAGAAGGTTTCCTCAAACAGGGAGCCAAAGGCGGATTCCTGCTGCGGTTCAACAATGGAACATTGAATGAAGATACAGTTGAACTCTTTACCAATTCTCCCACGTTCAATAATTTACAAGCAACTGGCGACATTATTGAGTATAACGGCGCTTTCTATGTGGCGTCAGGAGGATCCTTGCTCGTTGCAAGTCAACAAAGAGACGGTTGCCGGCCCTATCACTTTCGGGGCAGTGTACTGGCCACCGCAGCGCTCGAAGAAATACTTGCTATCACCAACAATTATGGGGACTATAAAATTATAACTAGTGGGAGGGAAACAGTGAGCCGGGAGCTCAAGGATCCCGAGAACATCTTCGCCGACGACTTGATCCTTCCTTCTGAAGCAACCGCAGTCGCAATTACGAATTATAACCGCCAAAAGTATGTTTTATTTGGCTTAAATTATGGCCAACTGGGAATCTATGCTCTCGACGATAAGGCTTCGCCTCCTCTACGTTTTGTAGGGCTGTTGCATTTCCTGACGCTGGAGGAAATCATCGGGCAAAAAAAGGGAGAACACCTGGAACGAAGTAATGAGGATTACCATCTCCGAAATATGAAAATAATAAGTAATGAACTCTATTTTACCCTCCGAAAGAACGCGTACCGATACACTTTACGCGATCTTTTTGAGGCAATAAATGCGTGGGGGGAGGACAAGCACGATGTTCCTGCTCCCCGTCCCCGCAATAGCTACGAACTACCCCATCGGGCAACCTGTCTGGAGCTGATACTATGAGGGCCTATACAAAAATAATCCCGGGAAGAAAGCACGAAGCCTGTGATGATCATCTCTTTGAGAGCATCTTCAGCGATAGCCAGAATAACCGCTGCGGGATATTTATTATCGGTGATGGCTTGTCCGGCTCTGCGGGCCATTATGCCAGCAATTTGGCAGTAAATGATTTGGGCAAGCGTCTTCAGGAAGAGCTGGTGAAAGGCCTGAGCCCCAATGATATTCCTTCCCTCGTTAAAAGTAAATTTGGTGAACTTGACCAGCGGGTGAAAGGGAAATTTGAAACCACCCTTGATTCGGTTGTCATCAGGAATGAAACCTGCTACCTTCACCATGCGGGAGACAGCCGCGTCTATCTTGTTTATGCCGGGGGAAGAGTGGAACAGGTGACTGAAGATGAAGGTAAAATATCCTCAAGGTTAGGCCCGGCGAACTATATTGGTGCCCTGAAAGGGACTAACGAGCAAATTATCGACCTTAAAAACGTGCAATACCTTTTCCTGACGACTGACGGCCTGATGTCCAGGGTAACTGATGAACAGATTTACACCTTATTGCGGACAGCCGAGTACGGCGGGCTGGAAATACTGGGCATGTTTGAGAAAATTATCGCTCAGCCGCGGGAGAAGCTGTTGCCAATACCGGAAGAAAAATTGGTACAGATGATCAAGGGGAAACAAGAAAAAATTCCCCAAAAAAAACAGGAATTGGTTGACCTCGTTCTTCAGTACTATGGCCGGGATCAGGATGTAACCAAAGAAGTTGACTCGCTGTTGGAATATGATGATACCGCCATGATTCTCGTTGATCTGGAAGATTCATTAGGAAGTGTGCTCAGCGACGAGGGAAGAAGGAAACAGACTGAAGCAGTAAGAATACAGCAGATCGAGCAGCAAAGAAGCGCTGTACTCACTCAGTTTGGGGAGCTTACGGGGAAGTATGAAACGGAGAAAGAAGCAAGAGAACGAGCGGAACAAGGATTGGCCGGGCTGCCGGATGTTCTGCGCAATCTTGAGCAGCGTCTGGGCGAAGCGGTGAAAAATAATGAAGCATATCGGGGCCAGCTTGAGGCGTTACAACAGCGGTATGATGCTGATACTGGTTCTCTTCGGGCAGAAAGAAAGCAGGCTGAAGAAGGCAAGGGGCACGCTGAAGAGTCTAAAAGAAAGGCTGAGACTACACTTGATAACTATACAAACACTGTTGAACGAGAGAAAAAAGGCTTTGAGGAGAGAATACGGCGGGAAGAGGAGAAAAAAGCAGGGGGTGAGATTACTAAGTTAAAAGAGTCGCATCAGAAAGATATCGAGGTTTTAACGCGTACTAATGCTGAACTAGGGGAAAGAGTTAAAGAAGCAACAGTCGCACGGGAAAGAGCAGAGAAAGAAAGGACTGATCTAAACACCAAATACAGGGATGAAAAAGTGCAGTGGGGAAAAGATGAGACAAAATATCGCTATGATCTCAGTGACTATAAAATGAAAGAGACCGATTGGAAAAGAAAAGAAAGAGAGTTGACTGAAGAAGAACAGGTATATCTTAGAAGGATAAATAAATTAACAACAGATTATACTGCTGTCGCAAAAGATGCAGAAGATAGAAAGCTGGAAAAAGAAGTCTTGCAGGAAGAGGTAAATAAACTCACCGAAATAAACAGAAGATTGCAAAAGCAACCCGATAGACGTAAAAGGAAAAATGAAAGTGGTAGTGAAATAAAACAGGAGGTAGATGAGCTTAATATATTAAAGAAGGGCAGGTCAATGTAAGATGGTTCCGAATGATATGCTCGCAGATCTTGCTGAAGAATTGCAGGAGTATAGACGTGCTAGGGAGATGCTGAGAGACGAATCTGAGTTAAAACTGGAAGCATTGGAAATTGCACGGGAATATCATGGATTCAAAGATGGTGATGGCGATCCGGAAGAATTTATTTATAAAAAACATCGGGAATTGTTGCAGATGAAAGGAAAACAAGGTTCATTAGATTGGCTCGTTGGGCACAGCGGCCTAGAGGCAAATAGCCAAAATTCTTCTTTGAGGAATCCTGGGTGGAATAATAGACTCTTTAATTCCGGGAACTACCTTCTCCTTGTATTGGCAGCAGCGGTATCGCTCAGCATAAGTTATGTCGTTATAACTGGCATCCAGTATTATTTTCATTCATCACTAAGTATCACAAAAATACCCTCTAAAAATGACCGACCTTGACTATATATTAGACTACATGGAGCATCTGGCAACATTCGACCAGGAACAGGAGAAATTGCAGCAGAGAGTGCAGGGGGCGCGTGAAGAATATAAACAGGCACACCAATTAATTCGGGAAGAACTGGAACTTAAAAAGAAGTCAGCAGCCCTACTTAAACTTAAGAGGGGGGATCAGTCGAAAGGCGGTGATCCCGAAGAAGAAATGTGTGGTTTATATGAACACATCTATGATGAACATGAAAAATATAAAGCATTTGTGGAGGCTCTCGCGACGCAAACCAATTTGTTAAAATTATCAGAAACACTTAATACCGACCCTAAATCAGCGGTACAGAACGTAGTAAATTACTTTAAAGCAAGAAGGGGAAGCACCGGAACGGCAACTTCGGGATACTTTAATCCGGAATTGGATTCCAGCCAAGAGGCAAACCTCATTCCACAACGAAAAGCGAATCGTTATGTTCTTCCAGCTTTCATTGCCGGAATAACTATTGCTGCTGTTACTGGTGGCTTTTTCTTGAGACCATTATATGATTCCTATGCCCGCCGGGAGCAGGTTGCTAGCGCTGAACAGCAAAAAAATAATAAAACAGATCGAACTGATAGATTAGACGGAGGAACACGAGCAAAAGGAGTGGCTACTCCGCTTGATACTCACCGAAAAGATGCCGGGGCTGCCGCTTCAGCTTCAGAAGAAAAATTTAAATTTATAGGTTTAGAGTGTAGGGTAAATGAGAGAAAACCTGATGGGGTACCTTGTTATCCTACATGGAGAGGGCCTGCTGAAGACACCCGGTGCGACGTAATTTTAAATACTTCCCGAAAGATTTATCAGAGCAGGGCCATAATTGAATTAAATCCATTTTATGTGGAAGTAACTGAACATATTAAAGATTATCAGGTTGAGGTAATTTGCAAGGGGAAGGATGGTTCAGAAATCAGAAATCCGGCTGGAAAGACTAATTTTAGCTGGTCTCCGGACTCCCGTGCTCCTCAATCAACTGCTCCCGTCCAACCTAAGAAAGAAAAATCTAGAGCATCGTCTCCACCAGCCGCGGCAGGGTCTTCTCCACCCAATGATGGTGCTCCTCAACAACCACTAAGTCAACCTGCCCCGGCTGCGACAGGACCTGCACTCCTTGGGGATGGTGTTGTTCATTCACAACCAGACGACCCTCATATATCAATTCCTGGATTCCAAGGGGGATCAGCAAAGCAACCTGATGCAGGAGTTGCTCACCCAAAAATGAAATCATTAACCTTATCATTAACTCCAAATCTATCAGAATATTCTCCAGGAGGAATAATAGCTGGGACTTATGCGGCCGCAGGCGGTACGCTTAAAGGTTGTGCATCTTATGAGCGCATTCGATTAATTATTAAGGAAAGTACCAAAAGCTTTACATTTACAGTTCCATCTACTAGTGGTAATATTGGTATCACCTGTGATAATGGATTTGATGCAACTCGCACCATAACAGTTAAAAAAAAGTAAGCGACCGATTAAAATCAGCCAAAAATTAGCCTAAATGGCGTGCACATAACCATGGAACCACCCCTAAAAGTCAAAGAAATTAAAAGGTATGTACCAGAATTAAGCGGCGAATTGAGTACTTTTTATGAGATCGAGTTGGGCAACGGAAGAACCTGCCTGATGAAAATAGGAAAAATTGGCTCTCCGGTTCTCAGCTATGACTTGAGTGGCATCATCACCAACCAAATCAGTGCTCTGGAACGGCTGAAAGAACAGAAAAAGCTGGACGAACTGGGAGTAAGTTATCTTGGCGCGTGCTTTTATCGAGGGCACCCGGCAGTACTTCTTGATGTAGAGAGTAGCAAGGATTTTGGATCTTTGGAAAAGCTGGTGGAAACAAATATTAAAAATCTCGCGGAAGGGAATAAAGATTTCTCTAAAGAACAGCGGCGTAAAGCAGAAGATATCGCCGGAAGAACCGACACAATTGAATTTTCCAGAGCAGTGGACATTTATGCAAAAACGCTCCAAAAGGTTGAAATTCTCCACGAGGGAGGCATGATTCATCTGGACATCCAGCCGGAAAACATTCTCGTCGACAGTGAGAATAATGTTATTCTGATTGATCTGGGCCTGGCCCGGGAACAGGGGGGAGACCCACTGGAATTGCTCAATAAAATGGTGTTGGGTGTTGCCGGTGCAGTCTATTATGGCACAATTAATGATATTCTCTGCAACTGGTTTTACCACCCGCCGGAATTTGACATGAAACCGCTCCCGCCAGGATATACCTCCACTGCGACTATTGACATTTACAATGCTACGAATGTTTTATGCCTGATGCTCACGGGAAGGCTTATGGAATATTATAAAAAAGCGGTTCGTGCTGAGGCTCGTGCCGGGAGCGGGGCAGCCCGCGATGAAGAAGAGAGGTTAAAGGAAATACTCCGGAAGGAAATAATTGAAAAAGGAAAAAGGAAAAGAGAACAGATTAGACCAGAGGATTTGGAGAAGATAGTTGATACTGTTATTAAAGGAACGAGGGATGAATATACAAAGAGATACCAAACCACTGGCGAAGTTTTAGAAGATTTGCAGGGGTTAAATATTCACTGGGAACCGTCTCCTTCCACCTCTTACCCGGCTATTACCTCTCCTTCAGATTTCCGGGAGAAAGTTAAAATTGACGGCTATGAGCAGCCGTTGAGACAGAAAAGGGATGAAATGAATGCTGCACTTCAAGAGATCCTCAATCAACCATTTTCTTTACCAGAGGGGAACCCGCTGCAACAGTATTATGACATAATTCAGCCAACCTTTTTGGGGATACCTCTTCCTCGATTTCTTTACAGACGGAGAACGGGAGTTCGACAACCTATTTTTTCCATCCCTGCCGACAGTATTCCCCCTCCATCCGATTCCTACCTTCACCGCCGCGAAACCCAGGAGCCGCCCATAGTTGGGCTAGATGTGGGAATTATTCAACCCCTATCACCAATAGACGGCTTCTCTCCTTCCCAACCTGGAGTCGAACCGGAAGTAGTTCCCGTGGACACGTTTGCTGCCAGAAAAAAATTCAAATTGCGCTATCCCACACTGGCCGCGGGACTCCTGATTGCCGCCAGCCTCGGCTACGCCGTCTATGAAAAATACCAGCATCGCATCGAAGTCCTGATTCCTGCCGAACTCAGGGAGGAACTCAAATGAAGCTCGAAAACATCATTTTCTCCGCTATCTCCACGATTCGGGAAGCTGTACAGCCCGTGGCGCGGGCAACAGCAGAAGCAACAGTAAAGCTCGCTCTTGGTGGTGCAATCCTCACCAGCGGCTGTAACTGGTTTGTGGAGAAGAGTACGGTGCAGACTGATTTAGAACAAAAAACGATGGAAAGTGGAGGAAAACGGTATCGTGTCAGCAGTGCCACTTTGCGTTATCATGGCAAAGTCCATTGCAACGTGGAGAATGCCGGGGAAGGCCTAAGCCTGATTGCCGAGAAAAAGTCCGAGGGTACAGAGGCAACAGAGGCAAAAAAATACACCATCATGCCAACAGGACTTTTTGATTTTGAGCATCGGCAGGGAAAAAAATTGTCGGCCCGTGTGGTCTGCCCGGGAGACCGCTGGAACCTTTCGTTGTTAAAGTCTGCCGTTGATTTGCCGTATAAGGTAGAATACGTTTCCCCACCACCACTTCCACCACCGCTCCCTCCGCCTTCCCGGCCTTCCGTCGCCCAAGCCATCATCTCTGCCAAATTCACTCCCCCAGGCCTGGTCGTTTCGGATGGAACTCCATTCACTGCCAGTATCATTACAGAATTAGTGTACGATAACGGTAAACACGAAGCGTATCAGCAAAGCAGCTGTTCACTTCGGAAGGTATCACCTGCTCCGGCCAGAAAATTTTCCGGAGAATATTATCGCCTTACCCTACCTTTTATTCCTCGCCAGCAGCTCGTGGACAGAACGGAAGAACATAAAGCCTGGACACCTTATCAGATGGTAATAGAATGTAAGGACAACAAGAAGCAGTATCAGTTCTCACCGTATGAATTGGGGATATTGGTGGAGAAACAGAAAGCTGAAATTATCCCAAAGGTTACACCTGCTCCTCAAAACCGGCTTCCCGTGTGTCAAGTATTAGATGGCGAGGATTTTTATAATTCTTCCAATGGGATAAGTGATGAACGCTTGCCTCCTAAAAATGATAACAGCCCGCCTTTTATAGAATTCGCCGGCCGTCCTCCCCTAAATAAATTCTATCGTAATAGTACTATACTTATAGACGAAGGAGATAGTATCCAATTAAAAATCCCCTTTTGCTCTGATCCAGATGGTGATTCACTGGAATACTCTGTGTCCCCTTCGGGATCGCCAGGGCATATAAAACTACGTCATTATGTCTCCGGTAAAGATTTGGTAGTACTAGTAAATCCAACGGAGAAAGACGATTACACCTTACCAGCGGAAGGACCAGACATCTTTAAGGTATCCGTACGTGATTACAGGATGGAAGAAGATAAAAAAGTATATCTTCCCCACGAGGCTGTTCCGGCCCCCACCTTAAAAATCAGGATAAACCCGGTAAATGATCTGCCCCACGAAAAAGATCTTGCCCCCTACAAGAAACGGCCGCTGTTCTCGCCACTTTTTTTCTCCTTCAGCTACTCCTGCAAAGAATTTTTTGATGATAATGATAATTCCGATAATGACGCCGAGAATAATGACTCAATATTATGCACCGAAGAAGTATACTGTGCCGAAACTAAACTACCACCAGGGTCATATACTGTAGAAGTTATTAAAGAAAGAAGAGTGATTACTATTTTTAATGGTAGCTGTGAAGGGAAACAGTCCATCGATCAGGCTCTGGATAATGCTCGTTATGAACCTAAAGCCCGCTTGGTTATAACGGCTTCCGATGGTAAAAGTTCTGCTTCAGTAGAGAGACTGCTCTTTTTGTACCCCACTGTCCCAGTAAGTGGAAAAAACTTTCAGGGAACGCTGGCCATTTGGGGTGATTCTGAGGAAGGAAGAAAAAAGGATTGCCGTGACTACTTACATATTTCACCAGCAGAAAGTTTGTACCTTGGCTTAGAAAAATTATTTGAGGATGGTTCCGTTCCCCACCGCAGCTTCACCATTAAAACTGATGGAAATGAATTTAGGTTCAGAGAAGGGTATAGTTCTGAGGTTATTGCCAGAGACATTCTGGGTGGCTTGCGCGCTTCTGTTCCAACTGGCCAAAAGAAGAAGGAGTATGGGGTTTGCGCCACTCTTGATGTTGAAAAAAGAAAAGATAAAAAGTGATGATACTTCTAGCAAATCTCGGTAAAGTTCCATTATTAACGAGATTTGCCATTAGAATTCAAATGAGACCACCGGTACGATACTATGAGCCACTTTCTCTCCAAGTAGTTCCAGATGGTAGCCTAACTTCAACTCTACATGAGTAGAATATTTGCTGACTAAAGGTGTGCGAATCTTAGGGCCTGCGGAAAAGGCCTGTAACGATTCTAGATTTCCACGAGCATTAACAAAAAATCCCCAGGCAGCTAGATGCGGCCTTTCCCAGGGATTTAATTTCCCTATAACCATTTCTAATGTACTTTCTAAAGCATACTTTTGTAAAGGATCAGAAAGATTAGCTTTATAACTTAATTGGTACTGGAAATCCCTATTTAATAGCTCATTTCCTTCAATGGTGATACTTCCCGCTAAGCCATTTAATCTTGAACTATAGCCAACCTGAAGTGCCAGTCCAAACGGGGAAGTCCTAAACTTTTCAATAGCGGCCATTTCCAAACCAGAAAAGAATTCCCCTTCCCGTAAAACGTCCTCTTCAGCAGTTTTCTTTCCTAGTTGTATAAACCCATCAACTACAATATAAAGCCTGGTGGCATCATCGGGAAGAATGGCCAGCTTATTATCGCTCTTAAATCGGCCCTGCGCCTCGTGGGAGAACAAAGCTTCCAATGAATTAATGGAATGAAAAATCTCTCTGGGGTTCTTCTTAGCCATGCCATCAAACTGAAAAGCCAGAGTGTACGGCAGGGAAAGGCGATCTTTTTCATAGGCTACACAAGTCAAATTGTAATAGCCGACTTTGTCAGAGCTCCAGGTTATGTCCTTCACTTCAACTGAAGCCCTAAATTTAGAGCGGTCCTTAAGTGTATAATCTGTAATGCTAATACTGGAAAAAGTATCTCCGCTACAACGGAGTTTCGTTCCAGCACGTGAGTGCTTATCTTCACCAGTAAAATCCTGATCCCAGGAGACAATGCCATTCTCGCTCTGGGCCTTTTCGTTTACCTGGGGGGTTAAAATATAAGGTCTCCTTCTTCTTTGGCCATCAAGGATGATTCTTGGTTCATCTATTCGTGGTGCTTTCTCTTTTTTCAATAATTCTACTTTAATGGCTGGGTTAAATAAATCAAAACATTCATCATTTTTGCGCCCTTTGAAAGGACAGGTCTCCAAGGGGCTTTTAGCATAATCCTCTGGTGTTATTATTCCTTCACGCCGCCCCCGCTCACATTCTTTAGTTATCTCTTCAATGTCAGAACCACAGATCTCACTGATGTTCATGGTATAAACCTTATCTTTAACTTTAAGCCAATCCCGCGTTCGCCACTTTTTCAACTCTTCTGTTAGGCATTCATCCTGATACGCCGAACGGAGGGATACCACGGCACGGCTCATTTCATCTTCCACGTCTTTCTGTTCAGATAATTCCTGTACTGTAATTGCTCTCCAGGAATCCAGCATCTGCTCAAGGGGTTTCCCTTCGTAACGCTTTTGAATTATCCCCCATAAAATCTCTTTGCTATAATTTTGCAACTGTTTGCCAGGCAGGCCGTTTGAAAATTCATCAACCGTCTTTTCGAGTAAAGACTGAAACTGCTGCTCACAAACTAATTTATGATCCGGCTCCTCTTCCTCCTGCGCTGAGGAAAGACTAGGAAAGAGGTAGGCAGCTCCGGCCAGGACCAATCCTAAAATGGTTTTCTTCATAATTCCCTTCTCTAACCTAGATTTCCTATTAAATATACCCTACTATTTAAATACTTTACTATCCTTAAGTAGTCTTCTTAAGTAGTCTTACCTTCAGCCACCGTCGGGACCAGCCCGGCATCATAGGCTACTGCCAGCAAATCAACCATCTGGCGCTCGCGCACGCCCAGAGCCGCAGTCCGCTGCCAGATATCGCCAGAGATCGGCTGGTGGTGATAATTCCTGCCGGAAATTAATGCCCAGGCTACCCGCTGTTCCATTTCCTGCTCCGGGGGCCAGCCTTCCTGCCGGATGCGGGTAACAACAGCTGTCTCCAGCTCTGCCGGCGAGGAAAAGTATTGGTAGGCTTGTGCCGCTTTCTCCAATTTATGTTTTACCGCGGTAATTTCCCGGCCGATTCCATTTTCCCGGCTGATGCCATTGGGGGGAAGGATTTCCCTGCCGATGCCATTAGAGCTGATTCCATTAAAGCCGGTGCCAGTTGAAGAAATGGCAGCCGCTTTCTGTTCCAGGGCGGCTACTTCCGCCAGGGCTTCCTGCACCTCCTCTTTCGTTTGATACGTTTGATACCCAGAGCCTTCCTGGCCACCTTCTGTAGCCTGTCCATCTTCTATGACCCGTAATTCTTCCGAAAACAGGAAAGGCAGACGTTCTTCCACTTCGGCAAAGTGTTTCTCCAGCCGGGCATGTGCTTTCCTATACCCCTCTACCGCCTCTTTCAGATAGAGAGCAGCACCATCCAAAGAAAGGCTGGAATCCTGGCCGGAATCCCGCTGAATTTTTTCCCGTGCTGCCTGTAATCTGGTGATATACTCTACAGTAGCTTCTACCCGGGCAAGGGAATCATAGACGTGCCCTAACCCTTCCGTTTTTTCTGCCAACTCCGTTTTTTTCTGCAGGATTTTGGCGGGATCCTGTAAAGCCAAATTAAGTTCTGCGGCTAACTCCTTCCACCTTCCCGGCAGCTCCAATCGATCAATAATTTTATATTCCCCCAGGCAGGGCAGGAAGCGGAACGTATACGACCAGCTGTACTTCTGCCTCAGTTCCTCCTGTTTTCGCCGGAAGGGAAGAAGAGTTTGCTCTACCGCAGCCTGGACTGTTTCCAATTCTTTGACTGACGTGGCGGCGGTATACTGCTGTAAAACCAGGTCATAGCTATTCTCCTGCCGGGAACAAAGCTCTGCCAATTCTACATAAAAGCCCTTAACCTGTGAGACCGGAATGATGCGCTCACTGAACTGGCGCAGGTTGCGGTAAGAAGTACAGGCCGCACTAATATCCTGGATGGTTTGCTCTTCCGCAGCACATTTACTGAGTTGCCGCAGTGTTCTTCCGACGTTCCTGGTCTGCTCTGCAGTCCGCACCTGCAGCACGTCGGTAAGCTCTTCCACCACCTGCTGTGCTTCGGTGAGGGTCTGACGGAAAGAGTGAATGAGCAATTCCGTCGGACGTTCAGTTTCGGCATTCCAGTACAGGCACAGGGAATCCTGTAAATCAGCGATGATCGCCACATCGTCTAACTCCAGGGTTCTTCCTTTCCGCAGGAATTCTTCCCGCTCCTGAACCAGACGCTCTAAGCCGGAACCATATTTATCCCACCAGAGGATGTCCGCATTTCTCTCTTCCAGTGATCTCATAACAATTCCTCCAGTTCCTGCTGGCAGCACTGCTGTAATCTTTCAGCAAGGGCCGCGGGCAGATCAGCCAGGCCCTGTTTTGACTTTTCATATACCTCTTCCCAATCAAACATGACGTGATCGGCTTTCTCCCGCAGATAGGCTTTTGGGGCAATTTCCTTCAGGTAACCCAGCTGCTGCAGCCGTTCCATTCCCTTGCGAACGACGGCACCACGATCATCAAATCCCAGCAGGCTTTCCACCAATTGCTCTTCTGAATATTCCTGCCCCAGCTCCATGGAATTAAAGAGCGCCCGTTCGACCGCAGAGATTTTATGGATGTTGTTCGGTATCAGGTAGGGATCGAGGGTTAAGACCCGCAGATTATCGCTGATGGTAGAATAGCGGATAGTTCCTTCTCCGGGACGCCCGGCGTGGTGAAAGAGCGTCGAACCTGTCACCAGCTTTTGCAGGTACCCCTCAAATGTTCGCATCTTGGCATGCTGCCGCAGCTCCTCCGGAAGTTGTCGGAGGATCATCGGAAAAAACAGGTTCTGTACGGAATACGGTCTGGCGACGCAGCGAGCGATATACTGCTGAAATTCCGTTGTCTCCTGTCCGGTTAATTCAGTTGTATCCGGTTCGGCCTCGCCCTGTAACCTTCGTAAGGCTTTTTCATCAACGACGCGCTCATTTTGCTCTTTAGAGATATCGGTGTGCAGCACTAAAAACCGTCGTGCTAATTCTCCATCCTGCTCTTTGCTCTTGGCATGCTTATTGGTGATGGCAAACGTGTATAATAATGTCCCGACCTTAATTTCCAGCTTCTCAATGCCAGTCCGCCTGCTGTTGGTGCGAATGTACGTCGAAGAAATTCCTTCTGCCAGATTCTTGACGATCTCTTCCACCTGGGGATTGGCAATGACTTTCTGGTATTCCGTAATCATCAGGTAATCAATCTTTCCCCGACGCAAGTCCGGGTCATTGAACAGGGCTTTTTCAGATGCTTGCTGTAAGAGTTTATAGCTGGGGGGAGGCAAAGCTTCTTTCAGGGCAAACAACAGCGTCGTCTTGCCGCAACCCGGCAGGCTTTCAATGCCCACGTGAACCTTTCCCAAAGCGGCATAGAGCAGCAATTGTCTGGTTGCTTCCTCGCCCACCACACCCTGCCGGTCAAAGAACAGGCTGATATCATTGACAGTAGGCTGATAGAGGGGGGGAACTTGTTGCTGTGCTGCAGGTGCGGGAAGAAGCTTCTTCATGGCAGGCTTTTCGGCTGTAAGAGCAGGGCGGATAGTTGGCAATGGTTTACCTGACTTTTCTACTGGAGAAAGTTCCGCCGGCTGGTGACGCACTCTCTCGATATCCTCCTGAAGAACGCGATACAGGCTGGGTTCAAGCTTTTTCCATTTCCGCTCCAGCTGAGCAGCTAATTCTAAGGATGGTGAAGAAAGCAATCGCTCCTGATCCTGGTAAAATTCATAGTACTGCTGTTTGACGGCAGGAGACATCATCGGACACATCAGCGGACACGCACCCGTGCGGGGGTGATTCTCTCTTCTCGTTGGTGTTGTTCCAGCTCGTGTTGCTCTTCCGACAGAGGGTAACGCTCATGAGCCTGGTAGAGTTCCTCTGTTGTGATCGGCGTGAAATCGCCCGCAACCGTCTTGCAGCGGAGAGCATCACGAACAATGGCATCAATCACCCCACCGGACTTATACCGTTCATCCCGGCGGGAAAATTCCAGGATTGGCTGGTACTCGATCGGTTTAAAGAGCCGACCGGAAATTCCCTTACTCTGAGCATACTCTTCCCGCTTTTGAATAATTGCTGTATAGATGGCTACTACGTCCTGGTCGGTTTGGGGATAACCTACATAGAGCTTCTTAAAGCGGCGCAGTAAGGCCGCATCAATCACATCTTCCCGGTTGGTGGTGCCGATAGTGATTACCCCGGGAATTGTTCCCATTCCATCCAGGCGGGCATTTAACGTGGTAATCACTTTATCATCTTCAGCTGATTTGGTTGATCCCCGTGCCCGGGCGATATGGTCGAGCTCATCGAAGAACAGGATCACGCCTTGATACTTCCCGCCTTTGAGCATGCTTTTGGCATAGTTGTAGGCGCCATCCACTTTCATCGCCGTTTCATTGACATAGGTGCTGCCAAAGTCTACACAGGGCACGGGATAAAAACAAAATCCGATCTGGCTGGCTAAGGAAGAAGCAAGGGTAGTTTTTCCCGTTCCCGGCGGGCCGACCAGAAGATAATTCTGAAATAAATCACGGAGAGGCAGAAATTTCTGGCAATGATCGAGGCGGCGGACAATCGCGGCAATCATCTCAAATTCCCGTTTAACATGCTCATGGCCGGCGATGTAGGCGTGCAAAGGCCGGGGAAAGCCCGCTTGATCCGGTGCCTGATCCGGTTTTTGATCCGGCTTTTTATATTTCTCCAGCTCTAAAAGCCGGCCCCGGGCAGGAGAACAAGCAGCAGTTGGTTTCTCTTTCCTGGTAAGATCAAGAGCATATTTTTTGTTGTTGATGGTAATGGCTCGTGGCAGTTTGGCGATAATTTTTTCATTGAGGGCATCCCGGGCCTGCTCCTGAACAGTGCGGTAATAGCTCGACGTAATTTCCTCTAGCGTTGATGTCGATCCAGCCCGAAACCCTTCCAGGTACAACTGGATAAGAGAATTTTGATGGGTGACAAAATCAGTATCAAACTGGAGCCGCTTGTGCTCAAAGAAGGTGGTTTCCGCTTGCTCCGGAAGCATTCCCACTCCCACTGCTGCTCCGGCGTAGGTTGAAAAGGCCAGGGCTTCCTGATCGGAAACTTCCCGCCGCGCCTGCTCGTAGAGAAGCGCTTGGGCAGTAAGAAAAGAAGAAAAAGATTCCAGGAGCAGCACACCATTCTCCTTGCGGTAATAGCTGTCGATCCGCTCTTCCAATTTATAGCGCGTTTCCCGCAGCTTGCGCCGGATGGTGCACTTCTCCCGCTGCCACGCCTTCTCCTCCAGGCTAAAATTCAAAGGTGCCATCGACAATCCGCTGGGCGATGCGTTCGACGCCTTCATTTTCCTGCTCGCTCTGGATTCTCAGCCGTTCCAGAGGATCTGGCCGCGGCCGCCCTGACGGATCAGGGTCGTCTTCCGGATTGGCTTCGGCAGCAGCAACAAAATCTTCCAGCACTTCGTCATTCCGGCCTTTGAATTTCTGGAACAGGCTGCCATACTGGGTGCGTAACTCCCGCAGCTTGCTCAGTGTCTGTGTGGCCTGCTTGGTCAAGTCGTTGAAGTGCTTCCCGTCCTCGTACGATCGTCGGGCCAGCAATCCTTCCGCCACGACTTTATGGTCAGTCAAGGTGCGATAGATTTCCTTATAGTCGCCCATACATTTTTTGTAGCGCTCCTGTAAGGGCACCAGTATTTTCAGATCAACTTCCACTTGACGAACGCGTTCCTTGAAATTGTCCCGGTCGCGCTCCAGGTAGCGAACCTGATCACGGATTTTAACTCGATCGCCATTGCCCGCCTGGCGGTGCTGCTGGCGCAACTCTTCGATGCGGCTTTCTGTCCCGCTGAGCGTCTGCCTCAGCTTGGTGAAGAGGTGAGCATCTTTTTCCATTTCGTCACAGACGGCATCATACTTTCGGCACAAACCGCCAATCGGCCCGCCGTGGGCATACTCATTTCCGTAAATGCCTACTTCCAGCTTGTGGCAGATTCTGCCCAGCGTTTTGACTTCGCCTTCCAATTTTTCTTTGGATTCTGTTAGTTTCCCCCGCTCGTCGTATTCATGCAGCGTGGCCAGCAAGCGGCCGACACTTTCACTGGCATAATTGATCATCGGATCAAAATTGACACCTAAGAATTCGTAGCGCGGCAGGCGTTCCGTTGTTTGCTTTCGTTGCCTTTCCCGCACACCAAGCTCCTGCTCTAAGGGCGAGACTTCCTGATAATGCTCCTGCATCACGTCCTGATAAAGACGCCCCTGAGGCCTTTTGGGACCACGGCTGCCACTGTCGCCACCGCCGGCACTGACATCCACATCAACTTCTGAACCACGATGATCATCTTCTTGCATTTTCACCCACCCCAATCATAATTTTTAATGTTCATAATTTATTTTCACAAAGCTGTTAGCATCATTTCCATATAAACTTGTGTAGTTATCTGCGGTACTACCAGAGAGCATACACTGGCGGAGTCTGCTCCCCGTCAACAATCCTGCTGCCGGCAATTCTGCTGGCCGTTGTCCCATACGGCGGCGTGAACTGGGCTTGGAGGTCAGGGATTCTCTTCACCAATTCCATCACGACTTGTTCATCTTCCCTTTGCCGTCGTCGCTGCCGATAGAGGGCTTGCAGTACAGTTACATATTCTTCCCGGGGAAATCCCGCGGACAGTTCTTCCAGCGTGGGAAAATCATCCGCCCGCAATGGTGTTGGTTTCATACCAACCGCAAACCAGAAAGCTGATTTAAACTTGTGTAGTGATGGAAAAGACACACTATAGATATTAATCTCTAAGAATCAAATCTTACACTAACTTCTTCAACTCCCCACTCTCTGCCAATTCCGTTACAATATCACAGCCGCCAATGAATTTCCCACTTATATATAGCTGCGGAATCGTCGGCCAGTGGGCATGGTCCTTAATGCCCTGGCGAATGGCTTCATGTTCAAGAACATCACAGGATTGGAAAGGAATGTTCTGTTGCTGCAGGATTCCTACCACCTGCGCCGAAAAGCCGCACTGCGGATGAGCGGGAGTGCCTTTCATGAACAGGAAGACGTTACTGGATGCTATCAACGATTCAATTTGTTGTTGGAGTTGTTCGTCCATTTTGATTCACTTTTTCATTCATTCTAAACATTCATTTTAAACATCCATTTTGACTGACCTTCGTCCTAATCTTCAGCGCATGAATCTGGCCACTATTTAATTCTTCCGCCAGGATTTCATTCACCAGCCGATGCTGTTCGATTAACGATTTTCCGGCAAATCCTGCGTAGGTCACCTGTACTTCCAGATGCAGCCCCATCGGATTATGTTCCTGATGGGCAGCACTATGGTCGGTGAGGTGAATGATGGCGCTGGGGAAAGAATGTTCCAGTTTTTGTTTGATGTTGGCGAGGAAGGACATGACTGATCCGGAGGCAGCAATCTTTATAAGTATTTGTGGTTACTTATTGTTATAGTAAAGTGCACAAATAATGGAACTTATTGATAGGCACTTTACTATCCTAGCAAAACACACTATTTGTTCCATTATTAATGTGTTTTGCTATTAGTTCAGCGGCCGAGGGGACGGGAAAATGAGGGTTAACTATTTAGTAGTCAGAACCAAACGAAAAGCTTATAAAATAGAGAGCTATACCTTATACTATTCAAGTCCCCAGTATGACCTCTTCGGAGGGAATGCTGGGCCTTCTTTTTTAACTTGTTCTGGAGGCCTTAAATGAAAAAAGCCGTTGTTTTTGTTGATGCCAACAATTGGTATCATAATGTTAAAAAATTATTTGAACCAAGCGAGATAGATATTGTTAAAGTTGCCGAATTTCTATCCAAATCTAAAGGGTACCAACTAGCGCAGATACGATGGTATGCTTCAACACCGAGCATTACAGATGGAGAAAGAATGTACTATAAGCACATGGCTTTTTTGCAACATCTTGAAAAAAAGGGAATAAAAGTCATTACCAGAAAACTTCAAAGACTATCCAATGAAGAAGTATTGAAAAAGAAAACGACAACGATTGATAATTTGGATTTATGCAAAAATTGCCGACCATTGGTTGAATCAGTTTTTTTGGATTTGGCGGATATAAAGAAAAAAGAGAAAGGTATAGATGTATGGGTTGCTATTGATATGATCAAAGAGTCGATCATTGATAAGAGCTGCGACGCCGGTATTTTAATTTCTGGTGATGCAGATTTTACTCCGGCATTAGAGTTGATTAAGAGCCACGGGAAAGAAGTTTTAACGGCGATGGTGCCTTGGGGGTATTCTTCTGAACTCCGGCAGAAATTTCATTTTACCATTCTAAACCAGGAGATACTGAGGAAGTGCTTTAGGGAATATAGAGATAATAAAAAGGATTGATGAGATAAAGAATGATCCGGAGAGGATTGGGTTTAAAGTGTGAAGATGATAAACAATTCGTTAGTATTAAGCGCAAATGCTAAGGCATCACCGCAAATCCCCCACCATCATCTTTATAAATAAACCCGTAAAATAGCCTAGCGTACCGATGAGTTTGTTGCAAACGAGGTCATGAAAATGCGGGAAAGCGCCGCATTTTCAGGACACTAGAAACCAGAAAGCTCAGTGTTTCAACACCGAGATGAATGGCTTTCCGGTTTCTTCGTGTAACAATTCTCATAGAAGTATGATAACATCAATCATAAAACAACAATAAAATAATAATAATAATAATAATAATAATAAAACAATACTGAGGTTGATCACCATGGCCGATGATGCAAAGATACTGGAAGCGATTGAAATTGCCCGGACTACCGGAAAGATCCGCAAGGGCGCCAACGAAACGACCAAAGCGATCGAAAAGGGACAAGCCAAGTTAGTCGTCTATGCCGACGATGTCAGCCCCAAAGAAGTCGTGATGCACTTGCCGCTGCTCTGTAAGGACAAGAACGTTCCCTGCCGCAAAGTCGCCAAGAAAGATGATTTAGGTGCCGCCGCCGGACTGGCCGTGCCAACCGCTGCCGTGGCAATTGTCAAAGAAGGCGATGCCAAAGCAGCAGTGGAAGACATTGCCCGCTCGCCATAAATTATATATAATATTAAACTATATAATATTTTACCCATGGCCAAACCACCGGAGAAAGTGCCCGAACGGAAAAAAGAAGAAGTTAAAGCAGAAGGAGAAATTCGCTTCTTTGAAGGCACGCCTGCTGAAGTCAGGGAAATCGTTGACCGCGCCGGAACGCGGGGAGAATTGACGCAGGTGATGTGCCAGATCGTGGATGGCCGGGACCGGGATAAGGCCATTCGGCGGAACGTCAAAGGCCCGGTCAGAATTGGCGATATCCTGATGCTGCTGGAGACGGAAATCGAAGCGCAGCGCATCGGCGGGCCACGACGAGGGGGTAGCCGGCCGCCCAGCGGAGGACGCTCATCGGGAGGACGTCCGTCAGGAGGGCGTTCATCAGGGGGACGCTCGTCAGGAGGACGCTCATCAGGGGGGAAACGGTAAATGCCACGCTGCACGTTTTGTGGACGGGATGTGGAAAAAGGGGCCGGAAAGATGTTTATCTACAACAGCGGTAAGATCGATTACTTCTGCTCTAGCAAATGCGACAAAAATGTGCATAACCTGAAACGAACGCCGTTACAGGTGCGCTGGACTGCCCATTACCGGCGGGATCAGGGGAAATCCGTGAGTGCAAGTGGAAAGTGAGCCAAAAAAAGGTGAGGACAGGGAAAAATGATCGAACGAACTTTGGTGATTCTGAAGCCGGATGCGGTAAAAAGGGGGATTATGGGAAGAATTATCAGCCGGTTGGAAGATGCCGGGCTGAAGATCATCGGCGCCAAGATGGTGTGGATCGATCAGGTCCTGGCGCGAAAGCATTATGATGAAATCGGCGAGGTGGGAAAACGCCGCGGTGAGAAAGTTCTTAACAACATGATGAAAGTCCTGAGCAGTGGTCCGGTTCTGGCTTTATGCCTGGAAGGCATTCAGGCGGTGGAAGTGGTGCGGAAGATGGTGGGAAGCACCGAGCCACGGATAGCCGCTCCCGGTACGATCCGGGGCGATTTCACCCATCACAGTTTTGCCTCGACCGATGCCCAGAACAAAGGAGTCGAGAACGTTGTCCATGCTTCCGGAAGCGCTTCTGACGCGAAAAAGGAAATCAAACTGTGGTTTGCCCCGTCAGAGCTGCATTCTTACAAAACTGTCCACGAGGTGCACGTCTTCTAGGTGATGATCATGGCCTCTGGCGAAAAGATGGTGGAGAAGGTGATGCGGATAACGCAGAACCCGAAGTTCATCAGGAATATCTGTACGAGCGCGCATATTCATCATGGAAAATGTGTTGGACCGGATACACGCTTGATGCTTACCACGGGCGAGGCCATCACTGCCGAGAAGCTGTTTAGCCAGGCCGAAAAAAGTGGCTTTAAAGTCCGGGATGATGAGCAGGAAACGGTAATTGATATTTCTGCCCAGAATTTTGAAGTTTTCTCCCTTGACAAAGAAACAGGCAAACTGGAAAAGAAAAGGATCAGTCATGCCTGGAAATTGGTGGGTGGGAAAACAATAACCATCAGCTTACAGAATGGTTTCAAGGCGACGACAACGCCGGAACATAAGTATATTATTTTTGATGGTTCTTTTAGAGAAGTGGGGGCAGGAAAATTAACTCCAAGAGACCTGATTGTCTGTGCAGGAAATATTACTTTTTTTTGGGACAGCGCTGGTACGGAAAAAGAAGATTACCAGGATATTGAGCTTCTCCCAACACCGGGACGCCAACAACAATTACAACTGCTCAAAAACCCTTACTGCGACCTCGCTTTCGTTAAAGTAATGAGCATTGAAGAAACCTATGAACCAGTCGTCTACGACTTTTCCGTTCCCGATCATAAAAATTTCATCGCCGAGGGAATGGTCATCCACAATACCGCCTTCACCGACAACCTTCTCGCCGCTGCCGGCATGATGTCTGAGAAAGCCGCCGGTGATCTGGAAGCCGGCATGGAAACCTGGCAGCATAAAGATGAGCAGGAACGGCTCATGACGGTTGATGCGGCCAACGTCTCGATGGTGCATGAATTCCAGGGCAATGAATTCCTGATCAACCTGATCTACACGCCGGGACACGTTGATTTTGGCGGGAATGTCACCAGAGCGATGCGGGCCATCGATGGCACCATCGTCCTGATCTGCGCTGTGCAAGGCATCATGCCCCAAACCGAAACGGTGGTGC
>JAHFSD010000051.1 GCA_023265925.1 archaeon
ACCTTGATGCTCAAGCCATCATCAAAAGGGCTATTGGGATTATCCAGCTGCAGATAGGCTTTCCCTTTCTTGAACAAACTGGCAAAAATCCGCTGGAAATGGTCATTGGCAGTCGTAAAAGTCTTCATGAAATGATCTTTTTTCTTAGTCTCGATCTCATTCATAAGCGTCATCACGTCGGTTTTTTCCTTGACCAGCCCTTCCCGCTTATCCACCAGTTTCGTGTATTCTTTTTCTACTTGTTCATATACTTCCAGCGCTTTCATATTCACGGCTGACATCTGCGTAAGCATGGACTCAAACTTATGGATCTCCTGCTGCAGCTGCTCCGGCGTCCGGTCTTGGAACAATTCGACGTTTTTATATCGCCCAAATTCTTCCTGTAACCCCGCGAGCTTGGCTTTGATCTCCGCGTTTTTCAGTGACACTAAATTTAAGTCACGCTCATGCCCCCGCGATTTCTCCCGGACTGATTCAATCTCATTTTCGGCCTTAGTGATAGCTGAATTTATCTGCTCCCGGTGGGCAAATGACTCTTTGTACTTGGAATAAAACTCTTTGCTTTCCTGCTCTTTACGCTCTAATTCTTTATCTTTCTGCAGGATGCGTGAACTTAATTCTTTAATCTCTTTGGTAAACTGGGCTTCCTCTTTCTCATGCTGCTTCAGGATTTCTTTGATCTTCTCCTGCTCAGGCGTAAACATCTGCTCCATCTGTACTGAACTATTCTTAAGGTCAGATTCCAGGCGCAGGATATCTTCCCGGCAGCTCTGCCGTGATTCCTCAAAGGCACGCAGCTGGGCCAGCAGCCGGGGATCGCGTAAATTGCTCACTTGCGAGCGCAAGGTTTGCTTCAGTGATTTCAAGTCCGCCAGCTCTTTATTGATATCAGTAATGTCCCGCTGGACTACCGCCAGATCTTTCTCCACCTTGGCTAAATTTTCAGTCAATTCTTTTTTCAATGATGCTGTGGCATTCAGATCAGCATCATCTAAATGTAAGGTCTTTTCCAGGGTGATGATAGCCGCCTCTAATTCAGCCCGCTGGGTCCTCAGCACCGAGATTTCCTGCTCATTGGCTTCCCGCTGCAATTGTACCTTGGCAATGACCCCTTCCAAAGCAGCTAAATCTTGATCTAAAGCTTCCAGTTTCTCCAAGGAATCTTTTTCGCGGAATCCCAAGCCCTGCTTGCGGAAGAAAAAGCCGCCTTTCATGACCCCACTTCCTTCCGCTAAGTTGCCGTCAACCGTAGCCATCTTGATCTTGCCGATACCTACTTTCCGGGCGACGTCAATGTTCTCCACCACCAATGTATTGCCAAAGACATATTCAAAAGCCTTTCTGAATTGTGGCTTGAATGATACCAAGTTCAGCGCAAAATCATGCACCCCTTCCTGTTTCAATAACTTTTTGTCTTCGGCAGAGATATCATTCGACTTAATCTTATTGAGAGGGATAAAAGAAGCCGTACCGCTTTTGTTTTTCTGCAGGAATTTGATACATTCAGCGGCAATCGCATCGGTATCCACCACGATATGCTGCATCTTGGGGCCGGCAGCAGTCTCTAATGGCAACGAATATTGCGCGCTGGCATTCCCTAATTCCGCCACGGTGCCATAGACACCAGAGATTTTCTGTTTGGCAATGCTTTGAATGGCCTGGTTGCTGGACAGTCCGGCTTGCAAGGACAGAGTACGTGCATTCAGCTGAGCATGTTTTTCCTGCGCCCCCGCAATATTTTTCTTGGCATTGGCAATCTGCGACGCTAAGCTGCTGTCCCGGTCCAGGCATTGATTAAGTTTAACGGTCGCCGTTTTAAAATCACTTTTTTTCTGCTGCAATTCTTGTAACTGCTTCTTGCTTTGCTGCTCAATCTCCTTGACTTTCTTCATTCGATCGTCAATGCTGCTGAGCTGATATTCCGCTTTGTCTTTCTCCCGCAATAGCTCCTGCTGCTTCTGGCGAATCCCATTGACTTTTTCCTGCTTCTGCTCAATCAGACGGTCTTTGGCATCAATCTCCTGCTCCAACTCCTGGGAAGATTCAATCTTATGCTTGCTCTTGAATTGCGCGATAGAATTATCTACGTCCTGCTGCTCTTTCTGTTTCCGCTTCAGGTTCTGCTGGAGCTCTTTCGTTTTCTGGCTGGAGGAAGACGTTTTTTCGACTAATTCTTCCATTTCCTGCTGGAACTGGTCTTTCCGCTGCTGGATCTTGTTGATCTCGTCTTTGAGCGTCGAAATCCGGGTCTTATCTTCCGCTAAAGAAACTTTGAGATCCTCAATGTTGCGGTGGACCTGTAATTGCTCTTTCTCTCCCCGGCGCTCAATCTCCTGGTTGATATTGGCAAGCTTCTGCTTCTGCTGCGCTATGCTCTGCTTAAGTTTCTCGATATCCTGCTCTGCTTTGGTGATTTTTGCCTGATGTTGGGCCATTTCCGCATCCAGCTTAGCTTTCTGCTGTTCCTTGTCCTGCATCTGGAAATGTACTGCCGTGGCTTTATGAGAATCAATCTGGTCTTTTAACTCTTTGAACTTGAGTGCCTGGTCACGATCTTTCTTTAATTCTTTAAGATAGACACTGCGCTCTTTAAGTATGATCTCAGCATTGTTCAACTGCTCTTCCACTTTCTGCAATTCCAGCAGTGCTTTGTGCTTCTTTTCTTCATACGCCGTTACGTCGCTTATTTCTTCAATGATCTGGCGGCGTTCAATCGGAGGCATGTCCACAAAGCGGGTGATATCACCTTGGAGAATGATATTATATCCTTCGGGGTTGATTTTGGCGGCGCCCAGAAAATCCAGCACTTCCGTTCGGGTTCGTTTTTTTCCGTTGATGCGGTAAATGCTGTTGCCGTTCTTGGTAACCGTCCGGTTAATAAGTGCTTCCGGCGCGGGATCGGGAAAAATCTTGGAGCTGTTGTCAAAAGCTATTTCCACGGATGCAAAACTGCTGGGTTTTTTGGTTTTAGCGCCATTGAAAATGAGATTGACGGATTTTTCAGCGCGCATGCTTTTAGCCGAAAGCCTGCCGAGAACAAAGCAGAGAGCATCACCGACGTTGCTTTTTCCGCTGCCGTTAGGGCCCAGAATGACATTGAACTTGTCGTCAAAAGGAATTTCGGTCTTATGAGCAAAGCTCTTAAAGCCATGAATAGCAATGCGATTAATCTTCGTCATTCACATCCCTCATACTCAGACCTCTGGTTTTAGTTTGGATTTATAAAGGTTGCTGTCATTGAGGATAGAACCATTTATTAGTAGTAATATTTATAAAAGAGGGAGTGTCAAAGGGGTTTATGGTGAGTTTAGAGGAGCGGATACGCTGGGCGCAGCGGGGCGATACGCAGACTGACCCCTTAGAGTTCTATAGAGAGCAGTATGCGGGCCTGACCAGAGGTCAATTAGAAAAAGAAGATCCAGCTTTATATCAAAGATTGCGGATTAAGGGATTGCTGGAGAATCTTCCTCGTAAGAGCAAGAGAGAACCTCATTTTGGGGCTGATCCGGTTGCATATTACAGAGAGCACCACCAAGGATTGACGAGATGGCAACTAGAAAAAGAAGATCCAGGCTTGTACCATAGATTAAAGAAAGACGGGTTGCTGAATCAAGTGCCCACAAAAGTACAAGTCCAATTAGACTTTACCGATGATCCGGCAACAAATACCATCCTGCAATTGATTGAACCGAACACAACTATAGATACATTGGTGGAGAAAACTGGATATACAAGAGAAAGGGTCGAATGGCTGCTTAAGAATAAGCCTTCTTTAACGGCCCAATGGGTACTTAATATATATCAGCAATCAATGGCCCAGCAAAAGCCGTTGACTTTTTCGTACTTTACCCGAACGTTAGGATTGACAGAATTGGCAGTAGGACGAGCAGGACAGCAAACGGTGATGGTAAAAGAGCAACCAGTGCAGCTAAAAGAACTTCTCTACGATGATTTTGTAATGGGAGGAAACAAGTTAATAGAGGTAGCATCTAGGATGGGCTTGAAATCTCGGCAACGGGCAGAGCAGTACCTCCAACGAACCGGACAGATGGAAAAATGGAAAGAAACCAATGAACTGCGGCGGGAACGTGAACAGCAACAAACTTCGACGCAGGCATGGGAAGAACAGCACGCCAA
>JAHFSD010000018.1 GCA_023265925.1 archaeon
ATTCTCGACCAGGAGTTAGCCTGTGCGCCATTTAAGTCGAAGGAGGGGCAGGATTATTATCAGGCGATGGCCTGTGCTGCCAACATGGCCTTTGCCAACCGGCAGGTTATTACCGATCAAATCAGGAAAACTTTTGAAAAGGTGTTGGGAAAATCAGCAGAAGAGATGGAAATGAACTTAGTCTATGACGTTGCCCATAACATCGCTAAACTGGAGAAGTACCTGATTGATGGAAAAGAGAAAGAATTAATCGTCCATCGCAAAGGCGCTACCCGGGCCTTTGGGCCAAAACATGCGGCTTTCCTGCCCAAAGATTACGCCAAAATCGGCCAACCGGTCATTATTGGGGGATCAATGGAGACTGGATCATACCTGCTGGTGGGAACGGACAAAGCAGATGAAGAAACTTTTGCCTCTACCGCCCATGGCGCCGGCAGGACGATGAGCCGGACCAAGGCAAAACATCTCTGGCGCGGCGAGCAATTACAGAAAGATATGGAGAAGCGCGGTATTTATGTTCATGGCGTGACCATGGCCGGATTGGCCGAAGAGGCGGGCAAGGCGTACAAGGACATTAATGAAGTCGTCAAAACGCTGGAACTTGCCGGGATTACGAAGCCAGTGGTCGCCTTAAAACCGATTGGGAATGTGAAAGGGTAAGATTTAAATAAAACAACTGCTTTTCGCAGAACCATGACCGTCTTAACTGCAGTTATCTACAAGGAAGAAGACCTATTTATAGCCCAGTGCCCGCAGGTAGGCACGGTCAGCCAGGGCCATACTATCGAGGAAGCTCTGGCCAATTTGAAAGAAGCGACAACATTGTATCTGGAAGAATTTCCGCTGAAAGAAGTTTCTCTTTCTCCCCTCCTGGCCACTTTTGAAGTAGAGGTAGCAGCAGGTGTCCCTGCTTAGGAAGACTTCAGGGAGGGAATGTGTAAAAATTCTGTGCAACAAATTTGGGTTTACTGCTGTCCGTCAAACCGGAAGCCATATCATCCTCAAAAAACAAACACCGGAAGGAACTATCGGAACGGTGGTGCCTAATCATAACGAGCTAAAATTAGGGACATTGAAAAGTGTCCTGAAACTGGGAAAAGTTGAGGAAGAGGAATTTGCGGAATATCAGTAGAAGTGGTCTTGAAGCCAATCGGAAATGTGAAAGGGTAAGATTTAAATAATTCGTTTTTTTCCTAAGAACCGATGAACCAACTGGCACATTTCAGAAGGAGGGTATACTCAAAAAGGAAATCGACCACCACCCATCATAGATGGGTGGGATGCTCGCCCCTGCGGGGCTCGGGTCGATTTCCTTTAGAGTCCCAGAATTTTCCACCGAAACCAGTGACGCTGTTCGCCACCGGTCACAGACCGGTGGAAAATTCTGCGGATTTTAGAAAAACCATCTATCTTGGACTAATTATCCTTCTCTTTGCCTTTATTCTGACCGCCTGTGCCGCCGGGGAAAAGGCACGTAAAGATATTTCAGGTGAAAAAGAAGCAACTCTCCCACCCACTACTGCCGCTAATGAGACTATCCCTTCACCAGGCCTTGTTCCATCAACAACCCCTTCCACCCCCTGCACTGCCGGCTGGACCTGCCTCAGTTCCACCAAAAAGATTTACCGCTACGAGAATTGCAGTTTTGGCGAGCGGATGGAATGCAAGTTAGGCTGCTTTAATGATAACTGCCGGAAACCTTCCACCTGCCTGTCGGGATTTAAATGCAACGGGCAATACTCCAAAGGCTTTCAGGCTGAGGATTGCTCCTGGGTGAATGAAGTCAAATGTGAATGGGGCTGTGAGAAGGCTGAATGTCTGTCTAAGCCGAATGAGACGTCAACGGCAACGGGAACAGCAACGACAACTGAAACGACGGCAACCACCAAGACAAATGTTCGGATCTTAGTTGCCGGAACGACTGAGACGATTGCCGTGGGGGGAACACAATACAGTTTACGAATTTACAATTTGAAGGAAACACAAGTGCAGCTGGAGTTAGATACCTTCCGCAGCAGCTGGATTGAGGAAGGAAAAAGCTATACGTTCTCGAACGGAATTACGATCAAGGTTTTCGCGATTTTATACCGCGGTACGGCTTCCTCCCGGCCGTCCGAGATTGAGTATGTGGTGGAGTGAAGTATGTAGTGGAGTGAATTAAGAAAAAGATAGCGGGGGAAGGACTTCCATTCCACAAGTAATCTTGCTGGATTTTGAACCTTCGATCTGTGGGTTATGAGCCCACCGGGCACTCCTAGCTACCCTACCCCGCTTTATGAGATTAAATAAGCAAGCTCTTTAAAAAGATTTAGCTCTGATTCAGGGCTTAATTACAAATCGTTCCAGCTGCGGAGAACGCAGGAGAGTTTCCAAATCTGTCCTATTTTCTGCCTGGAAAATTTTCTGGACGGACTGGGGCAAAGCAGTAAAAGAAATGGTGGCTCTGGTATAGGTCCTGCTCATGGTAGGGTCACGAGGTGTCACACAATAAATAGCTGTTCCCTGTTGCATATAGGGAAGGCATACCTTTTCATAAATCATTTCTCGTAAAGAGCCTTCCACCACAGTATGGAGTTTTACATAGGAAATATCTCCATCGGGGCTATACACTATTTCATTCGGCGGCAGACTCATGGCGAAAGAAAGAGCAACGAAATGATATATAAGCATTACTGTGCTGTTTTAACGCTTTCCCAATTCCCTGAATAGACTTCTAATAGCAAAACACATTAATAATGGAACAAATAGTGTGTTTTGCTAGTATAGTAAAGTGCCTATTAATAAGTTCCATTATTTGTGCACTTTACTATAACTCCGCGTCTTCCTTCGGCCAAATTTTGAGCGGCCGGTAACTCGTTCCCTGTTCAGCATTGACAACTTTATGGGTATCGTCGCAGTACGGAAGAACTTTGCTCTGCCCGCAGGTGCAGAGGGAACATTTCTGGCGGGCTTTCAGCAGCAGTTGTCGTGCAGTAGGCGGAATTGGGGAAGGGCGGGACCTTGAAATGATTTCTGAAAAAACACAAAAAAACACTTCGTATTGAATACTTTCCCACCTACAGCCCAGAACTCAACATTGTTGAACAACACTGGAAAATATCCAAGACTGCCATCGGAAATCGAATCCTCAAAACTATACCCGCCACAAAATATCACGTACGAAACATCTTATCAAAAAAAGAACTCCTGCCAAAAATGTTCCAATATTTAATTAATTAATTATGGTCTTTTGTTCGCTCCCCATTTTTTACCATTTCTATTCAAATAAACACAGATTCTCCTCCGACACCTTTTTATAACCAGCCTTATTTCTCAGCAGCATGAAAAGAAGCCTGCTCTGGATAGTATTATTTCTCCTGACCATTTCCCTGGCTCAGGCAGCGACGCTGCGTGGCACGGTCTATAACCTTAACCTTGAACCCGAGCCGGACGTTCTGGTCGCCATCAGCACTGTCCCCGAGCAGAAATTGCTGGCCAAGGAAGGAAGCTATATCTTTGTCCTCAATCCGGGGAAATACACATTAACGACAAGAAAAGGAACGCTGGAAGTCCAGGAGGAGATTGACATCACCCAGGACGGCGATTTCATCATTGACGTCTTCCTGCTTCCCGATACCGCTGATGAAGAAGACTTGTGGAACGAGACGCAGCAGGAACTGCTGGAAGAGGAACCAGCGGGACTTCGCTGGCAATATGCTGTGGCCTTGCTGATCATTCTCTGGGCGTTGTGGCGGTATCAGAAAGTAAGGAGGAAATATGGCCCGCTGCGGCTGTTCCGGAAGAAAATCAGGGAAGAAAGCAAAAAAACCATTGAGCAGCATAAAGAGGAGCTGGCCAAAGAGCCCGGCTATCTGGAAAAAGCACTGGAGATTATCAGGAAGCATGACGGCCGGATTACCCAAAAGGAATTACGGAAGGAAATGCTTTATTTATCGGAAGCAAAGGTCAGCCTGATTATTACTGAATTAGAACATAAGGGTAAGATTGAGAAGATTAAGAAGGGCCGGGGGAATGTGATTATAATCAAGTGAATTATCAAGTGAAATTTAAACTGTTCCAACGGCCGGGGTAACACTCACCAATGAATAGTTCCCCGCCAAGGATTCCATTTTCACGCGTCTTGGAAAAGATCGAAAAGGAAATCACTGCTACTAAAGTAAAGATACGGCAGGCGGAAAGGGTGGTGTCAGATTTCTGTTGAAAATTCATTAATCACCCCACTCCCCACACCGCGTCCTGCTTCCTTTTAATCTCCACAATCTCCTTCAAAACATCCCGCTCTTTCATCAATAAATACTTCTTCAATTCCTTCAGCTTGCGGAAATGCTCTTCCGGAATGTCGGTATAGAGAACATCGCCCTCCTTGATCTGCCTTCCGATGGTCACGCCATCCATCGCCAGCGCCAACTGCTTGCCCTGCCCGGCTTCATTGACGGTCTCCTGCCCTTCCTGCAGGCTTTTGACCGTGGCAAGCTTTTTCCCTTCCGTCGTCATCAGTGGATCGCCGGCTTTGACTTTTCCCGCCTCAATCTCTACCCCGATAATGGCCGGATGGCTCTGCCGGAAGACGTAGCCCTTGAGCAGGAGAATTTTACAGGGACGGACCAATTGGGACAATTCCCGCAATTCAATCTCTTTCTTCAAACCATCTTTATACTTCTCATACTCTTCCAGGAGCTGGTAGATAACGCTGTTGGTGATCACTTTAAGTTTTTTTTCTTTAATTATTTCCTCCACCTCTACGGTAATCTCAACATTAAACCCGATAATGACGCCCAGAAACTCATTTTTCTCCTTTAGCGATTCCAGGGCGGAGAGGTCTTTCTTGCCGATTGTGCCCAAAGATGAAGAGGAAACCGGAATGTTCTTCTCCTGCAGCAGATGGCGCAACGCTTCCAGGCCGCCGATCGTGTCCGCTTTGATAATGACACCGATTTCCTCACTTTCTTCCCTCAGGACTTCACCCACTTCCTGCTGAACTTCTGTTTTCAATGCCTCAATTTCTTCGCCGGCCTTTCCCGGGCAGCCTCGCAACGGCATCCCGGCAATCGCTTTCTCTAATCCCGGGGCGACGATCTTCACGCCGGTGGCCGCTGTCACCTCTTTCACCTGCTTAAATTTGCTTTTCTTATCCCTCATTTCAGCCAATTCGGCCGGCTCTAACAAGGCACGGACTTTAGCCACCACTGGTTCGTCCACCCCGCCAATGATAATCATGTCATTGAGCTTCAGGCGGCCATTGTAGATGATCGTATCAACAGTTGTTCCCAACCCTTTTTCCTCTTTGACTTCCAGAATAGTTCCCTTGGCTGGGCCCTGCTCCTCAATCTCCAAGTGCTTTTCCAGGAATTTCTGGGCCAGGCCAGTCAGGACCATCAATAATTCCGGGAGGCCCTGCCCCGTCAAAGCTGAAAGGGGAATGATCGCCAACTGTTTGGTATAATCTTCCAGGCGGTCAAACCGTTCGGCTTTCAGGCCCAGCTCTGAAAATTTGTTGACCAGGTCATACAATTTTCCTTCAAATGTTCCCTGCACTTTATAATCGAGAGCGTTGATGTTATCCATCAGGAATTTGCCGGGATCGTAGCTCCAGCCGCCCAGTAAATCAATTTTATTGGCAGCAACAATGAACGGGACTTTATTTGCCCGCAGAATTTCAATGGATTCAATGGTTTGCGGCTTAAACCCTTCATTGATATCAACGACAAGAATGGCAATATCCGCTAAACTGCCACCCCGTTTCCGTAAAGAGGTGAAAGCAGCATGGCCGGGAGTGTCGATAAGAAGAAGACCGGGGATAGTTAGTTTGCCTTTCAACACATCTAACAATTTGCCACATATTTTTTTGATCGTCTCCAGCGGGATAATGGAAACGCCAATTGCCTGGGTGATGCCGCCAGCTTCGCCCTTGGCGACGGCGGTCTGCCTGATTTTATCTAACAAGGAGGTTTTGCCGTGATCGACGTGGCCGAGAGTTGCCACTAAAATCTTGCGTAGTGTCATCCTGACTGCCCATAGAGGAATCTTTTTAAATTTATCCCAGATAGTAGATTCGAAAGTAGGGAAAACGCCGCCTGCCCGCCAGTCTGCCTCGCCCCTGCCTGCTTCCGGCACGGCAGCATACCAGCAGTATACGTCGAAGGCAGGGGAACTAACGACGGGCGGGGTCTGACGAATAGCGTAGCTCGGCAGACTCGTTAAGGGCGGGGCAGGCGGCGCTACTTTCGAATCTACTCCCAGAACAATAATCTTTAAATAGCAAACCTTTTCCTTTCCCCTGATGGACAATCAGCCCTGGATCCAGCAAATGCGCGGAATTCTCGAGTCGGTAACCTATTCGATGAAAGGGCTGCAGTATCCAGAAGTGGAAAAGCTGTTCCTGGAAAAAACGAAACTCCCTCAGGAACAGGCTCTCTTTGGCTTAGTCTGGTTTTACGCGGCCGGAAGGGAATATCGTGATGCCTATCTGGTGGAAGCGTCCAGCAAGCTCCTGCGCCTGCGCTATCCTGACCTGGAGCAGCGACTGCCCTGGTATGATGCGATGTATGACGTCATTAATAAAAGTGAGTTTCAAGCGGCCGGGTGGGGCTCGCACTATTTATTAAATCCAGCGGATGAGCAAAAAGTAAAGCAGGAGCTGATGGAAAGGGCACAGCTTTCTTCCGCTGATGCCGACCTCCGCCTGGAGAAATTGCTGAAACATTTAGCTTTTCGTCCGGGAAAAGTATTGCAATCAAATGATGATTACCTTCATGGCGACAAGCCCAAACGGCTGGCCACGATTTGCCTGCACCTGCACACACCCTGGGGAAAGATTGCTAAAACAGCGGAACTGGGGACGATTGCTGAGCGGCATTACGATATTATTAAAGAACGATTACAGGAACAGAAGATTGAAGGGGAAGAGAATGGAAAAGCCTATCGGGAAAGGGCAGAGAAAACATGAATCTCATCACCGAACAGTCCACCATCATCACCACCGGAAAGGCTTTCTACAACCCGGTCATGGCTTCTCACCGGAACATCGCCATTCTACTGCTGAATTCCCTGCCCCACCGCGAGATGAACATCGCCGATCCCCTGGCCGGTTCAGGAATCCGCGCGCTGCGGATGATCCGGGAAGTCAACAAAGGGAAAATAAAATCAATCGCGGTCAATGACCATCATCCACAGTTCCCAAAAATCTTCCACGAGAACCTGAAGCGGAATAAAATCAAAGACGAAAACATCACCGTTGGTAACGAAGACGCTTCCCTTTTTCTGCTTCATCAGCAGGGATTTGATTACATTGATCTGGATCCGTTTGGCGACCCTAATCCTTTCCTGGCGGCAGCCGTCGCCCGAATTTCCCGGAAGGGAATTTTAGCTGTTACCGCGACGGACACGGCCGCTCTCACTGGAACCTACCTGAATTCCACCAAACGAAAATATTGGGCCACCTCGCTGAAAAATTATCTGATGCATGAAACTGGATTGAGAATTCTCATCAGAAAAGTGCAACTGCAGGGCGTGCAGTTTGACAAAGCTTTAATTCCCATTCTTTCTTACAGCAAGGACCATTATTTCCGGGCGTATTTTAAGTGTCAGAAAGGAAAAAGCATCTGTGATAACATCATCCAACAGCACCAATATTTATTGTACTGCCCAAAATGCCTGAATTTTACAACTTCCATCTGGAATGCCGGGAAATGCGGCTGTTCCGCCCAATTCTTGCCTGCCGGCCCGTTATGGACGGGAAAATTGGGGGATCGGAACTTGGTGGAAAGCCTGGCAAACAACAATCCTTTCCCCGAGGAGCAGAAGTTTCTTGAGCTGCTTCGGGGCGAGGCGCAGGTTGATCAGGTTGGATTTTATGACCTGCACGTGCTGGCGCGGAAGTACAAGAAAGAGCCGCCCAAGATGGACGTGGCTCTAAGAAGATTAAAGGCAGTGAGAACACATTTTTCCCTGACGGGGATAAAAACAGAGAAATCATTAAACGCAGTATTAAAGGTGATGAAAAATTAAAATTCAAATTAAAGCCCAAGACCGTGCTCACCTCCGGGAACTAGGAAAGCAGATACAACGGGCAGGTTATTCTTATTCACGACTGCAAGAAAGTGCAACTCTGTTCTGGAAAGCGGTATTGAGAGAGCCATTGGCTTTTTCTTTAGAGCAGATCTGTCTGACTGGACCTGTTCAACTGGCGAGAATTGCGCAACAGCTTTCGGAGCAGAATTTAAAAGAGGAACAACGAATCCTCTATCCTCTGTTACCCACCCCCCTTCGGGAGAGATATTCCCTGGAAGATTTCCTTGCCGCCTATGAACAGAGCAGAGAAAAGCGGATGCAATCAATCATCACTTGGCAAGGGAAGAAAGTGACAGGGTACTATGACTTGGAACAGGATGTTTGCTATATTTCTACCAAAAATCCCGTAAGGAACAAATACCATAGCGGTACCATGATCTGTTCGATTGCTGTCCACGAGTTGGCTCATCGGGAAATGTGCCAAACAAGACTAAGGAGAACTGCTCACTTTCCTAAAGCCTGGGTGAATTATTCTGATGCGGAAGAGTCTTTTTGTCAGGAAGTTGAGAAATTGTATTCTCAACTGTTATTTTCCCGAAGGGAGATTGATTCAGACCAATTGGAACTTCTCCTCGACAATCGGGCAGAAAGCCTGAATCACCTGGAAATCCGGCGGTATACGCGTCAGAGGGTTCAATTTTACACTGATCTGTTGCGGGGAAAGGCCAACTGACTATGAAAAAGAAATTTGATTCTGGTTCGGGCTGGCCCAGTTTTTATGATGTGATAACTGGAAGTGTCAATCTGCAGGACGATTTCAGCGCCGGGATGAAAAGGATTGAAGTTTCTTGCCAGAAGTGTGGCGGGCATCTCGGGCATCTGTTTGCGGATGGGCCGAAGCCGACGGGGAGAAGGTATTGCATCAATAGCGTCGCCGTGGAGTTTAAGAAAAAGTAAATCACAACCTTAATAAAATTCTCCCTCTTTAAAGCAGCAATGCGACCACTCTGGAACGTCCTCTTGGCTCTGACTACCTGCGCTACTGTCCCCATCGAAAAGCACGATGACTATGATAGCTTAATGGATTATTTAAAGCGAGGCTATCAGGAGCAGCAGCCGGAACGATTTCAATTTTTCCACCAGCCTTCCCGGCCTTTACCTATCGTGCTGGAAAATCGGCGGCAACTGGTCTATGTCGGTGATCAGCGGGGCGATGGCTATTGCCTGACGGCGTATACTTCTCATCCTGCTGACCGGCAGAAACTGGAAGAGAAAATCTACTGCACGCTCTACGGCTCACAGCAGATCGATGCCTATAGCTGGGGGACGATTCAGATGAACGGAACGTTAGTACAGCAGTGGACTGGCCTGCGGCGGGAAAATCCAGCGGGATTAAATGGTGAGAATTGGCCGGAGTTACAGGTAATGTTTGAAGAATTGAAACTGAAATTTATCAACGCTGCCGGGAATGATTCGCTCTATCAGGAAGCAGTGAGACGGATGCGGATCCGGCAACGCTAACTTATTTCACCCGTTCATACCTGCCCACCAATTCGGCCTGAGCCAGAACCTGCCCCATCATAGCTTTCCCCACTTGTGCTTTGGTCGAGCCTTCCGGCAGGTTCAGCATCGTATCAAGCGCAGACAATTTGAAAAAGTAGCGATGTTCTCGATCTGGTGGACAAGGGCCACCATAGGCATTCTTTCCACCGGTATTTTTTCCCAACAGGCCGGGAGGATTTTGGTTTTCCAGAATCTCTTTAGTTGTGGGTGGAATATTCCAGACAAGCCAATGGTCCCAGACCTGGAGGTCATATTTCTCTTTCACGAATTGCGGAAGGTCCGGATCGTCCATGATCAGAACGAGGCTTTGGGCAGCGGGCGGAACACCTTCAATGGTAAGTGGCGGATTGACATTGGCGCCATCACAGGTATATTTGCCGGGAATTTTCCCGTTGTGCGGAAAGGCCGGGCTGGTTAGTTTCATGGCGGCTACCTCCGAGGAAGGTTTAATTGGTTGAATTTCTGGCGGAGGAGCAGTGCAGGCTGATGAAAATAATCCTGACAATATGAGCAGGAGCACTGTGCTTACCGCTGCCTTCCTCATGGAATCCCTCAAGAAGAAAACTTCTATATAAATCCTCGCCAGTTCAGGCACGAAGAAGCTCCCGCGTGCCGAATGATCAAGGAAGTAGTTTTTCGTTTTGGCAGTATTACGCTAAAACTCGGCAGAAAAAACATCCAGGAATGCACCCGCAGTGCGGGGGCGTCCAAAAGGCGAAGTCCTTTTGTGAAAGCCAGGTCACGCGAAAGTTTCGGAGTGTTTTGCTTATAATTCTTACCATTCGGTGAACAGCAATATTTTTAAACCTGCGGTTATTTCTTTCATCCCATGTCAGAAACCATTGATGCCCTGTTTGGTGAATTACAGGAAGCACGGCCCCGCTGCCAGGCGTTAGGACGGCAGAACGGTAGCATCTACCTGCTGCGCACGGTTCCCGTGGATGATGCGACTTTACAACCAATTTTAGACCGCTATGGCCCGCAGGTGCAGGTATTGTATGAATTTTCCCTTCATCCCAAGCGGCTGAGAGAGTATGGGCTTTTTCCCCTCGATCCGACAGTAGCTGAACAGTTCGACCGGCGGCAGGGAGAATTGGTGACGATCATGGCCCGGGAATGATTGTTCGGCATGTTTTTAATATCTTTTATGTTTTAACGTAATTATTCAGCCAAGTGAAGCGCTCCCGTCCTAAGGTCGAGCTTCTTCGATTCAAATATGCGAACCGACAAGGGGTTGTCCCACAAACTTTATACACAGTTTGATCAAAGGTGATGGGATTACTCCCATAACCGAGGCTCGCGGTGAATCTGAGAGCCTCGGCAGAGGGCTTCTTGCCCTCTCTTGCCTATCAAATGGGCGTAACCATTTGCGGGGAACGTCGGTTCTCGACGATTAAATCAAAAGCGAGAAGACGGGGGCGCTTCCGTGCGTGGTGAGCATCTTCGAAATTCTAGCTATGATCATCGAAGGAGCTGCGTCCCCGTAGGGGGCAACCCCCCGCGACGCTTTCGATATTTTTATCGACGGAATTTCAACCTCCTCAGAAACGTTACGCGTTTCTGGGATACCAAAAATACAGTATTTTTGTGCATTATGATGCTCACCACGCTTCAGATGGCTGAATAATTACACTTTAACGGAAAATTTATAAAGAATCTAACCTTTATTCTCAATGATGAAAGTAAAATACCTCTCTAAAGAATGGGAAACGCTCATAGGGAAAGATTTACCGAAAATAGAAGTAAAAATGGGCGACCTGGACTGGATTCTTCAATTATTAGGATGGAAAAAAGAATATCAGAGGAGTCATTAATCCCTATCGCGTCCCATAGAGTAAGTAGAGCAGCACCAATAAAACAATAATCAGCGTTAGGCCCAGCTTGTCATTCTTCTTATAGAAAGAATAGATTATGGATGCTGCCACCAGTCCAATTCCGATCAATTCAATGCCCACCATGTTTATTCACCTAAGGCGATGACAATCGTGCCAATGCCAATAAGGATCGTTCCCAGCCGAGTCTGATCAAACGCCATGATCAAAAAACCGGTAGCACCAACTACTGCTCCCACCAATTTGATGATGAAACGATGATTAACTTCTGCCCGGCTGTCCATTTCTTCCTGAAAGCTACTGTTTTATTTAAACTTTGCTCTTGGGAAAAAGGCCCGCTGGGACGGGTGAGAGGGCAGAAAGTGGAATAAGTTAGCCGTGAAACTGATCTATCTTATTCCAGAGATGGTGGCACATTGCCCGTACCTCTTTAACAGCTTTAGGGATGCCTAACGATTGAGCATCGCTCCAGAAAGCCGGGCCCATGAGGGGTAGCTTCCTCCCACAGTTATTATTAATATAATCCTGAATTGCTTCCAGCTCGGTAATTCGTTCGGTAAGATAATTTCGCTCCTCTCCCTCTAATTCTCTCCGTAAGAGGCGAAGATTTCTTCCGGCGCGGTCCATTTCTTTATCAAATCCCTTGATCAGGCTAATAATCTTATCACGGTCATGGTTGGTTTTTGCCTTTCCCAGCAGAGCAAGAACTTCATCTCCTGCTTCTATCGCTCCTACCAGATTTTCTTTAATAGGGCTGACATTCAAACGCTTTCGCTCTTTTTCCTGTTTTTTCTTTTCCTCTGCTTCTTTCCTTTTCTTCTTTTCTTTCCAGGATTCAAACCGTTCTCCCCAAGCTTGGCGCTGCGCTTCCAATTCTCGCCCTTTCTCTTCTTTGCTGGACCCGCCCACGAGAAAGAGCTTTATAATATAATATAGAATCATCACCGAAACGATGGCGAGAGCATAATTAATGAAATCGCCGATGGCAGTTCCGACAATGTTACTTAATTCAAGCACCATGTTCATCCCACCCCCAACGCGGTTAGATGATATTTCATTGCTGATAAGACCCAGAACAGTAACAAACAAAGCACCATTTTCAGGAATACGGTAAATTTGGTTTCTTCCCCTTCCCAGGGACTTTTCCAGAGCAAAAAGGCGAGGCCGACCACTGGTGCGCCGATCAGGACGAACGCAACCAACGTTGCCCAGCCTGCCCCGGTGGCTGCCAGCAGGTTGGCCGGGATGAAGATTACCGAAATGGTGGCAAGGATGGCCGCAACAATGGCTGCCTGTTTCCGGCCAAAGAATTTCATGGGAGCAGTTCCTCCCCCCCCACCTAACCCGGTCATCAGCGCAAAGAACAGGGTGAACACTAAGATCCAGATCAGGATGCGGGTCAGGCCCAGAACGAGATTACTGTCCGAATAGCCCAGCCAGCTCAGGTTGCCGAGGGCGATAACGTTCTGCCCGAGGTTGCCAAGGAGGTCGGGAAGGGCCGTGGCGAAAGGGATACTCGAGAGAGCCAGCAAGAGGAATAACACCATCAACCGCTGCTTTTTCATGATAAAAAGAGAGGAGAAAAGGAGAGTTTATAAGATTTTTGGCTTATGGTACGTGGAAAGCTGGCGGGCCGTGAGCCTCGTGCTTTTCCTGATGAGTTTGTCGCCCAAATCAGGCTTGTTTACTCGAAGAAAAGCACCTTGATAATCCTCATTCACGAAGGCAGTTCTCGGCTCGCACATTGGCCAAGCCAGCTTTCCTTATACGGCTTATGCTGGCTTACGACCACAACGGGCGAACCTGGGAGATAATCCCCTGCACTTCTTTATCAATCTCGACTTGCTTATTGTAAACATCTTCCAATTCATAGAGCTCATCTTGGAGGTTGTCCTGCATATTTTTTAACGATGCTGCTAATGGGCTGTTTAATGGCGCTGCTGGTGTGCCGACGGACAAAGAAGCCGGAAAACTCTTCTGATCTTTGACTGCCTTAAGGTCCCCTTTTAATTGTTCATACTGGTGCACAACTTTATCCACTTCCGCCAGAGCCTCTTTATGTTTCCTGAGAAGATTATTTTCCAGTGCCATCAGATTTTTGGTATCCTTGCCAGCCTCGCCCCATTTCTTGATGATTGGTTCAATGGCCCGCTCCTGCCGCCAGGTGGCCCGATTCACCCGGCGATACTGGCGTTTTACCGCTTTCAGATGTTCTTCGACTTTTTCCACGGCATCTACCAATTCCTTTTGCTCCCCTTCATTTTTCAATTCCTTCGCACTGCGGAACTTTTCCACTACTGCCAGCGCCTCTTTGGCTGCTTTCACGGCCTCGCCTAGGTTTGTTGTTTCTCGTTGTTCCTGAACATACTCATTCAACAATCTCGTTTTATAACGACCGGTGCCTTTCTTGATCGCATTTAACACCGGGCTTTTCTTCCAGTCGGTAAGACGAGAGCCAACAGCAGCCGCGGTTCCACCTTTTGGCCCGGCGATGAATCTTATGCCCTCCCAAATCAGCATTATCGCGAGTATGGTAATACCAAAATTCACAAAGTTCAGGATTCCTTTTGCCAACTGTTCAAAGGCGAGTTCTGCTGCCATATTATAGCCCCGTTATGCTTGAAGCATGTGTTTTTATGGAGATTAGTATCCACAGTAAGAGGAGGATAACGGCAATTCTAAGCAGGATCAAACCACGGCTGGTGCCGGGTATGGCGATCAGCGCATAACCGCCGCCAATAACCGGAATGCCAATTAAAACAAAAGCAATGAGTGTTGCATAAGCCCCGCCAATCCCTGCTAAAATCCTGCCTGGAATAAAAATAGCCGACATGATGGCTAAAATTGCCGCCACAACAATGCCGGTATTTCTACTTAACCCGGTTAACCGGCTGGCTTCAAAGAGTAAGGCAAAAACAAGAATTGCTACTAAAATGCGCATAAACGCAATCAAAGCATTACCCCCGCTAGTAATGCCTAAAAACTGTAATGAGCCTACGGAAAGAATCTTGTCCCAGATCGGTTTGATGGTAATATTCCCGGCCTGATCGGTACAGGCCATCAGCAACAGGCTTAATACTATCAGGCTAATAATAACCACGCTCTTTTTCCATCTCATTATTCTTCAGGAAAACCCCTGATCATATATAAATATTTCTATGGTCTGCCCGGTCAGCATCCTGACGGCACTGTCCAAAAAGTGAGTGATGGCTGGCCGGCTGCCTCGTGCTTTTCTGGCTTGCTCAATCGCCCAAATCCAGTATTTCTTCCCGAAGAAAAGCACCTTGATAATCCTCATGAACGAAGGCAGTTCTCGGCAGCCCTGTTGGCCTAGCCATCACTCACAGAAAAGATCGTGCCATCCTGACCAGATGCTCGGCACTGGTCCGTTCTCGCGTGCCCAGCTGATCAAGGAGGGAGTAGCATTAAACCATTCCCAACGCCTTCATCTTTTCTTCAGCACTGGCAAACTGATTTTCGTAATAACGATGCTTGCAGTCCTCCCAGAGCCGGCGGAAATGGTAAAAATACTCGCTCATTTCCAATTCATTGCCAAAAATACCCCGCCACTGTTCCATCAGGCTGGCCTTGACATCGAGAGGCAGCAGTTCAAAGATCTTCACATCATACTTCTCGGGAACCTTGCCCAGGAGCCGTGCAAACACTTTCCGGTTGTGAGCAGGGTCGCTCGACCTGGTTAAGACCGCAACGTCAATGTCCGATTGCAATCTGGCGCTGCCAGCGGCATAGCTGCCATAGAACACCACTTCATATGCTTTCAATGGCGTTAGATCATTTCGTACCTTTTCCAAGGAGAGTTTTAAGTTCATAGTCAACAATCTTCAGGAAGGAAGTTAGTGTTTTGGTAATAATGGGGAGTTGAGTCAGAACTGTTTCCTCCTCAAACCGATTATACTTATGGACAATGGCATTGCGTAATCCGTTGAGCTGTTTGAACCGTTCCCCCAGAACGGAAGGAATTACCTTCAAATCGACTAGCTTCCCAATATTATGGTAATCATCTCCAACGCTGTAGCCTTTATCTTTTACCAGCATAGCAACGATGTCGACGGCTGCTTCAATCGCTACCTGAATCCTATAGAGAATTGCATCCACTTCCACTGCTGTCCGCGGCCGGGCCGGAAGGCTGCTTAGCTTTTCCAGGATAAAATCCCGTTTCTGGTGATAACGCTGCTGGCGGGCGTTCATGGAGTAAAGACTTTTCGCTTTCTATTTAAATCTTCTCAACAACCTTTATAAATAATCCCCTGCTCAGCAGGGCATGACGCACATCCTGCAAGTTGATCCATCAAAACTGATTCAACGGGCCGCGGACGAATTAAAAAGGCAAAATCTGGTGCAGCCGCCCGCCTGGAGCAGGTTTGTCAAGACCGGCCCGCAGAAACAGCGCTTTCCCGACAATGCCGAGTGGTGGTATCTCCGTTCGGCCGCGGTATTGCGCAGTGTTGCCCGGCTGGGTCCGGTAGGGACGCAAAAGCTGAGAACGAAATATGGGGGAAGGATACGGCGCGGGCACCAGCCGGAAGAGTTCCGGAAAGGTTCCGGTTCGATTCTTCGCAAATCGTTACAGCAGTTGGAAAAGGCGGGCTTCATCAAGCAGGCCAAGAAAGGCGTGCATAAAGGCCGGGTGTTGACGCCGAAAGGAACGTCATTTTTGGATAAGATTGCCCGACAGATGGTCAAGGCAGAAAAAAAAGAACAGTAAAATGACCACCTTCAAACCCCGCGGGAAAAAGAAACGGTTGATCAAGTTAAGCCGGCAGACGCGCTGGGCGCCGTTCTGGACGGTGTTCAAGATCCATGGAGCAGGCCAGCGTGTGCATCCTTCTGCTCACACCCATGTAAAGCGCAGCTGGCGCAGGACGAGGACAAAAGCGTAAGATGGCCGACAAAAAACCACCGGAAATTACCCTGGAACGAACCTACAATATCCCTTTGCGGCGGGAATACCTGAAAGTCCCTCATTGGCGCCGGACGGAAAAAGCTGTTACGGCCGTGCGCCACTTTCTGAAGCGGCACATGAAAGCAGATGTCGAGAACGTTAGGCTGGGGAAGGAATTAAATGAAGAGTTATGGAAGCACGGCATTAAAAACCCGCCGCATCACGTGAAAGTGACGGTGACAAAAGATAAGGAAGGGTTAGTACGGGCCGAATTGTTTGGTGTGAAGAAGGAAGAGCCGGGGGAGGAGAAAAAAAGACATCGGGAGAAAAAAGAACGGCAGGGGAAAAAATCAGGGCCAGTTCCAGCCGTGAAAGAAATTGAAACACCAGCTACAGAAAAGAAGACAAAAGAATAATGAACTCATTCTGACGGAAGTATTTTTTAAGTTAAAGGACTTCCGATTTTTAGTCCAGTTTCACAAAGGACAGGTCAACGATCAAATTATGATTTTCTGTCTAGCCGATGAGGACAAAGTATATAAAGAAAATCATTTACGTAGTTTCCTTATTAACCACCAGCTATGAAAACAATTAAGAATAAAAATGTAAGCACGAGAAAAAGCTTCTTCCATCAGAATTGTGCTGTTTTAATAGGGGATGAAACAGTTTACTTTAATGAAATCATCAAACCCTCTCAGTTTAAGAGAATCTATTCAAAAGAAGTGGTTTTAATCAGATTAAAGAAGGAGATTAATACTGAAGCGGCAAGACCATTTCTTAACATTCCTAGCACCAGCCCCAAACAAATCAACACAAAAACGAGAAACGTGCTTATTTTAAGAATCAAGAACATTAATAAGATCTACGAAATAATTTCGCCGGTCTACTCTTGGGGGAAAGTAAATATACCACGAAAAGTGATCAGTACTTTGAATATAAAACACCAGCAAAAAGTAAGTATTGGGGTTGTTAAAGAGGCAAACCAATTTCAAGAAGGTAAAATGGATTTATCGCAGTTATTTAAAGGGAAAAAAAACATAAAAATCTTGCGAAGAACCGCCGGTTTTATCACTATTTTCTCACCGGGAAAACTTCCAATAACTCTGCCGAATAGTATAATTCTGGGGCCAAAATTGGTAGAAGCCTTCTTCCTAATTCATGGTGATGGCCATTATGGGAGGAATTTTTTTTTTACTAATAATGACATTAATTTACATAAATTTGTTATAAAAGTATTCGAAGAAGAATTAAAAATCCCCACTACTATCTGGAGAGCTAGAGTTAATTTGAATGAATCTCATGAGATTGAATTGGCAGTAAGTTATTGGTTGAAAAACACCGGATTGGATGTTCAACAATTATATCCCTCGATATCAAGAACTAAGTTCAATACTTCCCCTGAAGGGAATTTAAGAATTTGTATAGACTACCCTATTGTTACTGAGGTTTTCAGGACTATCTTTGACTTCATGAAGGAAAATTTAAACAAAAGGTTGAGCTTTTATGCGCTCAACGGATTACTAGCCGCAGAAGGGGGAGCTCAAATAGACGAAGTCGGGCTCCATAGAATAACTTTAAGTTACAATCAAAAAGAGAAAGAATTATTTAAAAAAGTATTGAAAACTTGCGGACTTGTCCATTTATTTAAAGATAAAAACAAAGGAAACCACGGCACTTTTGTGTTAGAAGGATGGGAAAAATTATATTCTTTCTTTAAAGAGTTCTCAGTTAGAAAAGTTATTCCATTTAGCCTTCATAATGATAGAAAACAAAGAGCCATTACTGGAATTATAAGCCATTCTTTTACTAAGACTATGTGCGCGTATTTATCAATATTAAGTCAAAATGAGAAATTTACTACAAAAGAATTTTCCAAGAGGCTTCAAATTAGAGAAGATTCATGTTTACGGACACTAAGAAAGGACCAATATTCACCATTTATTAATATTGAAGGACTTGGAATTAATAGGCATCCTTTTACCATTTCAATAACAGATCAAGGCAAAGAACTTTTAAATATTATCTCAACACTACGAGGTGAAGCAAATGCCATGAATAAACAAATATTTATCAAGAAGGGAAGTGAGGGAAATTTTGGAAAAAATCCAAAAGAGAGAACCCCTAAAGAACTTATACAGTACGGTATCGTTAACATAGACAAACCCAAGGGTCCGACAAAAGCATAGCTTTCGGAAGTTCCCACCAGGTTTCAGACTATGTGCAGAAAATACTAGGCATAACGAAAGCTGGTCACTCGGGGACCTTAGAGAATTAGAACAAGGAAATCCCCAAGTTACCGGCGTCCAGCCCGTCGCCTTAGGCCGCGCCACCCGCATCACCCAATTTTTACTGACTGCCCCGAAAGAATATGTAGGGATAATGCACCTCCATAAAGAAGTAGATGAACAGCTGTTGCGGGAAACTATCCAGAAATTTATTGGAAAGATAAAACAGCTTCCTCCCGTTAAAAGTGCCGTAAAGCGCCAGTGGCGGGAAAGAGAAATTTATGAACTGGAAATTCTGGAATTTAAGGGGCAGGACGTCTTGTTCCGCATCAAATGCCAGGCCGGGACTTATATCAGAAAAATTTGCTCCGATCTGGGCCAGGCTTTGAAAGTGGGTGCCCACATGGCTGAATTGCGACGAACCCAAGCTGGCCCGTTTACGGAAGCAGATCATTTGGTGACGCTCAATGACCTGCGGGATGCCTGCCATTTCTATAAAGAAGAAAACAATCCTAAATTCCTGCTGTATTGTATCCAACCCATTGAAACTGCTTTGAGGCACATCTCCCAATGCTGGATCTTTGACACCACCATTAAAAGCGTGACACATGGGCGGGATGTCGCTATTCCCGGCATCAGCAAATTAGAGAATTTTCGCAAAGGAGAAACCGTGGCAGTCATGACGCTGAAAGAGGAGTTGGTGGCGATTGGGGAAGCGTTGCTGTCAGCAGTAGAGATTAATACCAAAGAGAAAGGGTTGGCGATTAAGGTGAAGAAAGTGTTTGTGGAGGCGATAGGAGCTGAAAAATGATCTTTCCAAAATACTGCCAGGTTCTCATCAGTGCAACTTCTAAACAAGAAGCAGATAAAATTTCGGATGCTCTTATTCAAAACAGATTAATTGCTGGAGCACTTGTCCTCAAAGGCCCTTCACGATACTGGTGGAAAGACGAAATCGTCGAAAGAGAGTATTTTAATGTTCAGGCTTTTTCATTGCTCCAGAAAAAATCAAAAATAATACAAGAGGTGAAGAAAATCCATAGTGATGCCTGCCCGATTATTGCTTTCTTTAAAATTGACGGAAATAGAGAATTTCTAAACTGGATAAGAAAAAGTATTCGCTAAACTACTTCACCTCAATCACCACTCCTTCTTTCCCTGAGTTGACGCATTTCGTCATGCCAATCATGTCCACCGCGCCAAAAGTTTCATGCAGATGTCCCGACAAGGCCAGCTTGGGTTTAATCCTTTCAATAAAATGGCGGTAATCGTGATTGCCGACATGACGGTTACCAATCAAATCCAATGTCGTCCCAAACGGCGGGCCGTGGGTGAGCAGCACGATTTTCTTACCATTATACTTCCCATACCACTCCCGGGAAACTTTTCGGAAGGGAGCATCTTCCGGGGAAAAGCCCCCGCCGCCATAGCCCAAAAAGAGGTAATCGTCAATATTCATCGCCCGTCCATGAAGGTTGATACAGTAGGGGTAATTCTTAACGGCCTGGTCTAGCCAGCCTTCCTTATCCTCATGATTCCCGGGAATGACAATAAATGTTTTCTCCAGATCATTAAACTCTTTCATCACCAGATTTGCCCCTCGGCCAAACGTCGAGAAATCACCCGTGCAGATAACAATATGGATGTCCTTCTGCCTGGCCCGCTGGACGAGTTGCTGGAGAACTTTCCGGTCTTCATGGATGTCAGTAAAGACTAACAATTTCATCATCAGAATCTACGCGGCCTGCTCAACGGGCAGTTCTTCCCTTTCCAGCAGGGATTCAGTTGGTTCTGCTGTCACTGCCGCTTCCACTGCTTCTGCAGTACGGGAAGGCTGCTCTTCGGAAACCGTTTCCGGCACGGGCTCTTCCTGCACCCGCCCATCCTTGCCCGCCAACAGCAAACTTTTTACCGCCAATTCCCGGAGTGGATAAATCTTATCAAGCTTTTTCTTCAAGGCTGCCCGTAATTTAGATTCAATCAGCTGCAGCACAAAAGCGTCAATGTCGCCTTTTTTCATCTCTTCCTTAAGAAACTGGCGCCACTGGTGGCGAATCCTGCTGTGGACGGAATGGTTTGTTTTATGCAGTGTAACGCCAATCATCTTGACGATGACGCGTTGCCGGTCTTTGGTCTGCACCACCATTTGGTCATCCAGGCGGTCAACTCCCGGGCGCACCATCCGCTTGATCGTGGAATAGGCTAGTTCATAGCCGATCAGGGAAGTGGGTAAAGCCAGCCCCTCCGCCTTCCCGATACGGAAGCGCAGGTAGATATTCTGATCCTTGGGGTTGCCGGTCAAGTCCCGCAGGTTGGCTCGCATGGTCCTGCCGCTGCTGCTTTCGGCGCTGGCCAGGTAACTTTCCCCTATTTCCTTGCTGCCCAGCGATGGAGGAGACAGAATCTTATACCAGGCTTTTTTCTTGGTTTTGATTCGGCTTTCCTTTTTAGGTTCTTCCGATTTGGACATGAATGGCTCGAAAGGCGGGTTATTTAAAAAGGTATCCTGAAAAAGTTCCTCTTTTATTTCGCACAAAAAAGAAAGCCCCGCCCTTTAGGGCGTGGTTCTTTTTTGGCGTCCTGAAAATGCGGCGCTTTCCCGCATTTTCATGACACCGTAAACCCTTTCCTCTCTAAAATTTTACGTACTGAAGCGTCGATCTGCTGCTCCGGAATCTCGCCCCGTTCCACTGCTCTTTTCACTACCTGAATCAGGCGATAGATCTCATTAGGATCGTCATTGAAATTGATGATGAGGTCATTTCCAGCTTTGAACACCGCCACATAGGCGTCGTCCATCCGCGGATAAAATTTCTTCAGCCCCAGCATGTTAATTTCATCACTGACAATCAGGCCGGGAAAAGAATTCTTCAGCCCGTTGATGACGGAGGGAGAGGCTACGGAAGGTACAGAGGAGACAATTTCACCGGAAGGAATGACATGGCTGACCATAATTGCTTTCACCTCGCCTTTTTGGGAGAGGTAACGATAGGGATAAACATCTTTGGCCTCAATTTCCGCTTCCACCAGAAACTTGTGGGGATCTCTCACCACCAAAGTCTTTCCCGGATAGTGCTTGGCAGTGGCCATGATGCCTTCCTTCTGCAATCCCAGAATATACGCTTCAGCCAATTCGGCAATCTGCGTTTCATTCCCGGGGAAACTGCGGCAGTGCCAGATGGTATCTTCCAAATCCACGACGGGAGCAAAATTGACGGAGAAACCTAACGCGGCCAGGAATTTTCCTTCCTCAGCACCGACCTCAAACGCTTGCCCGATCGAGGAAATTTCCGAAGCGGGCGTAAATTCCTGAAAATGGGCAAAGGGGCTGCGGCAGCCTTCCAAATCCGCTGTGACCAGGAAAGGAATGGCCATCTCCTGCTGAAATTCCTGAATGGTTTGCCTGAAAACGTCTTCATCCTGCAGGGCAAACAGGTGAATCCCGCCCAATTGCATACTCTTCCAGGAGGGCAGATTGTGCCGCACACCGCCCACAATGATCATCTGGGCAATTTTCTGGTCGAGAGTGAGAGAATCTAATTTAATCACATTACCCGGAATAATTTCCGGTGCCGGCTGTTCGGGAATGAACCAGCCGCGGGCTTTAGCGACATTGACGCTTCCCAGCAGAAGAACGATCAGGACAAGGATGAAGAAGATCTTTTCCTGAAACTTCCATTCCCTCTCGATAAAATTTTTCATCCAGCACCTCCCCTCAACACTTGCTTCTTATTATCTCTTTTATTATCTCTTACCTCCAAAAATCCTGCTGCTGGCAATAATAAAACGCCTTGTTGTTCAGGCGATAATGAAGATTTCTTCCAGTATGACAATCCCAACTGGCTTCTCCAGAAGGAAGCACCTTATTTTCGGCGGCACATTCCAGTTGTGCCCGTGCTTCCAAGCAACAGCGATCCAGGTCATTCCAGGCCGTGGCCTGCTCTTTCCATTCCACCACACAAAGCGGCGCAGCCGAATCGAAGTAGGACGCCGTCCTTCCTGCCGAAGGCAGCCGAACCTCGGCCAAATTTAACGCCAGAAGGAGAGCAAACAGCCCTAGCGACAGATTGACCACCAACCACTGCTTTTTGCTCGGCATGGTAAGATGAATGGAAAAATATATATAAAACTATCCTTCTTTGTGGTTAAAATGGACATTAAAGTGTATATGACTCCTACCTGTACCTGGTGCCAGAAGACCCGGGAATGGTTTAAGAAGAAGAAAATTCCCGTTCAGGAAGTGGATATCGTCGAGCTGGAAAAGGAGCGCGAGGAAATGTTGTGGAAGACCGGACAGCTGGCAGTTCCGGTGATTGAGATTGACGGGCAGACGATAGTCGGATTTCAGGAAGAGAAGTTGGAGAAGATGGTAGGGAAGGGGAAGTGACTGTTCTCTAAGTGGGATTTCTCCTCATTGGCTAAAGCATCTTTTTCTAGTCTCAACCTAATCTGTTGTCCCGAAACTGGTTCCGGTCAGCCTTCCTCCAGCACTGCCCGTATTTCTTTCCCCTCAAAGAGAACAGCAGACGTCCCTTCCAGCAACGGCAGCCTTATCTGAAATTTCCGGCACAATTCTGGTATATATTTAGTGGTCGTCACCCCTTCAGCCACCATGTTCATCTCGGCTAAGACCTGATCAAGTTTCCGTCCTTTACCCACTTCCTTCCCCACATAAAAATTGCGGGAATGCCGGCTGCCACAAGTCACCATCAGATCGCCCAGGCCCGTTAAGCCATAAAACGTCTCTTTCCTGGCGCCCCAGTTCCGGCCCAGCTGCTTGATTTCCGCTAACCCTTTGGTCATCACATAAGCCCGGGCATTGTCACCGAGACTTTTTCCTTCAATGATGCCAACGAGAACAGCAATCACGTTCTTGAGGGCAGCGGCAACCTGAACGCCAATGATATCGTTGCTCAATTCTACTTTCAAATCTTTGCTTTCTATCTCCTTCTTCAGTTTTGTTTTTCCTTTTCCTCCCGCGAGTACAATGCCGCTAAACTGGCCCCGGCAGACTTCCTCGGCATGAGTCGGGCCATACAGGCAGTAGATTTCACCGGAAACGTGTTCTTTCACCACTTCGCTTAACAATCGTGCACCGGCCGCAAAGCCCTTGGAGGCCAGGATGATTGGCTGACGGGAAATAAATTGTTGGGCAGCAATAATAGCGGATTCCACCTTATCGGAAGGGACAGCAACAATCACCAGCTCGCTTCCGGAAAGAACTGGTCCCAGCTGCGACGAGACGGTAATGGTAGCAGGCAGTTTTTCTTCGGGTAGTAATCTACATACTCTTTTTTCCTGCATTTCCTCGGCTTGCTCCGGAAAGAATTCCCAGACCTTAACCTGATGCTGCTTCCGGGCCAGATGGATCGCTAAGGCTGTTCCCCAGCTGCCGCCGCCCAGGATGGTGATATTCATTGGTGATGAAAAAGAGCCGGTGCTATATAAAATATTGGGATTTGCTGTTTATCTTCACTTCGTACAAACCGACATTTCTTATTGAATCCGGTTCGTGAGGAAACTGCCCCCCCAGCACTAAAGTCGCAAAAATCACCAATAATGCAGTCATCCGCTGAATTCTTTTTCGTTCCGAAATAGCCGCCGGCTCCACCACTTTCCCCCGCTTCATCACAAGCTGGAACTGGTGTACCGCCAACTTCATCGCCGGGTGGAAGAGGATCGGGTTGTGGCCGGTTGCTGTTCTGAGAGAACTGCCGTTGATTTAAGCAGTTGGCGGCAGCTTCAAACTGTTGGAACGTTCTCTCCGCCTAGCTGGAACAGTCACCGGGCCCAGGGCTTTCCCCTGATTCGCTCGGGTGGTCGGGAGTCGGCTATCTCATTTTTCTTGATCCGACAATGAGCTTTTGATGCGAAAGTATTTTAAACGTAGAAAACAATGTAAAACAAATGAGAAAATTACATCTGGTCATTGGTCTTGCTGCCACTCTTGAAATTGGTTGTGGCAATTATTCCGATAAAAAGCCTTCTCAAGAAAATGTTGTTGCGCCCGCTCCACAGCTTCAAAACGAGACGTTAGAAGGGACTATCCAGAGTATAAAAAGAAAGCTCCTGTCAGAATACATTCCCCAAGTCGTTCTGAAAGAAGACGGATATGTAAAATACGTGACTTCTCTTCGACCTTTTCCCAGATTCTTTCAAGAAGAGGCGGAAAACGCCGATCAATGCGATGAAGAAAAAGTACAGAAAAAATACCAGGATAAACACAACCGATCATCAGACAATTGCCTCATAACACCAGACTACAGTGGAGTTACCAATGGTTTGATCAGGCAGGATATTATATTAGCAAATTGCCAGTATAAAGAGGATAAGGAAAAATATACTAGACAAATGTTGGAGGTAATTGATCATTACCGGGCCTGTAAAAGTGCAGATGGTATTGGCAGCGTGTACGCTTATCTTACGTCACGGGAATCTAACGAAAAGAAAAGAAACTGGTATTATGACCAAGCAATTGATTATTTTGAGAAAGCAGGACGTTTCGAGGAAATTATTCGAATAACCACGCCAAAAAAGCTAATTCCATTAAGGGACAAGTACTTTCAGAGTGGAGATTGGTTAGCAGCTGGTAAAATAGATTGGTACAAAAATAAAAAAACAAGTGCTGTTGAGCTTATTACAGATTCGCAAGAATTCCGTGATATTGTAGAACAGACCGCGAGGTATATTTCTGAAAAATTTCGCCTCCCAGGCTTGTCTCATCTCCGATTACAATGGAGTAAATTAAAAATACCTTTCTCTAAATATGTTATTAAAGAATTATGTAAAAAAGACCAAGCCTGTTTGGGAGAATTGGATACTCCTGATTTCCCAAATGAGTGATAAGTTCTCCCAAAGAGCAATAATCAACTATCTTCAATACCAAGAGCACAGTTAAATCCTTCAGAATTAGTGTTAACGTAAAGGCATCGTTTATCCAAGATTCTTCCATTTACATACATAGGACCTGTAAAGTCGCAGAAATCTCCGATAATACAATCATCCGCTGAATTCTCCTTTGTTCCAAAGTATCCGCCTGCTCCGCCACTCTCCCTCGCTTCATCACAAGTTGGAACTGGTGTACCGCCAACTTCATCACCGGGAGGAACTGGATCTGGAGTAGGTTCTCTTCCTCTTTTCCCTAAGAGCTTTCTCATTTGAGACTGTTCTAAGCAATGAGCTAAAGCATCAACTTTCCTGGCTTGAGCGGAACATTCGTCCGGTTCTAAACTGTCTGGAGTTGGCTGATTGCTTTTACTAGGAACTATCCCGCCATATCCTAAATCACGTTCATGTATTTCATCTTCACTTAAAGTAGGATTATCTAAATGATCATATTCATGCTCTATTACCCCTCGACGTGATACAGCATAGCCTTCTGGTTCAGCGGGCACCAAGGAATCATCTTGGTTTCCCTGCACTGCTTCGTTGGGTAAAAAAACTACACCTGAATAAGTGTCTACACAAGCAACACGTGGTTTACCATCTTCACTTCCACAAACTTCAAGCATTTCCTCATCACTATCAATTATACGGGTTGGATAAGAATATTCTCGTTCGGTTCTTCCTTGGTAGAAAGAGTTTTGAACAGCTGAATCTATTGCATCCTCTTCATCATCGGTGGGTGATCTGCCGCAGGATTCACCTGCTTCTCCGCAACCACCACTTTCTGCTTTCGGTATTTCATCTTCGGAACTATCTTGTGAAGCAGAAGGCAAACAGCGATTGTCCGGTAATCCATCCAAATTCTGCACCTGTTCCAGTCCTCTGGGACCAAAGAAATGATTAACACATTGCATCTCTTCTTTCAGACCAGTAGCTCCTAGCTCAGGCGCTGCAGACAAAATACAGGCATTCGGCTTATTTAACCCAAACTGCCCTGCTCCTCCTCCACCAGCTAAATCCTTGGCTAAATCGCTCGGGTTTGCTACACAAGCTTCTGAGAATAACGAGGCAAATAGCATCGCCTTCTCGTATTCCTCTTTGAGGCCTTCTCCCGTGCCGGTGGCAGCTGTAGCTGTGGAAATAACTCCGCCCGTGAGAGAACTTCCTGCTCCCGTTAATGTTGGAACAAAGCTGCCATATTTGGACGATTTTTCCTTTACTTTAGCACATTTCTGTTTGACGTTGTCGATGATTTTTTTTCCGCTGGCGCCTAAGGCATTCTGAAATTCATCTTTGACGTCAATGTGGAGCAGTGCAGTGCCATCGAGGGAGAAGATAGTGTTCATCATCATTGTATTATTTCGAATATCAACCCCGTGCGTACAGACAAACCCTTGATTCATCCAGTCGGTTAGACTACATCCTACACCATAATTCATTGGTCCCTCATTTGGTTCAACCGCAAATTTCCAGAAATAATCCCAAACGCCGAAGCATTTGCTTTTCGTTTCGGAAGGATCGCAGAAGGCACTTCTTTGCACAATCCTTCCCGTTCTCACATCATACGTCACCATCCCGTGGCTGAGCTGAGGGTAGTAAATGAGGCACTGTTTGCCGACATCATTATGGTGTTGGAGAGTTGGATAAATTTTTGATTTCCCTGTCCATAACGTTAAGTCCATCACCAGCAAAGAAGGATTCAGCAACCCATTAAAGATACCGCAGGATTGTTCTTCTTTGGCAATATTTTCTTTGTTTATCCTCACGTTCAGGGCTGCTTTTTCCAATGACTTTGAGAGAACAGTATCAATAGCCAATATATTTCGCAGATCCAGGCCATTCAGTTGATCTTGCCAATGGATAATTTGAACGGCTGCTGTGCGGTAATTCCTAGTGGTAAAGCTAGCCAGATACTGTTTAAGCTCTCTGTTGATATTGACACCGGCACGATATTTTGGATTATCCCTAAGAAATTTTGCGGTTGTGGCATAAAGCTTGTCTGGAATCGGTTCCAAAATGTGGTCAAACTCGACTGCCGGGGTTGGTATTCTTTTGGTAATATGTGTAGCAAGATAATATCCAACAACAATGATAACGAGCACAAGGAGAAGAACTACTAAATTACCATACAGCTTTTTCCTCAATTTCTTTTTCAACCTCTTTTTCATTGTGATAATCTTTGATTATAGAGTTGTTTCTACCTCACCATCCTCAACTTCTGCTGCTCCACCCGCTCATAGCTGTAGGTGAAATCGACCGCAATGGTCGTCGTGTAAGAACTCTGGTCTTTCAATATCGCCCTGCAAATGATGGGAACTTCCTGCTTTTCCTTAGGCCAGGTGATCGTCCGGCTATTCCCTGCTGTTCCTCCAAATAAACAAGTCATTTCCTGGCTGCCCAGACGGGCTGCTCCCAAAGTGAGCGAATTCACTTTTCCCCTTCCCCGGTTAGCGACCGTCAACCGAAATTCAACAGCTGCTCCCGGCGTAATAATCTCTTCCAATTTTGTTACTGCTACTGGAGCGCCCTGCCCGGAATAGGATTTTTGCGGCTGAACCTTACAGCCGGCATCATAGACGTCATAAAGGTTGGGATTGATGCAGATGCTGTCACTAAAATCAACGTTAGAGTTATACCGCAAAGTCAGGAAGTAATTTCCCACGTATTCCTTGGCATTATCAATAAGGTATTGAGCAGTTCCGTCAAATTCCACCATTGTTTTTTCTCCGGAAGGAGCGGTAAAGCTGCGTCCCAGGAGAACAGGGATGGTTTGTTGTAAGGGTATTACCTGAAAATATTGTTGATCAAGGCCAACAATGCTCACCGTTCCTTCAGTAAGATCATAGGCCAATTGGTTATCCAGCTCGGCCATGATTTTAAAGCTGGAAGAGGGATAGATCTTTTCCGGGGGAGCCTGGGGAAGGAGCCTCATGGTAACATCGGCCAAGCCCTGCTTGAAATTATAGCTGAGAGCGGAAGGCGGCGACGATCCGCAACCCAGAAGAAAGGTCAGAAGTACGAGACTAATCAGTACGAGACTGATACGTGGATACAGTACGGGCTTCATTAGTTGCCCTCCGGCGCTCCCTCCGACGCTATTACTTTCACTTCGATAGGAATTTCTCTCGTGATCTGATAATCATAGTTCATGGTACCAGTAAATTCCCTGTACACATAGTCGACCGGATTCTTTAATTCCAGGGGCAGCTCATTGACAAAGCAGGTAAACAGGTAGATACTCTTGGTAAAGTCCCGGGGCGGCGTGATAGCCTTCGTTGATTCCAGCGGGCAATTATTGCCGGAAAAGCCGTCCAGCGCCAGACGGTAGCTGTTGATGGAGAGAATCTTTCCGGAACCGGCGTTTTCCACTGCGGCAGATAAGACTACCCCGTCTCCTTGTTCATTATTGCTATTCCATTCAATGATGGGATTTTCCACCGGCTTGCCCAAGGCAAAATTGAGCCGGGCTAAATCAGCTGCGGCCTGCGACCGATGCTGGTTCCCGGAAAAATGTGCCGGCATGATCCGCGGCAGCCATTCTTCCTTCCAGGGAAGATCTTTGTTGCCGATGAAGGCGCGCCGCAGGATCGAAGTTGTCTGTACCCCTTTCAATCTTGCTTCATAGGCGAGCTGATAGCTGCCCTCAAGCTTACTGGTCTGGCAGATAACGGTTGTTCCTGTCGTTTCTTCCTTCAGTATTTTCAGCAGGCCTTCCGGCGGGCCGGTAATGACGGCGGGAACAGTTTCCGCCCCTTTCTTTACGGAACAGGAAAATTTCACGTCAAACTCGAGCTTCCGCGGATTTTCCACCTTGAATTCGAGAGGATAGGATACGACTTCTTCCGCCGGGCTGCGAAAAGTGCTTTTGGGAAAATACGGGCTTTCCACGAACTCGGCTTTCATCGGCTGGTTCCTGGTGGGATCCTGTGCGCCGGAAACGTCAATGCCCTGCTTTTTCTTTTCCTGCTGCTCTTTGATGCAGTCGTCAAATTCCGCTGTTCCCGGCTCATTTTTTTCTTGCTCCTGGCAAATGCCTTTCCATTCCGACTGCTCTTGCCGCTTCTGGATACAGCCCTGAAGATCAGTAAGTTCCCCGCCAAACAGGCAGGCAAGATGAGATAGTGCTGGATTTTCCCGCTGGGGCAGACGCTCTTTCAATTCTTTTTTTGCCTCAAGGAACTGCCCCGGTCCGGGAACGAGCGATTGTTCCCGATATTTGGCATAGGCATCGGGAACCACGCCCACGGTGAGGATAATGAACACATACATTATTCCGGCAACGCGGAAGACGGTGATGGCAAAACTTTCTTTTTTGGTGGCAAACAACCCTAACAAGGCCCACCAGGGCGTAAATAAGAGCAGGTTTTGGAGGAAGGGCGAGAGGGAAAGCTCAAACGTCTTCGTTAGGAAATCCAGCAGGCCCAGATCGAGGAAGAAGAATAAAACCGGCACAAGGCCAATGATTTCTCCACTTGCTCCCTCGCCAAACGATCCGCCGCGGATCTTGTTGGTCAAGCCATGAACCACCATGCCAATAATAACCAGGGGCAGCAGCAGGTAAATCAAAGCATTCGGATCGGTAATCCCACCAAAGGCGATGTACCAGACCCAGAATATAGCGGCGAACATTATTCCCTTCGCCTTGAAGATAAAAATGGAAGAAAAGAAAAGAAAAAAACTGCCAATGATAACCGATACCACCACATTCCCGGCGTATTCGTTAAAGATAAAAGTAAGTAACCCGACAATGAACAGGATAAATCCCGGGTCGGCAATCGAATTCACCAGGCTGGCGCCGGCGGCGACTGCCCCGCCAAACACTGCTCCTTTGGCAGCGGTTCCGGCTGCCCCTACACCACCGGCAACGCTGCCGGCAGCATCGGCTACTTTGCCGATAACTGGGGAGGCTTTCTGAAAAGTAGGAAAGTACGTACTGCTAACCCCTTTTCCGACATTCTTCTTAAAAATATCCTTCCAGCCCATGAGCACCTCTTTTTTGCTGTAGGAACGACTAAATTCCCTGCCTATAAAAAGGTTACCACGGGAAGTAATACTTTAGCTTCCTGAAGTGAAGCTCTACCATCTTCTCGCCTCTCGTTGTATTTATCGAGGGCAGACACAAGAAATGTGGAAGCTACCACATTTCTGTGCCGAAAACAAATCGTTGTTTGTTTTCGTGCACCCCCGGATGGGACAACCCCCTTGTCGGTTCGCATATTTGAATCGAAGAAGCTCGACCTTAGGACGGGAGCGCTTCACTTGGCTGAATAATTACGTTTTAACCCAGTGCCAGATCCATCTTTGCTACTTCAGCACTCTGTACCCCTTCAATCTTCTGCATCTCTTCGGCAATCGCTTCAAAATTGGCCCCTTCTACTGTATACATGGCCAGCACCAGCACCGCCGTCAAGCCAAAAGCAATCGGCTCTTCTTTCACCTGCAGCTGCCCCAGAGCGCCGTGCTGTTTGGCAATCTCCTGCGCCTGCAGTTTAAGGGGGTCTAACTCGGTAGCGGGAGATTCCGGCATCAGTTTGAAGGTAATGATTGCCCGTGCCATGTTAATTCGGCCCCAAGAAATTACAGGAAGGACATTGATATTTGACAGCATTAGCCCGGCACTGGCTGCAGCGCACCAGCTCATACTTCGTGCAGCTGGGGCAGGGAAAAGTGACATGCCCGCGATCGTTCATGACGCGCCTCTTGCAGGAAAGGCAGGTTTTGTCGGTCATTGCCCTGGTAAGGACAGGGGGTGGTTTATAAATTTATG
>JAHFSD010000019.1 GCA_023265925.1 archaeon
AGAGGCAACTATTCGGAAATTCCTAATAGTTCAAAATGAGGGAAATAGACCCGTTAACAGAGAAGTAGACTTTTACAATTTGGATGCCATAATCTCTATAGGATATAAAGTTAATTCACATCGCCAAAAGTGGTTGACGCAAGAGTTGACGCAAAAATGATCTACAAATTCAGCCCCTCATCATTAAGCTTACTAAAAGATTGTCCCAGATGTTTCTGGCTTAATTTTAACAAGAATATCAAGCGTCCAGATACAATTTTCCCCTCTCTGCCGAGCGGAATGGACAAAGTCCTTAAAGAACATTTTGATCGCTTTATGAAGAAAGGAGAACTTCCACCAGAACTTCAGGAATTAAACGGAACCGTTAAACTCTTTGATGATGAAGAACTTCTCAAAGTCTGGAGAAGTAATTTCAAAGGCATCCAATGGACAGATAAGAAAGGTAACCGCATTCATGGAGCAATTGATAATATTCTTCAGAAGGGGAAGAAATTAATTGTTTTGGATTATAAAACCAGAGGGTTTCCATTAAAGGAAGATACGCACGTGCATTATCAGGATCAGATGGATATATACAACTTTCTCTTAAGAAAAAATGGCTATGAAACCGAGGATTATACTTACTTATTGTTTTATCATCCTCACGGTGTAGAAGAAAATGGTCATGTTTGCTTCAATACTGATTTAGTTAAGATTAAAGTCGAGATCAAGAACGCCGAGAAGATTTTTAAGAATGTGGTTGAAGTTTTGGAAAGTGATATTCCTGCCCCCTCTGATGAATGTGGTTTTTGTAAATGGACAGAATCAACAAGATAATAAAATAAAAATTATGCTCTTGTCCTGTACTCAGATTTACACCCACGTTGCGAATATAGAACTCCATAAACTTTCCAACTTGCTCTAAATCACAGCTTTCTCTTCCCTTCTTTCCTTAACCATTCTTTATATTCAAACAGAATGCGCGAACTGTCCAGATGGCCTTTCTTGTCTTTTATTTTATCGGCGATCAGGTGGAAAATGTCGTTCGCCTTCACCACAAAATCAGCTTCCAAAATGCTGGCATCATTGTTCTCCACAAACAGATCAACAATCGCCTGTTTGGCATCGGCCCTGAGCTGAATATTGTTCCAGACGGCATCCCAGTCACCGGCAAATTCCTTGACCCGGCCAGCCATCCGCTTCAGTATTTCCGAATTGCCGTTTTTTAATTCGTCGGTGACTTCCAGTTGGTCGGTAAGCGGATTATACACCATCAAATCGACAAAAGCGCCTTCTTTCAACGGATCTTCATCCCACTCCTTCCTGACTTCGGTAATCCGCAGTACGCGTTTGAATTTCTTTAATCCGGAAATGACGGGATTGGCAATGATAATGACATCAATGGCCTTGAAGGACGTCTTGGGCACGCCAATATCGTTGACGACGCGGTCATAGACACCGTAGGGTGAATCAGCGTGAATGGTTCCGGCAACAACATTGGCAGCTGCGCCTACTCTCATCGCTTCAAAAAGGGCTACGGCTTCCTTGCTGCGTACTTCTCCCACAAAAATAGCCGAATCGCCCAACCTCAGCGTGGAACGGATGCCAATCGAGGGATCAACTTCCGCTCCGGGGGCAGATAACGCTGAGGCTACTTTCAGCGATTCAATGTTATAGCCCAGCGCGCGCATCGATTCTTGCGGAAGCTCAAAAGTGTTGTGGGCAATAATGTTATTGGCAATAAAATTTTCTGTTCCGGGCACAGAAAGATCATACACATACTGCTCTGCTGTTGGCAGCTTCTTTATTTCTCGCACTTGATCCCAAAAAATATCCGCCTGGGCAAAAATTTTAAGATTCTGCCGGGCGGTTTTATCACTCGGCCAGGAAGGGTGTAAAAGTAATAGTCGTTTGAGCATCGTTCGTCCCAGATTATTCCGGCTATTTTTGTAATAATAATATTTTAATCCCGTTAATTCTTTTCGGAGAAAATCGCTGAGAGGAAACAGGTCGGTGGAATTATGGGTTGAGGTCTTGGCGCAAAGATGCTGAAGTCTCGCTTGTTTTTCTTGCTGCAGAAAGTTTACGTGTTCTTTAAACCGTTTCCAGGACTCTAAATCAGAGATTCTTTCAGCATACGTTTGATCCTTTTTGTGTTGGCTCCCAATTCTAGCAATAATGCCGAACTGCAGAAGGAGAGACTGGATGTCCTCCAGCATTTTTCGGGAACACAAGGCTATAATTATTTCCTGCTTTCCGGCATGACCATCGCCACTGAACAGACCTTTCAAGAGCCAGCCGATTTGCTCTGTTGAGAGCGTAAAGACCCAGGAAGGAACTCTCTTGGTATAAGCATTTCCCTGTAATTGAAGAAAGTCTTTCATAATCATCTTTAATGTTTGGGAATGAATCATCAATGAGAACTTGTCGGAATGTTGTTTGATCCGCAGGTTAAATCTCCGGGCTATTCTGGTGACGAGTTCTCGTTCTTCAGGCGAACCCACCGACATAATCACGGAAGAATGATCGTAACAGCCATCAGCCAGCCACAACCCTATAAACGTGAGCAGGTCATGGTCCAGCTCTAGAGAAACGGGAAGGGCCTGAGAATGACTAGAAACTTTGAAAAGACTGCCGGACGATGGGGAGAGATGAAGTGCTCGTAGCACCATTACCGGGATTGTTCCGGTGCGAATCCATCGACTGATTGTTGACCTGGTGTAAAGTCTTTTTCCCATTGTTTTTAATCTCTGCCGGCGCTGTTGTAGAAGGGGAATCAATCTTTTATCAAGGAGATATCCTTTCATAATTCCCTTCCCGCCCGAAAATCCAGCGATGATGTTGATGTGGCTGAGGGGCGGATTGCTATTCGGTAAATATCGGGGAACGGCCAGGAAATCTCCTTTTTTCAATAATTTTGCCTCTACTGGTGCGATGATGATGTTCTTGATCGTAAATAAAGAATGGTCGCCCGTTACTTTTATTTTTCTTCCGGTTCTGGTGGTCACTTCATAAATGACTTTTTGTACCTTATGCCTGATGAGTTTGCTTACTTTTGCCCAAGTCATTTTTCCGGTCTTGTTGAGGGAATAAACCTCCACTTTCTCCTGCAGGTCAACGACTTCATGACCGGATTTACTGTTTCGTACTTTCTGCTTCTGCATGTACCTGTCCACAAAATCTCCAATTGGTACCCTCTTTATTTTATTTTTTTCTTTAAATAGGATTTCCATGTCACCGGTAACGCTGTCCTCGATCGAAATCACCCGACTTTTCCGCATGATCTCCACGAGGAATGATCCCAACAGCGATGTTTTTCCTGAACTTCTGGTTCCGGCTACCAGCAGCGTCGCGTTTTGGTCAATGAGAAAGCTGATCAGCCCTGCCGCCAAAGAGTTCATCATCCTGATTTTTGGCTGCAGGTAGAGCGGCAGGGTCCAGGGATAGTCACGATGACGGCGGAAGGAAAAAGCTAACCCGCTGGGATTTAACGGCGCCGTCAGGGCCGCTACCCGCGAGGTAAACCCTTCCACTTTCAGTTCAGTGTCCAGGATCGGATTGGCTTCATCTAAGGGCCGCCCGGAAATCAATCTAAGCTTAGTAGCCCAGCTTTCCACTTCCAGCCGGGTGGGATAAATATTGGTGTAACAGTCACCATAATCCTGATGGACGATGAAAATGGGCAGCTCACCGTTGGGAGAGTTAATGTTGACGTCCTGCACTTTGGGATCAGCCAATAAGAGCTCAATCAGTCCAAATCCCACCGTATACCTCAACAGCGCCTGGGCGAGCTGATCAATCTCTTCATCGGAAAGCTTAATGCCTTTCTGTCTCATTAAATCGTTCAGCAAATCCCGGCCGATGTTAAAAAACACTTCCCGCATTCTTTGCGGATCAACAAACTCTTCCCGGGTAGGCTTATGTTCCGAAAGGATGCGTTTGGCGTCGTCCAGCAATTCATAGATCTCCTCACGGAAGCGGAATTCCGGCGGGGTAAGATGGTAGAGGATTTTAATGTTGTCATCAAACGTAAAGATGTTGGCCTGGCTGGTATCCGATCCTGACCTGAATTCATAACTCTCCTCCAGGTTCCCCTCCGGGAATTCGCTGATCAGTTTAGTGTACATGAAATCGGGCCGGGTGGTGGGGTGGAAGAGCGTGCCATAAATTTCCCGCTGGCCTAACGTGTATTCCTTGGTATGCGGCAGCAGCAGCGTGATGATCCTGAGCTGCTCGATTTTCTGGATGGCGTCCAGGAGAATGCTGACCAAGGCCTGCTGCGACAGGATATGCCGCTGATCCAGCAGATTTTCTAATTTGGTTTTTTCCCGCCGTTCCAGCCGCTTTAGTTCTACATAAGCTGCCAGGGGATCTTCTTTCAGCCGCCGGGAAATCAGCCGCTGGAATTGGGCGTAACTGCCACGGATGTACTGCTCGTGCTTGGGATCAATGACAATCTGGGAGTAGGAGTAACGCTCATCCTTGTTCAGTTTCCGGTACAGTTGGGCCAGCTCTACCAGCAGGCTGGTTTGGCTGAAATCGTATTCATACTCACGAAGTTGGGAAATGGTAATCGTCGTTACGCCGCTGACGCTGAGCAGGAGGTCAATAACTTTAGACATGCAGAGGTCGCTGTATTCAATCGACGGGGGGAAGGGGCAATTGGCAGCCTGGATTTTCAGGATTTTCTGCTCTCCCTCGTGGTAGGTTTCGTACTCAAAACAGGCTTTATTGGGTGGCACCATCTTTTTACTCAGGGGCGGAGAGAAGCCTTTATTATATTTTTGGTGGTAAAGCTCTTATAGTTGGTTACTCTTGAGCGCTCTATGGAGCAGTTGGACCTCTTTACCGGGCAGGTAAGCCGTTATCCTTACCGAAATAGGCTCTATATTTCTTCTAAGAGCAACCCTGCTGGTCTGGAACTTTTTCTTTCCAGACTCAATGTGCTTGACGTGGGAATTACCTTCCTCGGGAATGCCCTGATGAAATTACCGATTAGTCCAAATTACAAAGCACCTTGCCCTCTTCACGCGGAGAGAACACCTTCCTTTTATATTAAACCTGAGCACAATTTCTATATTTGTTATGGATGTGGTTCACAAGGCGGTCCATTAAACTTATGGTATCGGCTGGACTGCCAATTGGGCCGTAGCAGTTTAGACAATCTTGTCGAAAATTGCGGTCTTCCTCGCTTGAACATATTTAGTCCTTGGGTGGACCTTGCTTCCTTCTCCGAAGAACAGCGACAGTGCTGGCAGATTTTTAGTGATGCGCTACGGCGAGAAGGGCTGTAAAAAATGCGGACTACAGGATAAGGGGCTTCGCCCCTTATCAACCCCAAACGCTTCGCGAAAAATAAAAAGATGCGGACGACAGGATTCGAACCTGCGTAGGCACTGAGCCAATAGGTGTCTTCGTGGTGATTACTCACCTCGCCTAAGCCTATCCCGTTTGGCCACTCCGGCACGTCCGCATGAACGTAAGTGAATGCGGATGCTCAAAAGACCGAGTCTTTTGCCTGCGTCCGCATGGAGAGAAAGATTTAGAAGTTTCTTTAAAAGCTTTTAGGGGTGAATGGGTATCAGCACACTATCCTCTCCATTCCAACCTCTATTCCCCACTTCCATAAAGTTTAAAAAATACCCTCGGGAATAGGTATCCATGAAAATATCCATGAAAAAGTGGTTTATCCTGGGCCTCACTGTCATTATGCTTTTCCTGATCTCCTGTACATCCCCGGGGGGAGTAATCAACTCTTCCGGAAAAAATTGTTTCTTCCTTTCCGGCAGCGCTAAGGACAACTGTTATTTTGAAGCCAAGAAATGCAGCAGGATGGCTGCCGGACAATTTCGCGATTCCTGTGTCACCGAATTGGCCATAGGAACGAAAAACATCGAGGCCTGCCATCTCATCCAAACGGATAAAACCAAAGCCTACTGCCAGGAGCAATTGGCGGAAGTAACTAACAACCATAGTATCTGTAGCACTATTCCTGACGAATACTGGGAGAATAACTGTCATTTCCATTTAGCCGTTAATAATAATAAAGAGGTCTACTGCTCTTTGATCAATAATGCCGAACAGCGGGAAGATTGTTTCAAAGAGATTGCCTTGGCCACCAACAACCAGGTCCTTTGTGAATTCCTGGGGGAGGAAGCACAAGAAACCTGTAATTTTAAAATTGCCACTACCCTGCAGAACACCGCGCTCTGTGAAACCTTGCGCCAACCCCTTAATCAGGATGCCTGCCGGCTGAAAATCGCCAAATTAAGCAGAAAGGGGGAGATCTGTAATGAGATTAAATTCTCTGACGTGCGAGAGGTTTGCCGGGAATATTTCCCGGAAGAAAAATAAGAGGGAAGGATCGCACTTCTCCAGAATACTTCTAACTGATACTTCTAGCTAATGCGTCTTATTCCAGTGCGGTTTTCGTATCGCCGTTATCGCGCCAAACCCGCAGGAGGCACAGCGTTTCTTCCGAACATGGTATGCTCTTCTTCCGCAGCGCCGGCATCTGATATGCGTCTTCTTTCCCGACTTGCGCCCGTGAGAAGCGGTTCCTTTCATAGTTCATCACCTTCCTAGGCCGGAGAAATGGTAGTAATAGTATCGCCCCGGATGAAGACCGTCCCCAATTTCCGTTTCACTTCGCCATTATGATGCTCATCAGCATTTTCCAGGACAATATTGATGTGAATGTCAAAAGCTTTTAATTTTCCGACATAGCGATAGCTATTCTTTAAGTCAACCATCACGTTTTTATTCCGTGACGCATTCAATGTATCTAACGGCCGTGGACTGTCTTCCATAGGTAACACCCCCTATTTGGATTACACTGTTAATACGCTGCGAGATATATAAATGTTTTGCTTACAGAAGTTTCATATTAACTTGTGTAGGTTCATATTAACCGGCGTCAGAATTATATAGTCCCGAACATTTCCTTCACCCATTATGGGCAGCCTTCCCAGAAAAATTGATCCCTCCCAGAGAAGAGCTGGTGAAGCTGGGAATAGATATATAAAGAACGATGAATCTCCCTTTCGTAATACCAATACTGAAGGACACCAGGAATTGAACGGAATAGTTGTGTCCTTTATATATACTGGTGGCAGGGCCTTGTCCAGTAATTATTGTCCGTCATTATAGTGAAACGCGCTAATTATGTTACGATAAATTTAGCGTTTCACTATATTAGAAATGCGTTATTGATATCACCTAATTAACGCATTTCTCTATATATTCCACAAGGAGGTGTAATTATGAATAAAACAAAAAGGAACATTTTGGCTATCGCGGGAGTGTTCAGTGCAGTATTTGGAGTAGTGGGAGTAGTTACCTCCTTTCTCCAGGAAAATTTTCTCATCGTGGTAGGATCGGCCCTTTTAATGGTTGCAGGCCTAGTGTTGCTGGCGATGGCCTTTGGAGAATAAAATGAGATCTGGGGACTTACCAACGGCAGTGAAGAAGAATCTCCTCGATCTTCAGTATACCAAATACCTGCAATACTTCACCACTTCCCTAATCATTATCTTCACGTACTTTATTGGTATCGCTATCGCCATCCTTACTAAACAGGTTGATTGGCATCAGGGAGACGTACTTTTTAAAATCACGTCTGCTTCCGGGATTTTTCTCAGTGTGATGGTGCTGGTCTTGCTTCGATTCCGGGACCATATGAACAACATTATCGGGGAAGTCAAAAAATTGGAGATGTAAGTGTGATAGATGTCCTCACCATCGGCTCCGGAACGGTTGATCATTTTCTAACGGTAGAGCAGCCGCTCTCCACCGCTAAAGTGGGTGACAAAATTCTGGTGAAGTCCATGGAAATGCATTCCGGAGGCGGGGCAACCAATGTGGCGGCTGGATTGGCCCGGCTAGGGATCAGGGTCAATGTTCTGGTGAAGTTAGGATCAGATCACGATGCGGAATTTGTACTGAAAGAATTACGGAAGTATAACGTACGATATCTTCCTCTCCCGCCCAGCCGGAACAGCACCGACTCTTCTACCATCATTTATTCCACGATCGAAAAAGACCGAATCATTTTTGTGCATAAAGGAGCCAGCCAGGATTTGCGGGTTGCGGATATTCATCATTCCTCTTTCCAGGCTCGCTGGGTTTACCTGGGCAGCCTGATGGGCACGGCTTTTGCTGCTGCCAAAGAAGTGGCTAGGCATTCCAGGAGGAAGAATATTCCGCTGCTGTTTAATCCATCATTGTACCTGGCGAAGAAAGGCGTGGCCTATTTGAAACCAATACTGTCCGCAACAACTCTCCTGATTTTCAACAAGGAAGAGGCGCAGGCACTGCTGAATTCGACGGCGGACACCACCACACTGCTGAAACGGCTGCGGGGCTTAGGGCTACCAATGATGGTCATCACCGACGGCCCGCGGCGATTGTATGCCCTGAATGGAAATACTATTTATGCCTATCTTCCACCAAAAGTGAAGATAGTGGATACGACTGGTGCCGGGGATGCCTTCACCTCGGGATTGCTGGCCGGGATACTGAAAGGCTATTCCTTTAAAGACGCGCTGCGCTTAGGGCAGGTTAATTCCCTGGCGGTAATCCAGAAAGTGGGGACGAAAGGTAATTTGTTGGGGGAGCAGGAGGCCAGGAAGTGGATGGGAAAGTTGAGGATTAAAGTTCATCTCGGTAAAATTCCGTGAAATTCTCACTTTTGTAAATCTATGACGGAAGACGGCAGAAATCCCGACCAAGGACGATCGGGAGAACAGGCTGATGAAACTGTAGAAAGGTATAAAAATGATGATGGTACTATCAATAAAAAAGAGGTAATCATGTTCACTCCCACTAAAACCATTCTGGACAAAGCTCGTCAGCAGCATTATGCCGTCGCCCATTTTAACATCAACAACTTAGAGATTCTGCAGGGGGTGGTCAATGCCGCTGTAAAATTACAAGCGCCCATCGTTCTGGCCACCTCAGAAGGAGCGATTCAGTATGCCGGGATGAACTATCTCTATGCTTTGGCGCGAACTGCTGCTGAAACAACCAGAATCCCGATTGCGCTTCATCTGGATCATGGTAGAGATTTGAAAATTATTAAGAAGGCAATCCAGCTTGGCTATTCCTCGGTGATGGTTGATGCTTCTCACCAAGAATTTGAAAAGAATATAAAGATTACCAAACAAGTTGTCCAGTGGGCCCATCCCAAAGGAATCTCTGTCGAAGCCGAGCTGGGAACTATCGGCGGGGCAGAAGATCTGGTTGAATCGCGGCACATCCTCTACACCGATCCGGCCAAAGCAAAAGAATTTGTCGAGCGAACCGGCTGCGATTTTTTAGCAGTGGCGATTGGTACCAGCCACGGAGCCTATAAATTCAGCGGGAAAGCTGATCTGCGGCAGGATATTGTGCAGCAGATTCATCGTCTGGTTAAAATCCCTTTAGTCCTTCATGGCGCATCGGGAGTCCCAGAAAAAGTAGTGAAGGAAGCACAGAAATACGGGGCAAAATTATCCGGTGTTTATGGAGTTCCTGATTCGCAGATTAAATTAGCGATCAAGAATGGCATCGCCAAGATTAATACTGACACTGATCTGCGCCTTGCTTTTGATGCCGCGGTGCGGAAAGCGGTTCAAACCCGGCCAGCGGACTTTGATCCCCGGCATATTTTAGGGCCGGCGCGGGAGGCGATACAGCAGGTGGCAGAGCAGCGAATAAGGTTGTTGGGAAGTGGGGGGAAAGGGTGAATTATAATCGCAGAATGCTTTATTTTTCGGACAATGGCGAAGTAAAGTTTATAATCTCCACTATATTTATAGAGATAAAAGAGGTAGTATGGTAAAAGCACGAATTGACACGTTAGGCATCATTTATATCCTATTAATTATAATCCTCATTATCTATCTGATAAAACTCTGGCTTCAACCATGAGCAGCGACACCGTAGATCGAGTATTGATAATTGTGATTATGGTGCTGGCCCTGATTGCCATGGTTTCACTTCTCCTGAAACTTACCGGGCATTCTCCTACTGATATAACCATTCTGTATTCATTAGTAACCATGCTGATAGTGAGCGCCTTTAAGCTTCATTACGATCAGGGACAATTCCATGAATTTTCCAGAAATGCCAAAATTAGTTTCGAGCATAGTAGGGAAGATTCTCGGCAGATTAAAACTGACTTACAAGAGCTCAAAATAATGATGATGAGGAAAAAGCGGTGAATTGCTGATGAAAACCATCTACCTCGGTTCCGACCATGCCGGCTTTAAACTGAAAAAGCAAATCAAAGGCTGGCTGGAACGGAAAAGAGTTCCCTACTATGATGTCGGTGACTTAGTGTTCAATCCTCTGGACGATTACCCGGACTATGCTGAAAAGGTCGCCCGGGCGGCCGTCCGGCACAAGACTAAAGGCATCCTGATCTGCGGCTCAGCACAGGGTGTGTGTATTACTGCCAATAAAATCAGGGGCATTCGTGCCGTCATTCCTTTCTCGCTCAAGGAAGCCCGTCTAGCGAGGGAGCATGATGATGCCAATATTCTCTGCTTGTCGGGATGGTATACACCATATCATAAAGCTACGAGTATGCTTGATAAATTCCTGCAGACACCGTTTTCCCGTGCTTTGCGGCATATTCGGCGGGTGAATAAAATCAAGCGATTAGAAAAAAATTAAAGATTAAGAGGTGGAGAAAAATGAATGAAAAAAAACTAAAAAAGGCACTTCGCGTTGCGGCCTGGATAATGGGGCTGGTCGTTATCGGCATAGCTATCTATGGATTAATCACTTCCTTATCTTAAGACTATGGCGGACACATTAGAAATTTTTTCAGAGATGGTAAGTTGGTCGGTGCTCTTATTTATTTTTTCCAGGGCCTTAGCGACAAGTTGTTTTAATACTGTAGATTGGACTTTAACTTTAATTGCCTTACTCTTTTCCTACTTTGTGAGATATATCTCCAAAATGACCAAAACTAAAGAAGCACCCACTAGTACTTTGTGAATACGAACATGACGCAACTTATCTTCCCTTCCATCATCGCCAAAAGCCAGAAAGAATTAAATGCCAAACTCGTTCGGTTACAGGGCGCCGCAAAAACTCTCCACCTGGACATCGTCGATGGCCGCTTTGCGCCCAATAAATCCCTGCAGTTTAACTTTAAACTCTCTCCCGATTTCCGCTATGATGCTCATCTGATGGTCAAAGAGCCGGAGAAATGGATTGCCCGGCATCAGAAAAGCAAGGGGATTAATTTGTTCATCCCCCATTTTGAAGCGATTTACTTCCATTCCCGTTACATCCTGTGGATGAAGCAGCTGAAGAAGCCAGTCGCCTTTGCCATCCTGCCGGAAACAACGGTAACTCATCTGAAAGAACATCTGCCGTACCTGGATTATGTGCTGGTGTTAACGGTCCATCCCGGCTTTTATGGCAGCAAATACCTGAAATCAGAGTTACGGAAAATCAAGCTGATCAAGAAAGTGAATCCGAAAGTTAAAGTGATTGTGGACGGCGGAATGAATCCGGAAACCATTGTCGAGGCGAAGCGGGCGGGAGCAGATTTATTTGTATCGGGGTCGTATTTGATGAACGATCATAGTGCTCAGGATGCTGTCCAGAAGATGCTGGATGCTTTACAGAAAGGGTAGTAGGAATCTATATAAATCATCCAAATATTCTCTCCCAACATGAACAAAATTATCCTGGCGGTCCTGCTGGCGGGCTTTGGTACCCAGCTGCTGAAGCTGATTATTTACTGGTTTCGGCATAAAACCTTGTCCCTGCGTGATTTAGTGGTTACCGGAGGGATGCCTTCTTCCCATTCGGCGTTTGTGGTTTCTCTGGCCACCATCATTTATCTCCAGGAAGGAACTTCCACCGCTTTTGCGGTGAGTTTAGTATTTGCCTTAGTCGTCCTGCGTGATGCCTTTGGCGTGCGCCGCAGCGTGGGAGAAGAAGGATTGATGATCAATCAGGTTTTGAGCAAGTTAAAGATTAAGACTAAGACGCATTTCTCGCTGGGCCATACACCGTGGCAGGTAGTGGTAGGGGCACTGATAGGATTTTTAGTGGCGGTGTTGGTGGATGTTGTTGTTTAGGCTCTGTCCTCATATTCGGGAGCAGGGGGCTTTGCCAAAAAGTCCGACGAGCTAGGCAATTCGTCAGACAGAGCCCGTTGTTTGAGAAAATATATAAATCCACCAGTTCTCGATAGGGCATGATCACCTCCCGGCAGATGAAGGAACTGGAAGAGTATGCCGAAGAACAGGGCATCCACCCCCGCGAGTTGATGGAAAATGCCGGCAGGCAAGTGTTTCTGGTCGTCAAGGAAAAGTATGATCTCACCAATAAGCGCATTGTCATCTTTGCCGGACCAGGCAATAATGGCGGAGACGGCTTCGTCGCTGCCCGTTACTTTGCCCAGGAACATCCCGTGCTCATCCTGTTTTTTGGCGATAAACAGAAACTGTCCGCAGAGTCGTGGGAGAATTATGAGAAAGTGAGGAGGAAAGCAAACATTATCCCGATTGGCAATCGGGAGGATTTAGGCAAATTTCACGTGCAGGAAGGAATGCAGTTAGTGTTAATTGATGCCCTGCTGGGAATAGGTGTACGTGGCTCCTTGCGTGAACCCATCTCTGCCGCGATAGATTACTTCAATTCCCTTCCCGGGCTCAAGATTGCGGTCGATATTCCTTCCGGATTAAACCCGGATACGGGCGAAGTGCCGGAGAAGAGGTGCGATGTTGACTTGATTGTGACCTTCCACGATCTTAAAGTTGGACTGCAAAACATTCAGGAGAAGACCGTAGTGGTGGATATTGGGATACCTCCTCCTCAAAACTCCGTCAATTTTTTCTCCATCGAATAATGGACAATGCTGGTATTCCCTTCCCTGGTGGAAATTTTATCCGTCGAAATAAATCGGCCCTCTTCCAATTTCATGATGCGCCGCTGGAAACTTTTGTAACTCATCCCCCCGCCCGTCTCAGCATAGAGAGCATGGAGGTCGCCGATTTTCTTCCCGGTATGATCCCGCACCAAACTTAAAATAGTCTGTAATTCGCTGTCCAGCCCTTCCCGTGGCTTAATCCGGAAATCGTCCACTTTCCTGATCGCCTCGGCTACCGGGGCCGCCGTGATCTTCCGGGAACTTTTTTCCTCGGCGAGATTGCCGGCCTCCTGCATCAGGTACAGCCCAACGCGGATATCTTTGGATTCCAGGCACTTTTCCACGATTTCCTTAAAGGCCTCCTCCTCCCAGCAGCCGGCCACAAAGGCATAGTCCCGCCGCTGTTTCAGGATGGCGGCAATTTCCGCTTCATTATAGGGACGGAAAAATAAGAATTCGGGAGAAAAACGGCTGCGCACCCGCTCATCTAATTCCGCATAACTGTCCCGGTAATTGGTAATGACCAGGATGGACTTGCGGTAAATGTCTTCCAGGAACGCGTAAAGAAAATCGTACTCTTCCAGCTTGTCAATCTCATCAAAGACAAACACGGCGCTTTTCTTGTTGACCTTTTGCTGGATCAGGACCAGCAGATCGCTGCTTTTTTGGTTGCTCTGGATGAATTTGTGCCCCAAATCCTGACAGATCTTGTAGAAGATTTTAAAAGTCGTGTTCTCTTTCCAGCAATTGACGTACAGCGGAATGACCTCATCGCTGGTCTCTTCCAGCTCCCGCAACACCTGCTTGCAGGCGGTGGTCTTGCCGATGCCCGGCGCGCCATGGACAAACAGGTTCCGGCCATTTCTTCCTTCCAGCAGGGGCTTGATGGCGACCGCAAACTGCCGCTGTTCTGCTTCCCGCCCATAGAGGATTTTCGGCTGGAAGTCGTAGCTGAGCCAGAGGGTATCCCGAAACAACGATTCACCGCTTTTGAGCATCTCCTGAAATAACGGCATAGAGGGGCGGAAGAAAAGGTAGTTTATATTGATTTTGGGGGTGGAAGAGTTATTCTTCTGCTTGTTTCCTGAATTCCAGTAATCCGCCCATTATTTCCTCTTGATCTCTTTAATCTTTCCCATATACTTCCACAACACTCTGGGAATCCTGACCGTCCCCTGCTTGGTCTGAAAATTTTCCAAAATGGCGACAATCGCGCGAGAAGTGGCAATCGCCGTATTGTTCAGCAGATGCACATATTCTTTGCTTCCGTCTTTCCGCAGAAATTTCGTGTTTAATGTGACCGCCTGATAGTCCAGGCAATTGCTGCAGCTGGTGACTTCCCGGTACGCGCCTTTCTTCTCATTCTGCCCGGGAAACCAAGCTTCAATATCATACTGCAGGGACTGCTTATTGCCCAGGTCACCGCTGCAAATGGCCACAACACGAAAAGGAATTCCCAGTCTGCTGAATATTTCTTCAGAAATCCCCTGAATCACCTTAAAATACTTCGGCGAATCTTCCGGCTGGCAGTAGACGACCTGTTCCACCTTATTAAATTGATGCACCCGGAAAATGCCTTTGGTATCCCGCCCATGGGCTCCGGCTTCCTTGCGGAAACAGGTGCTGATCCCCCCCATTTTCAGAGGCAATTCTTCTCCCGGCAGAACCTGATCTTGTTTCAAGGCTACCAGTGGATGCTCAGAAGTGCCAATCAAATACAGGTCCTCGTCCTGGATTTTGTAAATGGTATCTTCAAATTCCGAGAGGTTGACACCGCCGGCTAAAGCTGCCCTATTCAGCATGAACGGCGGCCAGACCATCTTAAAACCCTTCTTGACCAGCAACTCGACCGCAAACTGCTGTAAGGCTAAATCCAGCAAGACGGCTTCATTCTTCAGGTAGTAGAATCTCGCCCCGGAAACCTTGGCAGCCGTGTCTAATTCAAATAAATCCAAAGCCAGACCCAATTCCAGGTGATCCTTAATGGGGAACGTGAATCGGGGAACTTTCCCAACTTTTTTCAGTTCTTTGTTATCGTTCTCATCTTTTCCCGGTGGCACTGTTTTATCAAGAACATTGCCAATTTTCTTCAGGGTTTCATTCCGCTGCTGCACCAGCTCATTGGCTTGATGATCTTTTTCTTTAATTTGTTCTGCCACTTCCCGCATCTGCCTGATTTTCTGTTCGGCCAGCGCATTATTCTTCGCTTTCTTAGCCTGATTAATCTCTTCTGACACCACATTGCGGGTATGTTTAAGCTCTTCCACGGCTTTAAGTTCTTTCTTCCATTGCTGGTCCAGCTTAAGGACGTCATTAACCAGGGCCGGGTCCCGGCCGCGCTTCTGCTCCGATGCCCTTACAAGGTCCGGATGTTCTCGCAGGAAATGGATATCAAGCATGAAAGGAATGAAATCACCAAGTTATATAAATGTTATTAGTAAAATAAATGTTATTGGTAAAAAACAGGCCATTTTCCCCTGCCGCTATGCACGTACTTCCAAACCAAAAGTATATAAAGCCAGAATATTACCTTGCCATCAGAAAAGAGGAATGATGGCACGACGCCACGTTTATGTACTGATAGTGGTAATTCTGCTAGTTGGTTTACTCAGTGGAGTTGCTTATGCCGATGTCAATAGTGGCGTGGTCTGTGCGCGGGATGCCGACTGTAATGATCTTATTGAAGACCAAGCAGAGCAGTACTATTGCCATCTTTCCTTTCGCACCTGTTTTCTGAAGCCAGTAAGCACTGCTCCAGCAACCGCAGCCACACCGGCTCAGGCTGCCGCTCCAGTGCTCTCCGGGGCTGCTACTGCAGCAGTGCCAACAGCAGCAACCGATGCTAAAATTCAGGTCATTTCCAATGATGTTGCCGTTCTAAAATCTGATGCAACAAACATCAAGCAGGAAATAAGCTCCATCCAGGTTGTTATTAACACCATCCAAAACCGGCTTACTCAGCTGGAACGGGATAATGCGGTTGTCAAGGGCAGCACCGGTTCAGCTTCCCAGCAAATTAATACTCTTGGTACAGGCTTAGCAGGGCTGCAGGTAGAATTGAATGCAACACAAACCGATGTGGCCTCCCTGGAACAGGATGTTGCCGGGCAGCAGCAGTTCTCCAGTGTTCTGAAAGCGCTCTTTTTCATTCTGCTGGCCGTGGCGATGGCGCTGGGAGTAATCTACTATCTCAACCAGGGAAAAGCAGTGGCAGTCGAACCTAAAGTAGTCAACTACATCACCAAGCATATCAAGGAAGGCAAGAAATTTCCGTTCATTAAGGAAAGCCTGCTTAAAGCAGGATGGGGTGAGCAGGAGATTCTGCAGGCGTATAAAGCGACCACCAGGCAGAATTATCTTCAGTATATCCAGCAGCGGCTGCCGGGGAAGCCGGGAATGCTGTCTCAGGGAGCGGCAGTTCAGCGTCCAGGAAGGCAGCCGGCAATTCCGTCGGGGAGAAAACCTTCCTCCGACAAAAATAAGATGGTCAACATTGCCATTGTTACCGTCCTGCTGCTGATTGGCGTCTTTTTCCTGCTTAGTGGAACGGTGGGGAAGGCAGTATTTTATCAGCAACAAGTCAGCGATCAAACACGGGAAGTAACACAGGCAGTGAGCTGTACTCCTCCCCAGATTCTTACTCCGGATGAAGATAACTGTTGTGATGACCTTAATGCCAACAATATCTGTGATCATAACGAGCGGGAAGTTGCTCCTCCGGTAGTGGAGGGAAGCTGTACCGACAATCTTCAATGCGGATCGGATAAATCCTGTATCAATGGGAGATGTATGTCCTTACTTGAAGTGTATAAAGGCAGCCCGGTCTGCGGCAAAATCTGTAATTATTATACGGTCGTCGTGGAAACGAGCGATGGGGAAACCTATAATGTTAAGCCTAAGCGGGGAAGTTATACCTGTGTGGGAGCACTAGAATGGAAAGTGATGGAAAATAATGACCATTGCCAGGGGGAAAAGCCCGTAATCCCCATTATGGTAATCTACAAAGAGCCCGGCAGCATTCTCAGTGAAGAAGTCATTACGCTCCGCCGCCGGGAAAGCAAAACGCTGCAGCATCCCACCCTACCAAGCTGTGCACTGACCTTGACAGTCAATGAGATCTACGAACTCTGTACTTAAATAACCCATTAAGCTTTTGCGTTTTTTGGCACTAATTCCAGAGTGAGTGCTGGGTGAAGTGCTGCCAGCCCCGCCTAACGTAGTGTGCCGAGCTAAGCGAGCCGTAAGCTCCTCGCTCCGTATAGTTCCGACGCCTTCCTTTATCACGGCTAGTCTATGACGAATTAATAAGCAAGCGTCGGCGAGGCACACTGGCGGGCTGGCAGCACACGAACAGCGCCGCCTAGTGCCGGGAGCTCGGCGGAAAACCAGCTGGGATAACCGCTGCAACAATGCTGTGTATCCAGAATGTTTTCCGTTCCAACGACGACAGGGTGCAAGCAGTCGTGCAGCCGAGCTCCCCTCTTGGCACAGGCGGCGGCGCTGTTCGTCCCAGCACTCACCAGGTGTACTGTCCCAAAAAACGCAAAAGTTAAGTAACTCAAATAAATTCCACCAATTCTTTCCGGACGTCAAAATCAAACCGGCTGGCAAACTCGGCGGCTAATCCTTCATTCTGCTCTTGCAGGAATTCATACGTTTCCATGCTGAAACAGTGGGCACATAACGCCATTCTATTCCCACAACGGATACAGGTAGTATCTCCTTCGATGGCAATGCCCTGAATTTTTTCAGCTAGAAACGGATCGTGCTCCTCGACCACCAGCCGCATATTTTCCGCCAGGCATTCCGAGCAAAGCGGATTGGTGATTACTTCATCACATTCGACACACTGGTTAAATGGTGCAGTACTTCCTTTCATACCTATACCCCCTCTTCACCTCTGAAATGAAGGGAAGGAGAACGGGTATATATACTTTTTACATTAAGTATATATAAGGTATATGGTTCGCTGAAAATATAGATTAGAATTATTCTTGTCCCGCCAGCCACTTCTCCGCTTCCATCGCCGCCATGCAACCAGAACCTGCCGCAGTGATGGCCTGTTTAAATCGTCTATCCTGCACGTCACCAGCGGCAAACACGCCCGGAATATTGGTATGTGAATATGAATCTGCTTTCAGATAGCCATTTTCGTCCATTTCTAATTTCCCTTTGAGGAAAGAAGTATTGGGAATGTGGCCGATTGCCAAAAAGACGCCGTCACACCTTAATTCCGTCATTTTTCCCGTTTTCACATCTTTTAATTTGACACCGGTTACTTTTTTTCCATCCCCCAGAACTTCTTCCACTACGCTATCCCACATTACACTACATTTCGGATTCTTAAAAAAGCGCTCCTGCATGATTTTGGAGGCGCGAAAGGAATCCTTGCGGTGGATGACCATTACTTTAATGGCAAATTTAGTGAGGAACAATGACTCTTCCATCGCCGAATCACCGCCGCCAATGACGATAACTTCTTTACCTTTATAGAGTGCTCCGTCGCAGGTGGCGCACGTAGTTACTCCTCTTCCTTTATACTTCTCTTCCGAGGGAATTCCTAACCATCGCGCCGAGGCTCCCGTTGCTACAATCAATGATTTGGTTTGAATTTTTTCTCCGCTCATCAAGGTCAATCCAAATCCACTGTTCATCTGCGTAAATTCTGTGGCAATATCCACCTTAAACCGGGAGCCAAAGCGTTCCGCCTGCTTTTTACATAAATCAATCAATTCTGGCCCCAGCACGCCCTGAGGGAAGCCAGGAAAATTTTCCACTTCCGTGGTTAGGGTCAATTGTCCGCCATCTTCCGGGCCGGAAATCAATAAGGGTGATAAATTTGCCCGGGCGGCGTAAATGGCGGCGGTTAAGCCGGCGATGCCGGTACCGAGGATAATGATATTTTCCATTAAGTATACCTCTCCATCCTTATTTTTTGTGGATCAACCCCTTTCTCCAGCAGCAGTTTCTGCGTCTCCAGCACCATCTCTTTCAAGCCACAGATATAAAATATTTTCCTCTGAATGTTTGCGGGCAGGTGCTGTTGGACATACCCTGTTTTTCCCTTCCATTTTTCCCGGCTTAACACGGGAAGGTAAGTGAAGTTGGTATGTTTCTTCTGCCATTCGGTCAATTCATCATAAAACAATAAGTCCGGCCTGGTTTTATCGCCAAACACCAGCACAAACTTTTTCTGTGGATATTGAGGCACAAATTCCTGAATCATGCTATGTAAAGGCGTTAACCCGGTTCCCACGCAGATGAACCAGTGTTCCTGCTCCGCCTCCTGAAAGAGGAAGTGGCCCAACGGCCCGCGGAAGGTAAAGGATTCGCCCACAGTCAATGCCCTGAAGATCTCGGAAGCAAAGCCGCCCAGGACTAAGGCGACGCATAAGTCAATTTTTCCTTTCGCTGAGGGCGGGTTAAGGATGGAATAGGGCTTAACGCGTTTTAAGCCATCACGAGTCATGGTAATCATCACATACTGTCCGGCCTGGAAGGCAACAGTGTCAGGAACGGAAAAGGAAAAGAAGAGCGTTTCTTCAGTCAGATAGGTCTTTTCTGCCAGTGTTCCAACAAATTCGCCAACGGTCATTTTACGCTGAGGAAAGCGGCTACTTTTTAAAAGGTGTGGAAGGAAAGTTTTATAAGCGTCCGGCCTTTCCAGAGAAATCATGGAACTTTCGCCGAAGTTGGTCAGGATTATTATGGGCATTGTTATCCTGTTGGCTTTTATTGTGCTGGTACTTACATTTACAAAATGATTATAGGAGGATACCCAATCGCTGCAAGCAGCGGGGTATCACAACAAATGAAAATCGAAGACCTGTTGTTCGTAGTGGGTGCGTTAGTTGCTGTAGCTCTTCTACTTTGGTACCTTTTTGGGAATTCTCCCACTATTGATCAGTTATTGGTAGGATTAATGGTGGCCAATCTCACCTTTTCATTCAAGATTTATGGGGATTTACAGAAGCATCTGGGCGAGCATCAAGGGCAGCAAAAAGAGATTTTACATTGACTATTTTCTACATGAGGTTGGAACTATTCTGGAACAGGCGTATCTCTATACCTTTGCCAGCACCGGCTTAATACCTCCACCTCGCCCTTCTTCCCCGGTCATCCACATGGACAAAGCCGTTCGCTCTTCCCACCCCTCCCTGACGAAACAAGTTTTCCGCTTTCTGATTAAATTTCTGGCGTTGTTTCTTTTTCAGCGGCGGAAGGTCCAGATCCACGCCATCCCCGCTGGAATGCCGGCTTACGGTGGGACGGCGGCCATAGACTCGTTCATACAGCCGCTGGTTATAGCCGTACGAACGGTAACCGGACTGGATGAATAATGGCCGTCCGGCTTGTGCCCGTAGTTGGTCTAGTTTTTGCAGCAGAGCCAGATCCAGGCGAATATAGGTATTATAACGGTCTCCCATATAGGCTTGGGTGTACTCTTTCCTGGCCAGGGAAGGTGTGCCAATGTGGGCAAATTCGGCTAACAAGAAATATTTTGAAACTTTATCGTCCAAAGCTGTACGGGGTACTTTGAGGAGCGGATTGCCGGATTGGTTGGGATCGTAAAATTCTTTTCCCGGTCCCACTAAATTTACATCGGTCACTACTTCTAACCGCAATCCACCGGGGAAACGGACTGTTTTCGTGGTAACCGACTTCTTCCGTCTGCCGGGCGTATAGTGCTCTTCGTGATCTTCCACTCTCGCTGCTGCAACACGCGGCTTCCGGCAGGGTAACTCCAGCACTATTCCGGGATGAATCGTATCCGCATCCTTAATCCGGTTAGCGGCAGCAATCTCTGCTATCGTCGTCCCTTCCCGCTGGGCGATGTCCCACAGCGAATCATTCGGCCTGACCGTGTAGGGGCGGGAGAGCTGCACCTTCTGCCCGATCTGAAGTTTGGTCGCTTTTAAGCCAGGGTTGCAGGTCAGCAAATCATCAACTGAGGAGCCGGTCTTGCGGCCAATCTTTTCATAGGAATCGCCGGGGCGGATGGTGTAAGAGCGGGCTTCCACGGGGGAGGGAAGGGCCAGGTACAAGGCAACAATAAGGGGATGATAGCGGTTCATGGACGTTCCATAAGGGGGCTCTTTATAAATATTTCCATAATGATTACTTATTAGTGGTATTGTACGTGCCGGCGTCACACTTTTTATTTTCCATTCTGGAAAATGAAAAGTGTGGAAGAATAAATATAAATTTCGATCATGTTAAAAGTATCAAACAACTAAAATTAGTTCACTATCCCATAAACGTAGTAGGGCTGTTTCCTCTTCCGGGCGATATCTCGGGCAGCAACTGCTTGAGAATGAAGCAAAGTAACTGATTGGCCTTCGTATCTAGCAATACCAACCGGCTCATTAAAATTGTGTACGATCCGTTTAGCTTCTTCAACGCCACCTTGGACAATGATATCAATGCTGTCACCCATATCTATCCCTTTCCTGCCGGGGAGAGGGGAGGATATATTTACAATGTAAATCTCCTTTTTCATATCTTGCTTACGTAAGCCAATTTTTACCTCTAATTGAGCATAACCACTGGTACCGGTATGTTCCCTCACAAATGAACTGTAGGCCATTTTTTATCCAAAAGAGGTTAAACTATTTAAATTTTTGGTGTCCAATTTTTCATTTTCAACTTTTAGAGATTGCCACTCTATTTCTTCCCTTCTTTTTAGCTTCATACAGCGCTTTATCTGCTCGATAGATAAGCTGTTCAGCAGATTCATTTTTCTTTTTGACGGCAGCGCCGATACTAACAGTAATTCGTTGTAAGCTGCGAAGATATTTCCGGATTAATCTCTTCTGCGGAAAATATTCTTTCAGTTTTTCTTCATAACAGACCGGGTTCATTCTTTCTTGTAAAAAAGTTTGAACCTGTGCTTGTAATCCAGGAGAGGACGTACAGGCCGCAGCAACTTCCTCCACAAATTCTGACACACTTTTTGAGGCACGGGAAATTGTTTCCAGGATATTGGCGAGTTCCTGGCGAACTTCTTCCACATTCTTATAGCGTTCTTCCATAAACACCTAACACCTCTTTGCTCTTTATAAATATTTCCATCTAAAACCACTTACAAGTAGTGTTCTCCAGCACCACAACATTTAAATAACCCCTTCGCCCACAGTTAACTATGGTTAACAAGCCGCTCTTACACCCCCAGGAAATTGAAGTATTTTACATCATTCCTGCTCTGCGGCGATCGTTAGCCCGGTATATGAAACAACAGGGAATGAAGCAGAAGGATATTGCCGCATTGCTGGGGGTCAATACCGCCGCCATCAGCCAATATACCAGTAATAAACGGGGGCACAAGGTAGAATTTGATGAGGCCATCCTTCAGGAAATTCAGAAATCAGCGCAGCTCATTGAAGATAAAATAAGTTATTTCCGGGAAACACAGCGGTTATTACGCTATCTCCGCCAGACCAATGTCCTCTGCCAGATTCACAAGCAGTTTACCGGCATTCCCGCCGGCTGTGAACCACAGATCATTGGCTGCCACCACCGTCTACCGGAACAAACCAGTCCCCTGACGATTCGAGGTTGCGCATGAGTACATTGACAGAAGTACAGGAACAGAACAGCACCTTTGAGATTAATAGGTCTCTGTACGATGATGCCAGCCAGCATCAAGCTAAATTTGTGGCCCCTCCCGGCATCAATGAGGAAGTAGTGCGCCTGATTTCCGCCAGCAAGAATGAGCCAGCCTGGATGCTGGAGAAAAGGCTAAAGGCTCTCAAGCTCTTCCAGGAAACTCCGCTGCCTACCTGGGGGCCAGACCTCTCCGGCCTGGATTTTAATGCTATTATCTATTTTGTCGATCCCAATGCCAAGGAAACCAATAAGTGGGAAGAAGTTCCCGCAGAAATTAAAAAAACGTTTGACCGCTTAGGTATTCCGGAAGCGGAACGAACCGTTCTGGGCGGCGTGGGAACGCAATATGACAGCCAGGTGGTTTACCACAACCTGATGGAAAGCCTGCAGCAGAAAGGCGTCATCTTTGAAAACATGGACGTGGCCCTGCATAAATATCCAGAATTGGTGCAGAAATATTTTATGACGTCCTGCATTCCCATCAATGATCATAAATTCATTATGTTGCATGCGGCGGTGTGGAGTGGCGGGACGTTTATTTATGTGCCGAAAGGCGTCAAGGTCGATTTGCCCCTGCAGGCGTATTTTAGGATGAACGAGAAAAGTGGCGGGCAGTTTGAGCATACTTTGATTATCGTTGATGAAGGGGCGGAGTTGCACTACATTGAAGGTTGTTCGAGCCCTAGATACAGCACCAATTCCCTGCATGCCGGCTGTGTCGAGCTGCACGTTCTTCCCGGGGCAAAAATGACCTATTCGTCGATCGAAAATTGGAGCAGAAATGTTTTTAATTTAAATACAAAAAGAGCGCTCGTCCATAAAAATGCGCAAGTGCGCTGGCTTAATGGCAATATGGGTTGTTTAGTCGGCGATTCAAAAGTTTTTACTAATCCTAAAGGCGTCGTTAACATTAAAGATATTGATGAAGGCGATAAAGTTTTCGCCTGGGATGAGCAGACGAACAGCGTAAAAGTTGCTAAAGTTATATCCAAGATGTTTAATGGAATAAAAAAAACGTATAAGTTAGAAGCGGGAGGCCGAGAGATTGAAGCAACTGCTACTCATCCTTTTTTAACTTTAATCAGAAAGAAAAACAATCCCGCCCATAAAAAAGGTTTCTTTCATTTTGAATGGAAGCCATTAGCAGAGTTGAGAAAGGGAGATATCATCGGTATAGTCAAAGCTTTGCCAATACAAGGAGAATCATATCGGATCCCTCGGTTTAATTATGATTATACTATCAAGAGCAGAAACCAACATAGTTTTTTTAATATGGAAGCTAAAACACTTTACAATCAGGACATTACCGTTCCTTCAGTGACCAATAATCAATTTATGTGGCTGATGGGGGTGTTGATTGGTGATGGCTGCATTGATTTAAAGAGTAATAAAATGAATATCGCTATTCATAGGACAGCAAATGATACCCGCCCAGCTCTTATTAAAGTGGTGAAAGAACTGTTTAATTATGAGATTAAAGATAGAGAAGAAAGGTATGTTGAAATTTATTCTAAAGCTCTGGCGAGATTATTCACAGAATTAGGATTTGGAGGAGATGCTTCGACCAAAAAAATTCCTTCCTATGTTTTTGGATTGCCAAAAGATCAAATACTTTCTTTCCTCGCTGGATATTTTGATACCGATGGACATGTCTGTAAGAATGGTTCAAAATATAATGGCATAGCCTACACCAGTATAAGTAAAGAACTATTGGAAGGTGTAAAATTATTAGCTCTTTCGTGTGGCTTCGGCGTTTCTCGTATATTTAAACATGGTGAGCCTGGAAGATCCATAATCGTTGGGAATGAATGTAACGTCAGGGCTTCCTGGAGAATAAATCTCACGGGACCGAGAGTACACGACTTGCCCGTTCTCAGTAATAGAAAAAAAGAAAAAATTAATCAAATTCAAGGTGGAAGAAAGTTCAGTGGAGCTGGCGGGTTTAATTTTAAAAGCAAGACGAACGAACAGATCGGATTTGCGACCATAGAAAAAATTATACCGTTAGAAGAAAAACCAACCTATGATCTAGAAGTGGAAGGATATCATAATTTCATTGCCAACGGTTTGATAGTTCATAACAGCCAAACCACCATGCTCTATCCTTGTTCCGTCCTTATCGGCGAGGGAGCCTTCTCTGAAAGTCTCGGCATTGCCTTTGCCAACAGCGGACAACAGCAGGATACGGGCTCTAAAGCCATCCATGCTGCGCCTCACACGAAAAGTGTGATCCGTTCCAAAAGCATCAGCAAAGGGGGGGGAATTTCCAGCTACCGCGGCTTTGTCCGTGTTTCGGAACAGGCCAATAATGCCCAGTGTACCGTGCAATGTGATGCCTTAATCCTGGATAAGCACTCGAGCTCGCACACCTATCCGTCGATGAAGATTGACAACAATTCTGCCCGTATCGGCCATGAAGCTACCGTCAGCAAAGTGGGCGATGAGCAGCTGTTCTACCTGATGAGCCGCGGCCTGACGCAGGAACAGGCCATGAAGACGATTGTCAGCGGCTTTATTGAGCCGGTGGTCAAGGCCCTGCCCCTGGAGTATGCGGTGGAACTGAACAAACTGATTGAACTGGAAGTGGAAGGGATGTAAAATGAGCCTTACCCCGCAACAAATTCAAGCACGAGAAACGTTTCACCAGTTAGAAAACCCGTCCTGGAAATATGGGCTGGGGATGGTGTTCGCACCAAAAATAAACTGGGATGAATTATTGGTTCAATTGCAACAAAGTCCACCGGGAAAAATCACCGTAACTGCTGACCCGGCCATTAGGGTTTATCGTTGGGCAGAGCTGGATGAAGAAAAAAGAGAGTATCTCCAAAAATTAGTTTCCGCTTCGGAAAATAAAATGCTGGCACTGCATTATGCCGCTTTAAAAGAGGTGATATTCATCCATGTTCCTGCCCACTACCACTCCACAAGTCCACTGTACATCAATTCTCAGCAACTCTCCCCGACGGCAGAACAGATTGTGGTGGTGGCCGGAAAGAATGCTGCTGCTATGATACTGGAAACGTCAACGTCAACCGCCTACAAGAGCCAGGTCGTTCAATTGTTTCTTGAGGAAAACGCTCAGCTGACCTATTGTTCTTCTTCTTCTCATAACTCGTCCACTACGTCCACCACGTTCACCACCAAACGTGCTTCCGTTGCTCACGATGCTATGGTAACCTGGATTGATGTTATTTCCGGGAACAGCGTCCAGCAATTAGCCATTCAAAGCCATCTTACCCAGCCGGGAGCAATGGCAAAAACCTACACGGCTTTTAGCGGTTCCCACACCAACCTTTATGACATCAATATTGAATCGTTCCATCAGGCGGCTGCCACGAAAAGCATCATGAAAGCCAAAGGCGTGCTGGAAGGAAGTGCTAAAGCGACCTATCGCGGGACTATCCGCATCGGGAAGAATGCGCCGGACAGCGTCGGCGAGCAACGTTCTGATGCCTTGCTGCTGGGGGAGAACGCCCATTGCGATGCTCTCCCCATTCTGGAAGTGGAAAATGATGACGTCGTCTGTTCTCATGGCTCGACCATCGGACCGATTGATGAAGAGCAATTATATTACCTGCAGTCCCGGGGAATTGATGCCAGGGCAGCACGGCAGATCATCATTGCCGGTTTTCTGGAGCCGATTGTGAAGGAAATTCCGGAAGAAAAAATAAGGGAGCAGTGGCGTGAGGCATTTCGCCATGAAATTTCACCATGAATAAAGAAGATTTTCCCATCCTGAACCAGAAAATCAATGGCCGGCAGCTTATTTACTTAGACAACAGTGCTACAACTCAGAAGCCTAAGCAGGTCATCGAGGCCATGAACCGGTATTATGAGCAGTACAATGCCAATGTTCACCGGGGAATCCATCAGCTTTCCCTGCGGGCCACAGTCGCATATGAGCATGCTCACGAGATTGTTGCTCAGTTTATCGGCGCGAAGTTTGAAGAAGTGATCTTCACCACCGGGACAACGGAAGGATTGAATTTGTTAGCCTATTCCCTGGGAAAAGATCTGCAGCCAGGCGATGAAATTGTGCTCAGTGAAATGGAACACCACAGCAATATTGTGCCCTGGCAACGGCTGGCCAGGGAAAAGAACTTAAAATTGCGGTACATTCCGCTCACTGCCGAGTATCGCCTTGATCTCAATGCGGCAGCGGAAATCATTACCAGAAAAACGAAAATCGTTTCCGTTACACAGATGTCCAACGTTCTCGGAACAATCAATCCGGTGGAAGAGCTGGCCGGCTTAGCGCACGCCCGGGGTGCCCTGCTGCTGGTGGATGCGGCTCAAGCTGTTCCCCATCTGCCCATCAATGTGAAAGGACTAGATTGCGATTTCCTGGTGTTTTCCGGGCACAAGCTGTGCGGTCCGACGGGAATCGGCGTGCTGTATGGCAAGAAAGAATTGCTGGAAAAGATGGAGCCGTTCCTGTCGGGAGGGGACATGATCAAGGAAGTAACCTTTGAGCACAGCACCTGGAACGATCTGCCCTGGAAATTTGAAGCAGGAACGCCTAATATTGCCGGGGCTATTGGGCTAGCTGCGGCTGTTGAATACCTGCAAACGATCGGTATGGAGAACATTGCCCAACAGGGAAGGGAACTGACCCGCTATGCCCTGGAAAAATTGTCAACAGTTCCCAACATCCAGCTCCTGGGCCCGGCCACGGCCGAAGATCGTGGCCCAATTTTTTCATTTATCGTCGAGGAGATGCATCCCCATGACGTGGGCGAACTGCTTGATTCTGAAGGCATCGCGGTTCGGGGCGGCCATCATTGTGCCATGCCCCTGCATCATAAACTAGGACTGGTAGGCTCAACCAGGGCTTCCTTTTACTTCTATAACACCAGGGAAGACATTGATGCCTTGGTGGAAGCATTACAGAAACTCTGGAAGGAAGAGATGGAAATAACCATTGACCGGAATGAAATCAGTTCTACAGCTTTAAGCGAAGAGCAGGAATTGTATAAAGAAAATATCCTGGATCACTACAAGAATCCGCGGCATAAAGGCGAGCTTGCTATCTATAGCGTCAAGCACCGGGAATTTAATCCGCTGTGCGGGGATGACGTGATGATGTACCTGCATTTTAATAATGGAACGATCAGCAACGCGAGCTTTACCGGCCAGGGCTGCGTGTTAAGCCAGGCCACCGCTTCCCTGCTAACAGAACATATTCAGAGTATGCCGGCTAAAAAAGTGAAATCATTAACCCGGGAGGAAGTCCTTTCCCTCCTGGGCATTCCCGTGAGCCCGACACGAATCCGTTGCGTGTTATTGCCGTTAAAAACCGTCCAGCGGGGAATTGAACAGCATGAAACTGGAAATTAAGGATCTGCACGTGGACGTCGAAGGAGTGGAGATACTTAAAGGCATCTCGCTCACCTTTGAATCCGGGAAGGTGCAGGCCCTGATGGGTCCCAATGGTTCCGGGAAATCAACGTTAGCTCAGGCAATCATGGGCCATCCCAAGTATAAGATTACCCAAGGCCAGATCATCCTGGATGGAAAAGAGATCACGCACGAAAAAGCTGATGTCCGGGCCCGGGCCGGGCTATTTCTCTCGTTTCAGTATCCGGTGGAAATACCGGGAGTCACTATTGGCAGTTTCCTGCGCACCGCCGTTAATCTGCGGAGGGAGAAACCGCATTCCGTCATGGAATTCCATGCTTTGCTTAAACAAAAGATGCAGGATTTAAGGATGGACCCTTCATTTACTCGCCGTTATCTGAATGACGGCTTTTCCGGCGGGGAGAAAAAGCGTACGGAAATCCTGCAGTTGTTGCTTCTTCAACCCCACTTTGCCTTTCTTGATGAAACGGATTCCGGGTTAGATATTGATTCTATAAAAATTGTGGCCGAAGGAATTAATCAAGTCCGAAAAAAAAACAACATGGGTATTGTTCTCATTACCCATTATAATCGTTTCCTGGAATACATCAGGCCTGATCACGTCAGCATTTTATCAAAAGGTGAAATTGTGGCTTCAGGTGGAGCAGAACTGGCGGAACAGATTGAGCGGGAAGGCTTTGAGCGGGTGGTGACCGCATGATCAGCAACGAAGACCTTATTGAGATTTTCAAGAACTATCAGGACCCTGAACTGGGCATTGATGTCTGGACACTCGGCCTGATTTATAATGTGAAAATAGAGGAAGAACAGGTAAAAATCCTGTTGACCTTCACCTCACCGCTGTGTCCCTATGGCCCGCAGATGGTGGGTGATTTAAAACAACAGATTGAAGCGAAAGGTGCTAGAATGGTGGAGATTGAAGTGACTTTTGAACCGCCCTGGCAGCCTAGTGAGGAGTTGAGGGCAATGTTGGGGGTGTGAAAGTTAGACCTGCTGCGCTTTTTTCCAGGTTGTGAAATAATAGGATTGCAACGCCTGCGCTAATGCTTTATCCTTAACAAAGAGATTAAATTTCTGAGGATATTCCTTACTCTTTAACGTAATCTTGCATTCTTTCCCATCCACAATCAGCAGCGAGAAGTTATCTAACGGCGTGTACCGCAGCCCAATACCGGCTTGTTGATAGGCTTCTACCAACGGTTTATTTTTTTTCACCGGCCCCGTTAATAGTAATTTTACTTCTACTCCTCTCGCCAAAGCCTGCTTAAACTGCTGC
>JAHFSD010000001.1 GCA_023265925.1 archaeon
ATGTTCAGCCCAAGCTCAAAAAGTGAATGCTTTTGCTGATTGCTTAGACCGATCTCAGCTAAAAAAAAGTAACAGGCCAGTTGGCCTTGCACCAGGGAATAAAGGGCCAGCACCAGATCCAGCTCCTCCCGGTGATGAAGTTGGTGGTACACCAGTTCCAGCTTGTGATGAAGCGGCTGGGGCAACAGGAACGGGTGGATAATGGAAAGATTTTAAGCCAAATTTTATCCCAAGTGCGGGCCGGGAACGTTTATGGCATTGCATAAAGACCGAATGGTGTGTGGGAAATGCCGGTATGCCGAGATGGGAAGGAAGTAATCAACAGTTATGGTCGTGGCTTTCTAGGTTGTTGGTTTAAAATTAATGTTTTGCTTTGAACAATAATAACCTGAAAAAAAACTTTTAAAACATCCTTGATCATCCGGCACGCGAGAGCTCTTCCCTGTCAGGACTCACAAAAATTAATAAATAGCCTTCTTTCTTTGGTATTCTATGGACGCCTTTCTCCAGCTCCACCAGGAATATCAGCAGTGCCAGCGCTGCCCGGCCCTCTGTAAGTCCAGATCGCAAGTCGTTTTTGGTTCCGGTAATCCTGCGGCAGAAGTGCTGCTGATCGGCGAAGCGCCCGGTTTTCAGGAAGATCAACAGGGCATTCCCTTCTGCGGTGAGTCGGGGAAAGTGCTGGATGAATTATTGAAATCAATCAATCTTTCGAGGGCAGAGATTTTCATCACCAACACGATTCTCTGCCGGCCGGAGAATAACAGAAATCCGGCCAAGGAGGAAGTGAAGAATTGCTCTGATCGCCTGGACCGGCTGATCCAGATCATGCCGCCCAAGGTGATTGTGACGATTGGCAATTTTGCCACTCACCGGATATTGGGCAAGACCGGGATCACTCAGCTGCGGGGGAAGGTTTTTCCTCTGGTCCTCTCCGGCCGGGAAATAAAGGTAATTCCGGTCATTCATCCCGCGAACTATCTGTATCAGGGAAGGAATCCGCAGCTGTGGGAGCAGATGAAAGGGGATTTTATGGTGGTGAAGGAGATGATTGAGGAAGATAAAAGACAAACCACTTTACCTCCATTTTAAATGCAGGAATATCTGGATACTACCAGGCAATAATTTCGGGATACTACAATGCAAAAATTTCTCCATAATATTTAAAAAGGAGGGGGCATTCTAAGAAGCTATGGCACTCCAGCAGGAAATGGTCATGATTCCAAAGAGAGAATACGAGGAACTTCTGGAAGAAGTAGGAATACTCCACAATCCTAAATTGATGGAAGCGATTCGGGAGAGTGACGAAGCCAAACAGAGAGGAGTAAAGACCTGGGTGCTTAAAACTCAATTATAAATTTTGTGCGACCCGACAGCTACAACTACAATTTCTTTATTCTGATCATCAATTTCGTAGATCATTCTGATATCCCATCCCAGCGAGCAGCTCCATTTCCCTTCTAATTTGCCTTTTAGTTTATGCGCATCAAGATAGCGGCGGGGATCTTCTTTGAGCTGTTCTAATCTCTCGGAAAGGCCGGTGCGGGAAGAAAGTACTCCGTAAAATTGCTTTTCTGCTCTTCTGCTTCGGGTGGTAATGGTGTACATAGAGTAGAAACATCTGCTGGCTTTAAATACTTATTGAGGACTCGGAATAACCTTGTTTTTGGGAAGGAATCCGCAGCGGTGGGAGCAGATGAGGAATGATTTTATGGTGGTGAAGGAGGTGATTGAGGAAGAGCAAAAATAGAAATTGCTCGTTGACTTTCAAGATTGAAACCTTTCTGATTGTTTCCTCTTGGTTCATACTTCACAGTTTGATATGACTATCGATTAAAGAGGAAACGTTCCAACCAACAAACCCCTCCTAGCTTGTTAAGGTTTTGTTGATTTCCCTTCCAGAAATCCCTGGAGAGAGGCCCAGCCCGGTTTCGTTGTCGTCTTGGTAATGAGCAGCGTAGAATAGTGTTGATGCTGTTTCTTAAAATCTTCCAGCCCTTGCTTTTCCCGAGCAGGAATTTTGTCGGTAAAAGTGACATTGATAGCCAGTGTATCAACAATAAAGTCAACTTCTGATTGGGTACCAGACCAGTACATGACTTCTTTGTAGTTCTCCAGTAAATGAACAAGAACGGCATTCTCAACGAGTAGCCCCAGATTTTGCTGTAGGCCGGCAACCTGAATTAAACCGTTGTCCGCAGCATAGAGTTTAGGTAATTTAGTGACATCATGCCGTATTTTTAACGAATAGGAAAACCAGGGCACCTCATAGAGCAAATAGGCATCAATCAGGTAATTAATGTAGAGGCTGACAGTATCCTTCGAAATGCCCAGGATTCTGGAAAGCTTATTGACGCTTACTTTTCCCCCGGCGGAGCTGACGAGATAGCGGGCAAGTTCAATTAACTGTTTCGTATTCCTGATTTGGTGTCTCTCGATGATGTCCTTGTTCAGGATGTCAGAAAAATATTGCTGAAGGAGAGTCTTTTTTTTCTCCTGCTGAGGCTCCAGCACTACTTCGGGAAAACCGCCCCATTGTATGTAGGACTCGACCGTATGCTCATCGAAGGGCTGCGCCGGCTGAAAGGCACAGAACTCAGTAAAGGTAAGCGGTTTCACGGTAAATGAGATGTTTCGCCCCGTCAGTAACGTGGAAAACTCCCGGGAAAGAAGGGAAGCTGACGAGCCGCTCACGATGAATTTAATGTTCTCATCGCGGTCGTAATATGTTCGTACCCAGCTTTCCCAGCCGGTTATCTTCTGCGCCTCATCGATGAACAGGTAGATTCTGTTTGTTCTGTTGGTATTTTTGAAATATTTTTTGTAGGCCTGGAGCACATCGTCAAACAGGCTTACGGTAAGATTCGGCATAAATTTGTAGTCTTCGAGGTTCAGGTAAAGAATTTGCTTTTTATCCACCTGGTTGCGGATAAGTTCCTGCATCAGCTGTTTCATGATGGTTGATTTTCCCGCCCGGCGAATGCCGGTAAGGACCAGAATTTCTTTCCGCTCCAGATAGGGATAGATGCGGGCAAGATACGCTGATCGGGGTATCCCGGTAAAAATTGTTTTTTCCCAGGGGTTCCATTCCTTCAGGATGCTGATAATAGTGTCGTGGTCCATACCGTTGGGAAAATAGCCATCTTTATAAAGGTTGCTGGTATACTGGAAACCTATATAAACAGGCTAAACTAATCCGGCGGACATCTGCTGAAGATTAAAAAGTAGCTGTGAATAGAAATAATTATAAACCACATTCAATGAGATATCTGAAAATGGAAAGATTAGACTATCTACTGCAAGGGCTTGGTTTTTTCTCAGCGGCTAATGGTAAAGCTACTATCGTATCACCAGATTTAAGCTCTAATCATTTGCGAATTTTAGCCGAGGTCGGCTTAGCAGACTGTTTTTATGATCCCGCCCATTTTGAAGCAGTAATGGTGCGGAGAAGGAGGAAGAGTTTTCCTTATGGTTTCCATATCATCTCCGAAAATGAAACGTTCTCAACAAAAAGAGAGAGTGACATCTCAGGATTAGAGGAATATGCCGGAAGGTTTTCCAATGGATTTCTACCAGTGGAACGGCACGATTTACAACACTTTCAAGCTTTGAGTAAAAGACTGCTGCCCGATAAATTGGTAAAATACTTAGAAGCTGAAGTAGAATCTCCCGGGTCAACAGGGAAAGAACACCCCTTTTTCGAGTCGGTTGCGGAAGAGGAGAAGAAAGGGCTTATCAGCACTTTTTTGGAAAGAATGGGCGTAAGGCGCAGTAAGCCTGAGCCTGCCCGACGCCGGTACAAGAGCCTCATTGATGCTTTGGCGCAGGTTGAGGGGACGGGACCAGATGTCGCCTTTTTAAGGAGTACGAAAAGATACTTAAAAATTTTCACTGGCACGTTGGGGGGTGAGCCTACTTACCCCATTAGGGGGATTGCCGGGCCGCTGGCGTTAGAAGAGGCACTCAAAAGGGAAATCACCGTTGAGATTTTATTTGGCCCCTATTTTGCTCTTGGCAGAAGAGAAGAACATAAATTGGAGGAGTATTTTGGGGAAGTCTACCCCTTACAGAAGGGAGCATCAGTAAGATTAGAATTAACCGGCGGGGACACACAGAGAAGTAATGGCACTGCCTACATCAATCCGGAACAGGTAGATGCTTCAGCACAATTGCTGTATCAGTTAGCAGAAGAAGGAGATACCGTTTCACCTATCTTATCCGATCCGGCCAGAATTATGCTAGAAAGAGCGTTTGGGCAAACGCATAATCCCGAGTATGTAATAGCACTGAATAGGGTTTTAATGTATAGGGGATTCTATAGAGGGGCTGCGAAGGTTTTGGAGACGTTTAGGGATACATTTGAGGAAGTTGATAGCCCTCCTGTAAAATCAGAATTTTTTCTATATTTGGGTGATGCCTATTTCAGGTCAGGAGAATTAGACAAAGCAGCAGAAGTTGTCGGTGCAGCTATTAAAGTACAATCGGAAAATCATGTTGCTTATCTCTTATCAGGAGCCATCCATCAAGTCCAGGGGGATTATACTGCTGCCCAACTGAGTCTGGAAAAATCATTGGATTTGGCACCAGATGTAAAGATTACGCAACGGTTTCTGGAGAGGACAAGAAGAGTTCAGCAATTAATGTAAGAATTATTTTCACTACCGCCATTTTGCTTTGAGGTCACCAAACCTTTATAAAAACCTCCCCCCTTTCTTCCTGTTAAGATGGTGGATGATACAATAAAGAGGATTGGTTAATTATGGTAGGTGTCACCAGCGACCTGTTCTTACAGCTCGGCATCGTCGTCGGCATCGCCGCCGGAGTAGCTTTTCTGCTGAGACTGCTGAAGCAGCCACAAATCTTTGCCTATGTCATCGCCGGAATACTGATTACCCCGGTCTTCAGCCTGATCACCGACACCAGCCTCATCCAATCCATGTCCATCCTGGGAATAGCCTTCCTGCTCTTCCTGGTGGGGTTAGAGATGGATCTGAAAGCGCTGAAAAGTGTTGCCCACGTCTCGCTGATCGGCGGGGCAATCCAGATGACGATCTTGTTTGTGCTGGGCTACCTGATCGCCCTGCTGCTGGGCTATCTTTCCCTGGAAGCAGCTTATGTGGGCTTGATGATTGCTTTCTCGTCCACGATGGTGGTGATGAAACTGCTGTCGGATAAGAGAGAACTTAACACGCTGCATGGCCGATTGGTCGTAGGCATTCTGCTGATGGAAGATATCGTCGCCATCTTTGCCATTTCCCTGTTAAGTTCGGTCAACGAATTCAGCCTGTCCCTGTTGGGCCTTGCCTTCCTGAAATTCCTCTCTGTTTTTGTCATCGCCTTCCTGTTGAGCAAATATGTTTTCCCGGTGCTGTTCCGCTATGCCGCCAAGCATCAGGAATTATTATTGATTCTTTCGCTGGCGGTCTGTTTCCTGTTCGGGCTGGGCTTCTATAAGCTGGGCTTTTCGATTGCCATCGGCGCCTTTGTCGCCGGCGTGGCCCTTGGCAACCTGGACTACAGCCTGGAAATCATCGGCAAGGTGAAAAGCCTGCGTGACTTCTTTGCCCTGCTCTTTTTTGTTTCGTTAGGCATGGGCTTATCGTTCAGCGCCTTGAAAGGGATCTGGCTGCCGCTCGTGGTGCTGCTGGCAGTCATCCTGCTCGCCAAGCCGCTGGTGACAATGACCATCTGTTCCCTGTTCCGCTACACCAAAAAACCTTCCTTTCTCACGGCCCTGTCGCTGACGCAAATCGGCGAATTTTCGTTAATTATTGCGGCACAGGGGCTGGTTCTTGGCCACCTTTCCCAGGAATTATTTTCCATCATTGTATTGGTTACCCTGATTACCATCATGCTGACATCCTATTTCATCAAGTATGATCATTGGTTCTATGGGCTGCTGGAACGGCCGTTAAAAATCTTTGACTTTTTTACGACGGAAGGCTTAGAGTACCTGCCGACGGAAATCAAGCCGCGCATCATTCTCTGCGGCTATAACCGCATTGGTTACAGCGTACTGCAGTCCCTGCAGCATCTCAAGAAAAAAATACTGGTAGTGGATTACAACCCGGAAATCATCGCTCAGTTGGTGAAGGAAGGGTATCATTGCCTCTACGGCGACGTGGCCGATGAAGAGATCATTGAGCGGATGAACCTGCCGCAGGTGCAGATGCTGATTTCCACCGTGCCGGAATTGTCGGACAACCAGCTGCTGATCAAGAAAGTGCAGGACATTACTAAGCGCGCTAAAATCATTGTCACCGCCTCGGACATTGACGATGCCCTCAAGCTGTATCATGCCGGAGCGGACTACGTCATTCTGCCGCATTTCTTAGGCGGGGAGCATGTCTCGCAATTGATAAGCGAAGTGCAGGATGGCAAAAGAACCTTGCATGAAGAGAAGAAGAAACATATCCACCATCTGCATGAGCGCAAGGGGATTGGGCACCGGCATCCGAGGCATGAACGGTAAAGGGATATAGTAACAAAAATCACCCAATATCCCGATGGGTCGCGTACAGGAAGGCAGCATCTTTGTTCCATTTCCGCAATTCTGCCGCCACTTGCCGCGCGATGGAAAGGGACGTAATTTTATTTCTTACTTTCACCCATTTGCTGACTATGCTGCTGATGTGGGCAGCGATTTTCGCACAGCGCTCGTCCGCCATCCCACCGGCAAATAAAGCGGCATAGACCGAGCCGTAAACTTTCCGCGCATCATAGTGCTGTTTTGTGCCGTTATTTTTAATGACGATGGTCATGATTCACTTGTTCCAATGAATTACCTTCATTTTTTCTCATCCTAAATTAATCGTCCCATTCGCTATGAATATCAACAGCCAGCCCAGATAGACGAGCAGCAGACCCATCCCTAGGCGCATATAATGCCGCGTGCGCTGCTTCCAGGCTTTGATTTCATGGAGTTTCTTGCCGACAGCAACCAGGATGAGGATAATGATGAGTGGCAGTATAAAGATTATGTTGTACAGCACCAGCAATAAAAAAGCAGTAAAATCAAAGTACTGCGATAATAAAGTTATGATTGCCAGATAGGGAGCGCCCGTGCAGGGTAGTTCTACCGCAGATACGAACGCGCCCAGCAGCAGCACGCCCGGAATGGTGGCCTTACTTGACATTACGTGAACTTTCTTGACAAACCGTCCTGGAATTGTCAGCGAAAACCAGCGGCCATACCAGAAGAAATCCTTAATTTCCAATAATCCTGCTGCCACCATCAGCAGGCCGACGGTAATGGAGAGATATTCGGTCAGCCATAACGGAATCGTCGAGAGGAAATAAAGTAATCCCAATCCGGCCAGCAGGTAGATGGTAAAGACGGATACTATATATAACCCCCCCAGCAGCAGCATCCGGGAGGTTGACTGCCGCGCGGCCAGCAGCACTGAAACCATCAAAATCAAGACGCCAATCGCACAAGGATTGATGGCATCAATCGCTGCCGTAGCCACAACTGTCCCCAGCATTGGTAATAAGGCTTCAACGGCCACAGAAATCACCCCCTATGATTTCTGGGGCGTCAATCGCAAATCGCCCACCACCGGTCACAGACCGGTGGCCTGCTCGTTTCGCTCGGAGCGATTTGCTCTGACCCTGCTTTTTCCAATCAACACAGTCTCGCTGACTAACCACCAGTGAGACACTGGTGGAAAAAGCAGATTCCAAAAATCCACGATTTTTGTTAGCCATGCAGCTCACCCCGCGCTATTGCTGTTTTATAGGATGCACAGAGCTTGTCGGTCTTTTCTTTTTCAGCGGCAAATTCAATGATGAGGCAATCGCCGGGAGGAACCAGGCTGGAAGGGGAAAGGACGTAATCGGCATTAGCCTTGAATTGTTCATACTTTCTTCCTTCCGTCTTATAGACAAACACCTGTACCTTTCCAGGAAAGCCATTACAGGATCCTCCATTACCTGCTTCCACAACGCCGTTATTGGTGGGAACAACTAATTTTTCAGCGGTTAATGTTCCCCCGATAAATTCAAAAAAGCGGTGCAAGTTGGCATCACCCCGATTCAATACAACTCCCTCGACATGGATGCGGTTGTCGCCGTGCTCATGGAAGACCGGGCTGCCAATGCGGTTAGATAAGCCGGTGGGATCACGCAGATCAATCTGTTCCCCGCAGTTCCAGAGCTCAAAATCAGCATGCCAATGGACCGGGCCGCCGGTATGCGAGGTCAGGTTGAGGTAGATGGTTGTGCCAGCTACATAAAGTGTGACCGCGGCAATCGGCAGGGCCAGGCCGAGGAAGAACAGCCATTTTTGCCGTTCGGTGAACCTTTCCTGGTAACGCAGGGCGGTAAGCAGAAGAATGATCACAAACAATCCTACTCCGATGGTGACATTCAGTGTCTGCTGTTTCAGGTTGACACCGTGATCAGAGAGAGCATTGTCGGTAAGATCATTGATCTCTTCAGGAACCTCTTCATGGGCGAGAACACTGAAAAGAACGTTAAAAGTAAGGAGAGCTATAATGAGCAGATATGATGCTTTCATGCGCTGACCTCTTTTTGTGGAGGAAAATGACGGTAAGGTATATATAATTTGCGTGGGAAAGGAGATTAAATTGCTGGTGGTGGCAGGGTAAAGCCGCTCCGAAAAGTCACTAATTCGCTGGTCTCGTAGTTACACAAGATTTTTATACTTATTGTCATTACTAATATTAAAATGGTTAATCCGGGATTAGTAAAGCAATTATTACAAGAATTGGAAGCAGAGAAAGGTTGTCCAGTGGAATTAAGAGCAGATACCCCTGAATCTAAATACTGTGAAGATGGGGAAATTTTTGGTTTGTTCTCTGAAAGAGGCGTTATTGTAAAAAGAGTGGATAGTTTAGATAAAAAATATCTCCCTGATGTGGAATTAATTGAGGGGAAATATGAAAGTCTGGCCCATTTAGTAAGAAGAATTCAAGAACTTAATGCCCTGTATGACACCCCCCTAAAAGGAAATTTAGCGGAGAGAGTATATCTATTAGTTAAAGAAAAAACAGGAGCAGGTGATCTTGTTGTTAATAATCTAGCTATGAATTTTAAAGAAGGAATGAGAGGCAAGCATGGAAGAATCTCTGCAGATAAAGTTTATAAAATTCTTGATAGGGCCGGATTAACTTACTTAAAGCACAATATTGTCGCCAGACCAGATGGGGTATACGATGACAGAACTGTAGGAGGGTCAATAAGTGTGATTGATGAGACTAAAGTTGCCGATATTTCTCTAAAATTAATTGAATAATTCCTTCCTGTTAGGACTTTTAGCGAATGGTAGGGGGAGTTTCCATTTCTCCAATGGGGCATTTACTCTGATATTGAACCTTATCTTTTTGGCAATTTCGTCAATCGCAAATCACCCAACACAGCAAATCATAGACGAGGTTGACGAAGGCCATGATTGAATTAGTGACTTTTCTCGCGGACACCTACGAGTGTTAAGCAATACTTTCTCAGCGCAATCTTTAATCTCTTACCACAATCCTTTTAAAATCAGCTGGTTCTTAGAATTCCATGCGCTCCGTTCATTATAATCCTACAACCTTAGATTCCTACGACTTTCTTGATGCCCTGTTATACTTCTCTCTCGCACCGGGCGATCGGCGCTTTACCAGCCAGCCTCAAGTGCTCTACCAACAGCTCTGTGACACTGTAGTAGAATACGTCACGGAGAGCGAGCCGCGGTTTGAGCCGTCTTACCGGGAAAAGGCGCTGGGCTACCTGTGGGAGCAGCTCAAAGAAACGCTCGCAGTGCACCGCCTGCAGCCGCGCCTGACGGATGCGCTCGAGAACCTGCTGGCCGTTTCATCGCTGAAATCAGTTCAGGGCTGTGAATATGTCTATCGCTATTGGGACCATTATTCGACACAGGCTATCACGGACGAAAAACCGGCCCGGATGAAACCGGAAACGCAGGAGTATGTTACTAAGAAAGTAGTGCCTGCTCTCTCGGCAGCGGAACAGCAGGAATTACTGTCGCTAGGAAGGTTGTTGAGGAAATACATTAAACGGAGTGAAGAGTGGTAGATGTTTTTAACCGATTGCTTTAAATAATTCCCATTCTTTTCTCCGATAAAAAGAGGTTCCATGAAATCTTTTGACCTAATAGTTATCGGTGCCGGTTCGGGATTAGATGTAGCCGTCGGCGCAGCGGAGCAAGGCCTTAAGACTGCTATCATCGAGGAAGGGCCTTTGGGAGGAACCTGCCTCAATCGCGGCTGCATTCCCAGCAAGATGATCATTTATTCAGCAGAAGTTGCCGACCTGATTCAGCAGGCCGGAAAGTTTGGCCTTGCTGCCTCGCTTACAAAAGTTGATTTTAAACAAGTGACCGAACGAGCCAGTAAAACTGTTGATGCTGATGCCCGTTCCATTGAGCAATCCTTACGGCAAGGAAAAAATCCAGTTTTGTTCAAAGGCCGGGCAAAATTTATCGGCCCACGAATGGTGCAGGTCAATGGAGAAACACTGCAGGGAAGGAAAATCCTTCTGGCTGCCGGTGCCCGTCCATCTATTCCACCCATTGAAGGATTGGATAAAGTACCTTATCTCACCAGCAAGGAAGCCTTGCGCCTGACCAGATTACCAAAAAGCATGATCATTCTGGGTGGGGGATATATTGCCGCGGAGCTGGGTTATTTCTATGCGGCGCTAGGGTGTAAGACTACCATTATCCAGCGCGGCCCCTTGCTGATTCCCCGGGAAGATCGGGATATCTCAAAATTATTCACCTCGTTGTGGAAGAAGAAATATACGGTGCTGTTAAATGCCTCGGCTACGAAGGTGGAAGGAAATAAAGACAGCATCACTGTTCAGGTTACTGCCAATAATTCTGTGCGGAAAGTTACGGCAGAAAAATTGTTAGTCGTGACGGGAATCCGCCCTAACAGTGATACGCTGAATCTGGAAAAAACTGGTGTGAAAACAAATAAAAATGGCTTTGTAGTTGTCAATAAATATCTGGAAACTTCTGCTAAGAACATCTGGGCACTGGGCGATCTGGCTGGCGTTTACCTGTTTAAGCATTCCGCCAATCTGGAAGCGGAATATGTGCTAAATAATATCCTGGACAGGAAAAAGCCGGTTGATTATTATCCGATGCCTCATGCGATCTTTACTAACCCGCAAATCGCCGGCGTGGGCTTGACCGAGCAGGAGGTTATCAGGCAGAAGAAAAAGTATGTGGTGGGGAAATATTATTACCAGCACACCGGGATGGGCGCCGCGATGGAAGAGAAAGATGGCTTTGTGAAACTTATTGTCGATAAAAGAAGCAAGGAAATTCTCGGCTGCCACCTCCTGGGACCGGAAGCCTCGATTTTATCGCATGAAGTGGTGGTGGCAATGAAGGCAAATAGAAGAAAAGCATTGGAAATTCTGAGGAGTGCTGTACATGTCCATCCGGCCTTGAGTGAAGTGGTGCACCGGGCGGCACTGAGTGTTCCACTATAAAGGAATGTACCCCTTCCCGTACTGGAGAGCCGTCGCGGGCGTAATGATCCTGGAGGAGAAGAATACTGGTGAGGAAAAATGGTCAAAAAAAATTAAAAAAAAGAGATTTTACTTCTTCTTTGCTGATGTTCCTTGCAGCGCCGCACAATTCGGGCATTTATTGGGCACCAACAATTTCACTAATCCACCCAGCACCAGCAGCACCGCCAGCCAGGAAACCCAGCCGTCAATCCCCAGCCATTCCGGCCAGAGATAGGCATTCACCAATAATAACGCGCCGAACACGATCTTATAGATTCCGTGACAGCGGCTACACAGATGGCATCCCATGATTAATCACCTCATTCTAGGAGAAAGAAGTGGGGGTTTAAAAAGCTATTCCCCAAACAATTTCTGTCGGCGGGCAATTTCCTCGTCGCCTTTCTCGACCTGCATCACTACCTTCCACTGCGGCAGGATGCGCCTATTGACAAATTCCATCAGATAGTAAAACAGTGGAAAGAACAGCAGTATCGCCAGCACATTCTGCCAGCTCAGCGCCAGCTCGCCATAGATGACCGGCGTGAACATCAGCATTACATAGGTTGTCTCCCGCACCCTTCCCAGCTTAGTGACAATGTCATGCCCGCGCAATCCTTCAATCAGGATCATCAGGCCGTACATGAAAACTAAGCCGATGATCACAAACTGTACGACCAAGGCCCAGCTAAACTGCCCCATGCTGGAAATGACTGTCCGGGTCCAATCGATGCTGACCCAGAAGACGACTACCCCGTTGGCGATGGCATTGCCAATCGACGTTCCCTTGCGCTCCTGGAAGAAGTCAGTGAAAATCCAGCTGAGGTAGATAGGAATGATGATCCATAACATCTGCGGCTCCCGGAACGGGGCGGCAAAAATGCCCAGCCAGGTGGCTAACAGGCTGAAGAAAAAGGCGATGCCGGTCCAGATTGCGCTCCACCAGGACATTGTTTACCTCTCTTTTTTTACAGATTATTTTCTCAACAGTTACGCCATGAATTTCTACTCATTGCCCATTGCCGTAATTTACGATAACTGCTCAATGGCCTCGATGATCTTTTTCATGTGGCGTGAGGAACGTGAGACGATGAAGAGGCAGCTAACCCCGAATAGTGCCAATATTGCCAGAACACTGAAAAGATGGGTACTGTTTGACCACTGAAGCTGGTTGGTAACAAATGCTACTGTTAAACCGACAACAATGGTAAAAAAGACAATCACCGAAGCAGTAGCAATTTGGAGATGCTTTTGATAGGTTAAATCCAGAATATTCTTCCTGCGCTGTGCATCCATCTTTAATCACCGAGTCCAATGGCTATAAGAATTATTCCCAAGACCAGAAATCCGGTTCCCGCGATGGCCAGCCCGTAATTCCCCGCAGCAAAGGAAGGTATTGCCGCAACAATGCCTACTAATGAACTAATCACTCCCGCCACCATCAGCACATTTTTTTGAGCGTGTTTCATGATAGAGGCAAGGTTTTTCTCTATGCTTAAAAACCTTCCTCTCTGCAAAAAGTATACGGCTGCCGGGATTTTCTGATCAGTTACACTATTTTGATAGTATCGTGGGGTCTCTGAACGGAGTGAGGAGTACCCCACTTGAGCACGACTTGCATAGTGTAACTTGCTATCGAACCCGGATCACAAGCTTTCTCCGCAAAGACAGACAGTCTTTTTGATGCAACTTTTTCTTAAAAAGGTGCGTGGGAAGCTCGGATCATGCCACTAGACCACAGCCGTATGAACACGAAGAATTGCATCAGATTTTTAAACTTAACCCTGAAACTTAGGGATGGTGTGGTTGTAAACGGCACCATTCCTGTTCCCGATCAGCATATCCCTCTTTCGTCGACAACATCGAACGGTTAAATCCAGCTATTCTTCTCCTCTTTTCAAATCCCGCTCGCGCGGCTAAGATGCTTACGACCAAGTCTAAACCATTCTTCAAGGAAGTTCTCGTGTCAGAACTCAATTCTTCCTGCAACTGCTCGTATTCTTCTGAAGAGATTTCACAGAGCGCGTACGGTTCCCGGGAGGGCAGGGGTAGAATGAATTGACTTGATACTCCCGAGGTAACAACAATGAAATCATCTCGACGAACTATTTCTGTGGAGTTCAATGAGAATCGGATCGGTCGTAAGGATGGTCGAAGTGAAAATTCGTACAACAGTGATTTGCCCGTCCGGAAATATTCAACTCCACCAAGATATAATGCCGATTTGCCATTCACATAGTTGGCCGATAGAAGAAATCCAAAATATTTTGAAGTATTCTCGATCGGCAGGAGGGCAGGGGTGTCACAATCTACTGTGGTCTTAGAGAGGGGGAAAATTCTGGCTAAGCCCTGATCAACAGTATCTATATACTGGGACTCACTGGTCATCGCTATTTCTTAGGCCATTCTCTTTAAATAATTTACGGTTCTCAGATCATTTAGGGAGAGAATATCGAAAGGGTTATTTTGGTGGAAGGCCAGAAAAATTCATTATTGCCTACCACTCGTTGGTGTTCGCGTGTCCTTATGATCAAGGTAGTTTAATCAAGATAGGAATAAAGCAAACGAAACGAGAAAATCCATCCAGGATCATTCAGTTAACAAGAGCTTTTCCCTGTGGAAACGAGCGAGAATCTTCTCTACCTTTATTTTTCCCCTTCCTCTTCCGCACCTTCCCGCCTGATAACTTTCACTGCATCCATCTTAACGGTAATGGGGATGGGAACAGCAGCTTCTAACAACTCAACGACGATTTCTTCTTTAGTGCGATTGATGCGGACAACTTTGGCATTCTCCCTCTTGAACGGGCCGGAAATGATCTCGACGATGTCACTCTTGTGGATGTTCATCTCCACTTTAACCTGCTCCAGCATGTGCTCAATTTCCTTGTAGGGAATTTCCCGCTCCAGAATGCCGCGGGCATAGGGCACGCCCTGCAGGACGGATTCGGCGTCTTCCTTGTTCCCCACTTCCACAAAGATGTAGCCGCGCATCCCATGCGGGCGAATCACGCTGAAGAAATCAACCTTCACGCCCCGGCGCAACTTGCTGACTAAGTAATCAACGACCTGATCCTCCCGGTTGGCAGCGGTGCGCACGCCAAAAATCTTTGGTCCTGATGGTTCTTTCGTTGTTTCTGCCGTCATGGTCAGCGGAATAACAGTTGTTTCAGCAGGAAGAGGACAAAGCCAATGGCGCCAATGATGGCGGCCCCAATGCTCGTCACCTTGAGCGTAGTGATGAACTCCTCTCGATTGGGCTTCTTGGTTACCCTTAATACCCTGATGGTTTCTTTTATAAACCTTTTTACTTTACCCGGCGGCCGGACTTCTTCCGTGGTGGGCTGCTGCTCTTCCATGGGACGGGAAAACCGGCTGGCGATTTATAAAGGTTTGTGGCCTTTTCTGCAAATTAGAACTGATTTCTTGCCCTTCCGGCACCAGCAGGACATCCCTACCTGCTCTTTACCTGCACCTACCTACTCTTAACTTGCATATATTCAATCCCTAACTCCTCTTCCATCGCACTCTTCCGCTTCAGGAAGAATTTGTTGCCTTCGCCAAAGATCTGCTCGGATTTCACTCCCGTAATGATCAGCATCGTTCTGATCGTTTTGTCTAAATCCTTGTAAATCTGCGCGCCCCAGATGATCTTCGCTTTCTTATCCAGCCGCTCAGCCACGGTTTCCACAATCTTTCTTGATTCATCCAGCGTCAGGCTTTCCCCGCCGGAAATGTTGATCAACGCTCCGGTCGCATTGCTTACATCCACGTCAATCAGCGGATTATCCAGCGCTTTCTGCACCGAATCATCAGCCCGGTTTTCCGCATCGGATTCGCCCATGCCTATCAGGGCTACCCCTCCTTCAGCCATGATCGCTTTAACATCGGCAAAATCAAGGTTGACTAATCCAGCTTTGGTCACCAGTTCAGCGATTCCCTTGACAGCATTGGTTAAAATCTCATCAGCGACTTTGAAGGCGGTCTGTAATGGCAGGTGGGGAGCCAATTCCAGCAGCTTTTCATTGGGAATAAGAATCAGCGTGTTAATGCTCTGTTCTAATTTTTCCAGCCCGATCATCGCATTTTCCTGGCGGTGCGAGCCTTCCATCATGAACGGCATGGTTACAATGGCGACGCTCAGCACACCCATCCGCTTGGCCATATTGGCAAGATAGGGAGCGCTTCCTGTCCCCGTCCCGCCACCCAGGCCACAGGTAATGAAAACCATGTCCGCCCCTTCCAGTGCTTTTTTCAGTTCCGGCTCGCTTTCTTTGGCTGCTTCTTCCCCAATCTTGGGATTAGCGCCGGCTCCTAATCCGTGCGTCAGTTCCCGGCCGATCAGAACTTTTCGGTCAGAACTGGTATAAAGCAGATCCTGCGCATCGGTATTCACGGCGACGGTCTCAATGCCTTTAATCCCCACTTCCGAGATGCGGTTGATGGTATTATTACCGGCACCACCACAGCCAATGACGCGAATCCTGGTTTTCTGGCTGGCTAACAGTTTTTCCAGTTCGGCGTCAATCTCCAGATTACTGCGCCGGGTCAGCTCTTTATGGGTAAGAACTTCCGTTTGCACTTTAGGCGGGCTGGCAGTGGAAGGATATTGTGTCCGAAAAGCAGGATAATCCATAAAGCACCTTTTTTTTCTGTAGCACAGAACGCCATTCAGTTTATAAAGATTATTATGATGAAAAGGTAAGATACATTATGAACTTACTTTTCCCCATTCCACGCCCTTCAACCCCGTCAATTCCGCCAGTTTCTTCCCCAATTCTTCCGTAAAAGGAGCCGGCAACTGAAATGGCAACTGAATGGTCGCTTTTCCTTCCGCAATTTCCACATTTATCTTATCCTCAGGAATTCGCAGGCCCATGTTCAGGAAGGCAGTGATCTGCTCTTTCTGGTCGGTCACCTGGCGGAGAATTCTGATTTCATACACCACCTCTTTTCCGGCCAGAGGATGGTTGAAATTGACCATCACTCTCCCGCCGGAGACTCTCGCGACGGTTCCCATCTCGCCATCCACGTCAATCTGCAATCCCGGCTGGGGCTCCGTCTGATGCTCGCGGAAGGTGCCCATCGGGATAATTTTCATTTTTTTGATATCTCTTTTGCCAAAAGCCTGTTCCGGTAGAAGTTTGATGGTGTATTCTTTTCCCACTTCTTTTCCCACCAGCTGCGCATCCAGCCCGGGAAGAATCTGCTGTTCTCCGACGCAGATGACCACGGAACCGAATTTCTTGTTAGCGGTAGGCAGGTTATGCTGCTTTGCCACTTTTTCACTGGTGGTGTCAAACAACGGGCCATCAGCCAGTCTGCCAGTGTAATCGAGTTCGATGAAGTCGTGATGCTGAATGTGGTTGGGCATTTTCTGAGCATTCCAGATAATTCTTTATAAGCTTTTCTTCTCTGCTGTTTTCACAAAATCGAGAATTCTCTGTGCCGCCTCTTCCGCCATAATTTTGGTCGTATCCACCACCAGGTCATACTGCGACTCGTCATAGGGATCGATGCTATAATATTTCTGATACCGCTCGGTGTCATTCTGTTGCCGGCGCCGAATGTCTCGCCGGGCATCCTCTAAAGAATTGATGTTCCCTTCATTGCGTTCAGCCCGCGCGACGGCGTTTTGCAGATCCTTCCAGATGCGCCTCGCGCCTTCGTCAAAATCACACTTGATATAAATCTTGATGGACTCCGGAAGGAAATGATATTGTGTCCGGCCTTCCACAATAACAGTTTTTCCCTGCTGATGTAACTGGCGGGCAGACGCTGCTGCTTTCTGATCAACATCGACATCCGTCTCCGGGTGCGTTTGGGCATACTCATTCAACTCTTCCAGAGTCATTCCTTTTTCTTTAGCCAATTCCCGCCGGATGCCACCGACATAAATCCGTTCGGCCTGCAGCCGTTCCACCAGGCTCTTGGCAACCGTGCTTTTCCCACTGCCGGGCGTGCCGGAGATGGTCAGGATCATGCTTGGTGAAATCTTAAGCTGGTGAGGAACTTTCCAATAATCCCCGGTCTCCCCAAAAACCTATTTATTTAAATCATTAATTATCATGTTTATTAATGAGACAATGGCGGTAATAATCCCGTTGGTGAGAGCTTCTACCGTATTGGGCAATGTTGTTAAAGTATAAACTAACCAGGCTATACTTGATAAATAGACAAACACTTTTAATGTTTTGTTCATCTTAGACCACTTTAAGAATCTTTAAAATCAATAATACAAAAGCCGCGATAACGACCACCCAACCTACAGCTTCATACCATTTCATTGTATTCACCCACTTTATGTTTACTCTTTCCTTCTTGATCGAACTATAACGAAGGAACTTAAAAGTTGAACAAGTCCCTTCGAATATAGCAATGAAGATTAAATGTTAATTGCTCAATTGTTTAGTTTCGTCGCTATACTTTATAAACTTTACCAATAAAAAAGACGGCTGCAATCGCGAGATCGTTTCAGTAGAACTCTTTTGTCCTGCCGTCCAAGCCAATTTGATCCTGTGGGGAAAATAGAATGTACGGTAGGGAATCTGCTGTTTTAATAATGTAGGAGAGAGCTAACGCCTACTTCCTTTGGGCAGCCTCTTTTTTGATGAAAATTCTCAGAAAATATGGAGAACTGCGCAACTTATATCTTATTTGTGCGCAGTTCTAATCTGGTAAACTGCGTATCAAAGTCTACACTTTTGCGTTTCTGAGAGAATCAATCGCCGCAAAAGTGTAGATTACGAGGCTTTTGCCTAATCAGATCTAAAACGCAAAAGTCGAGGAAGTGTGCTATATGCTACGCAGTTTACCATACCTACAAAGTAGGGTTATTCCCAGTCTTCTATCTATTCTGCTACCTACAAATTTAAATAGGTTCTCTCATTAATTCCTCCATGGGCAAAGCAGAGATAGAAGTTGAAGTCAAAGCAGAAATAACTAATATTTTACTCATCAAAGAAAAAATTCTCCGTCAAGGTGCCCAGTTTCAGGAAACAAAATACCAGCACGATATTCTGTTGGATCCGCCTCAAGCAGACTTTTCTAAAACAGATCAGGTGTTGCGAATCCGTAATTCCAACGGGAACTGGAAACTTGATTATAAAAGCCCCCGGCTCGATACGGAAACTAAAAGCCGGAGAGAATATTCCTTAAAGATTGAGGATGGGCATCAACTCAAAGATATTTTTAGCTGGATGAATTTTAAGATTGTGGGGGAGATTGAGAAGCATTGCGAGACCTATAGTTACAAAGAGTTGAAAATTCATCTGGATTCTGTAACTCGTCTTGGCACGTTTATTGAAGTGGAAGTGATGGCGGAAGAAACCAATTTTAGTCAGATGAAAGAAGAGATCTTTGCCTTTCTTACTGAACTTGGCATTACCAACACTATAAAAAAGGATTATCTGGAGCTGATGTGGGAACGGGGTATTATTCAGAAACAGTGATCTTACTTCGCTTTACTTTATGTTTAACCCCCCATAACCCTACCTCACCATCTCATACTCTTTCCCTTTCAACTCACCCATCTTATCATTCACCCACTGCTTCGTCCAGAACCACAATAATTTCATCAGTCCCCACTGCTGGTAGCGGCGCATGCTGGTAGTAACGGACGTGTTCAGGCAGGCGTAGCCGCCCAATTCTTTCAATTTCAGGATCAGTTTGCGATGCTCTTTAACCATCAGTTCCGGATGATAGCCTCCGACTTTCTGGAAATCGTCTTTGTGGCAGATCAAAGCCCCGCTGCAGCCCTGATACAATTTTAACGTGTTGTAGATATTCTTCAGCGTTAAGGCCAATTGGAATTTCCATCCGGGCCTGTCCGGACTCGCTTTGGTCGTCGCCACCGCTAACCCATTCCGGAACTGGCTGTGGATGGCGTGCAGGCTGTCGGGAGCCAGTTGCGTGTCGGCATCCAGAAACAGCAGCAGGTTGGCTTGGGCATTGATGGCGCCGGCATTGCGGGCCACGCTGACATTAGCTTTGGGAAGGGAAAGGTAACGAACGTTGTGGTCGGCCTGCTGTTTCAGGATTTCTTCCGTTTCATCTGTACAACCGTTGGCAACGACGATAACTTCATAATCCTGGAAAGCCTGGGCATAAACGGATTGCAGGGTTTTTTCAATATACCTCTCTTCATTATAGGCAGGGATGATGACCGAGATTTCCGGCGGCATACCAGAACAAGAGCAGGATTGTTTTTAAAGGATTGTGGTAGTGGAAGAGATAGATCATCGATGTGTTCTCTCCTCTACCATTTTCACTAAAAAAGGAAGCACGAGGGTCGCATCAGCATGAATCTCGGCAAACTGCATTTGTGGATGCATCTTTCGCCAACTCATCCCTTCCGAATAAGTGCTGCCCGAGAGGTGGCCATACCACATCTTATCGGGGCAAATTCGAACACCGTAGGCAAATTTATGTTCCGGTAAGTCCAATCCCAGCCGGAGATTGATTAATTCAACTAACGGGCAGACATTCTGCGTGTAATTCCGGGGAACGCCGCCACCAATGGTTAAGATACCTATTCTCTTTGCTTTCGTTACCAGCCTGATTAATTCCTCAGTATCCTGTTCCAGATCCATCACGATGCGTTTCTTCAATTCCCTGATTCTTTTCTGGTTGATGAGATAGATATCATTTCCAATCTCTGAGTCAACAAACGCGGGCACCAAGACGGGAATCTTTTTCTCATAGGCAGACTTCAGAATGCCCCGTTCCTGTGGGTAGTGCTCGGCCAGGTATTTTCCAAGATGGTAATGAAAGATTCGCGGACTGATCAGCTCGTCACCGCTGAACGAATCAGCAACCAGCTCGACGACTTCTTCCACTTTATCCAAATTCGTTTCGGGCTCCAGCGTATCACTCACCCGATTAAGTTTCTGTGCTGCCAACACGGCATCATCATGGACTGGATCGTATTTATAATGCTTTAACCCAACACTTTCCACTAACCCGTGAGCCATCAAGGCGCCGGTGCTAGTGATGGATTGAACCACGCCGTCATCAATCAAATCGCCGATGATTAAGCCCATCTTTGCCACGGTCATTGCACCACTGAGGGTCAGGAAGACAGTGCAGTCAGGGTCATTGGCCATGGCCTCCAGCGTCTGTGCTCCCCGATAGACTTCCTGGGCAACGCCGTCGTATTTCTCTAATTGCCGGATGAATTGGGTTACTGTTGTGCTCTTCCCCTCCAGCCGCTGTTCTAAAGCGTAATACAGTGCAGGCAGGACAAATCGTGGATCGGCAAAAATAGCATCGGGAAAGTAACCGTCCTGCACGTGCTTGGCTTTGCCCTGTTCGTTAATGAAAATAGATTTATCTTGTTCTTTATATAATCCGCTTTCATGGCGCTCAGAAAAATCGCCCACGACTAAGATGTTATTCCCGTTGCTCATGCCCTGAGCATACATTTCCGGCAGAAGCAAGCGCTTAAACCATTTCTTGTTTTCCACCATCTCCCACAGCAATTTTCCTAAAGCCGTATCCTTCTTTCCATCATAAATCAGCAGCGGCTCATTTCTGTCCTGGATCCATTGGGTAAGCGTATCGGCCACTTCCCCCAGCATTCGGGCGCCAAAAGAACAGTACTTCATGCTGCGGACAAGGTCGTCCACGGTCTGGCACTGCTGCAGATCAAGCGGATGAAGAGGCTCAAAATCAGGCATTTCCCGTGGGGAGGTGGAGAGATATATAAAGATTTGGCGAGTGGGTAATACTTTAGCTTCCTAAAGTGAAGCTCTACCATCTTCTCGCCTCTCGTTGTATTTATCGAGGGCAGACACCCCCGGATGGGACAACCCCCCGTCTGCTTGCTGTAGCGCCCGAGGAGGCTCGACCTGAGGATGGTAGAGCTTCACAAAGCTAAAGTATTACGCGAGTGGGGAAGACGTGAAGCAGAGCCCACAGCAGCGAAACTTTTATTAAGTTCGTCTTCTTTCGTACTTATTCGTAGGTGTTTACACTTGGTAACCATAGACCAATTATGGATTACGAAACATGCCGGAGATAAGATGGTCGTGGAAGGTCTTACTGCTCAACAGGTCTGTACTGCTATCGAGCGAGGATCCCGCTTTGAGCAAACAGAGGGGTACCTGAGTGTCTACACGTACTTTTCCATCGCCTGGAAGAAAGTAGGCGATAAATACAAAATAAAAACAGTTTATATCAATAAATGATGAAAATCGTGGAGCAGTGCGACGAATGCGGTAAAGGAACGATGCAGGAAAAGAAAGTAGATTATGTTCTCCTTGGCCAGAATCTCGGAAAGTTCGCGGCCTTGGTATGTAATCACTGTGCTGAAACTGTTTTTGGAGGTGATACCTTCCAAATCATTGAGAAGAAGGCCAGGAAAAAAGGTTTGTGGGGAATAGCCGCAAAGACACGAATTGGAACGTCCGGAAATGCTTTAGATGTAAAACTACCTAAACTGATCGTAGAATTTATGCATCTCCAGAAAGGACAGGAAGTTCTCATTGAGCCTATGGATAAGAAGCGGTTTCAGGTGAATGTAGTGGGTTAAAACTCACTCTTTTTTTTGCTTCCAACTTCTCTGTCTCCTGGCGGAGTGAAGAGAACGTCAATTCCTATCCGCAGGCTCCCGGCGTTGGGCAGCAACAATCCAGGCCATAAAACGTCTAGGAGTATAAATGAATTTTGCCGGCCCGACGATTAGCTCTCCTATTTCTTTCGGCAGTTTGTAGTCAATCGATTCCCGGTCCTTCACAAAGCCATAGGAAGGATGATCACGGTCAATATGGCTGTAATCGAGTTCCACCGGTTCCAGATGAAAGGTACGCAGGGATTCCTCCAACTGCTCCGTTTCCGGCTGATAATACATCAGCTCGTCTCCAAACTCAGCCATCACTGCTTTTTCTATTCCCCGCAGATGCAGCATCCGATTGATTTCCTGAGGAGTGTATTGTTTCAGACTCTTCTCGGTCCTCCAGGAACTGTTCCGCTCGACCATCCTGACGAAAGCAGTTTTGCCGTCTTTATATAAGACCGGGGCGACGTACACGCCACTTTGCCGGTTCACCCTGGAGGTGACCTCAAATACGCCGATCGTCTCAAAGTTAGAGATGAGAACTCGGATGGTCCTAGGCTGCGTTCCAGACTGTTCTCGCGGTTCTAGCCGTTCCCGCGTTTCCGGTTTTTCCCGGAGGTTCACCTGCCGTTCGTCCCGGCTGAGAATCTGATATAAGCCCGAATCTTCCAGCCGCTCGGCGAGGTATTGGGTACAGCGAAGTTTTTGTTGGTGGGAGACCATGTTAAGGAGCTACGTTTGGTGGGTTTAGCTGTTGGCTTTGGTTTGGATTTATATCTCGTTGATTTAAGTATCGTTTCCACTCTTCCGCTTCTGCCGGGAAGAGCAACCCATTCCTGATGATGATCTCTAGGCTTTCTGGACGCGTGGGAAGACTTTTCCAGGACAGTGAACGCAATGCCGAGGAGCCTAGGCTTACTGAATCGTCTGCAAGACTGCTTAAGCCATGATCAAAGGCCTGCCAATACACACAGGCTCCTGGCTGAAGTCCGTAACAGTAAATGCTTTTAAACAGCTTCGGCTCTTCCTGATGAGAAAAAGGAAAAATTCTCTCTTCCACATTGAAGATGAAAGCGAGCGCTCTTCGATGCGATCCTTCAGACCCCCGGACAAATCGCTCTGACCACTGGTAGTAGCGCTGGCCAAGCAGCTTGGCGGCAGAGTTTTCTAAATCGGTAATCTCAGGACGTTTTCCTCGTGCTCCTGTTTCCACCAGCGCGGTATGCTGCTCATAGGAAAGAAGCTCAATGAATTCGCCCCATTCACGAAGAATCTGCTCGTCTACAGGAGCAAAGTCCGGGTGAACCCAGAGATACAAATCCGTGATTTGATTTTGAGGGAGGGTCATCGGCAGGATCATTTTTGAGGTTTGTTTTTAGGTTTGAGGGTGATTATAGTGATGAGGCGATCGGTTGGAGGGGGGATCGTTTTTCTGGGGTGGATTATCTGTTATTTATAAATCTTTCTATAATAGTAACTATTTAGTAATTATTATTATGGCCACGCCACCTTCCCCACAAACACATTATGCTTATCCCGGACAATTTTTACTGTAATCTTTTTATCCTTCCTAAATTCACAATTTGGCACGGAAATAGTCCTGTTCTGAGCGACCGCAATCACCGACCGGGGAAAGCGGTCAATACTTTTTATTGTTGCCCTGACCACCTCCCCTTCCCGAAACGGCCGGGGTAATTCCTTCGTTTCTTTGACGTTAAAATCGTTCTTCCCCAATTTCAGCTTGATCTCATGTTTCTGTTCCAGCTGTTCCAGCAGGGCATAAAAATCCTTCCAGGGCAGTTCTTGGCTGGGCGTTCTTCCGGTTTTATACTGCAGAAAATTCTGGATTCCTAAAATTGGCTGTCGGGGTAATGATTTGATAAACAGAATGATTTTTTCCAGTTCCTGCTCATTGTATCCTGAAGTAAGAACCGGCGCCACAATTGGGCTCCGGGGCATTTTTGCCGCTGCCGAGGCAATCACGTCCTTGATGTGATTAACGTTGTAGCTTTTTGTCCCCGCCATAATTTTGGCCGTACCTTCATCAATGGCATCCAAGGAAAGGTTAAGCTGCAGTTTACTAAATCTGGAAAGGCGATCAATTCGTTCCCGGTTTAGCAGCGTGCCATTGGTATCAATAGAGACCGTATGCACCGCTGGCAGCTCTTCCAGATCGGCAAACAGGTTCTCGATGTCCGTATACAAAAACGGCTCGCCCTGCACGCCGATATGCACTTCCACCGGTTCGGCGACAAAGTCAATTAATGTTTTCAGCTCTTCCACCAGATAATCCTTTTCCACGATGAAATCATTCTTGGTGGAAGAGAGCCCTTCGGAAATCGAGCAATAAACGCAATCTAAATTGCAGGACGTGGCCGGCTTGATCTCGATAATTGAGGAATTACGGTAGACGATGCCAAAAGCCACGTTGCCGATTAACGGAAGGCCTGAATTTTTGTGAACGTAGGTTGCTTTATTCCCGGTGATTTTAGTTTTCAGGGTATCAAAATATTTTTCCAGGAGAAAGGAAAATTTAGTTTCTGCTTTTTCCTGCGGGAGGGAAGGAAAGGTAATCGTGTGGGCAGTAGGAAAGTCAAATTTTCCGATCTGTTCCAGTTCTTCTTGGGGGATGGAGGTAGTAAACCCCTGCAATAAATCAACCCCTACTGCCGTTCCATTAGGGCGGAAAGTCAGGGTTTCGAAGGTGAGGGTGGCCATCAAACTTTTTTTGAAATGGCACTTTATAAAACTTATGGGCTGATATAGAGATTCGGGCATCTACCCACTCCACCAGCAATAACTTTTAAAACTCCCCAACCTTTAATGCCAATGGTAGCCATGGCTGACATCAAAATCACGTTAGAAACTTTGTATGACCTGCTGCGCAACGAGAAAAAGCGGGAGGACCTGCAGAAGCTGGACGGCACTTTCTTCCTTGATGCCGTGCTCTATCTCCGGGAAAAGCAGGCCTTGCTGGAAAGCAAACAGAAGTCCAATGAGTTGTTTGCTGCCGGCGAACGGGACAAGCTCGAATATGAATTGCGCAGCATCAAACGCATCCTGAAAGAATTTTATGACCGGCGGGAGAAGAAGATCCTGGACATCGCCCTGAACAAAAGCCGGACCGGGTCAGAGATCATTGACACCAGCGCCATGCTCTCGTTAGAGCGGGAATTTTATAACCGCGTCCTGAAAACCCTGGACGATTTCCGGCGGGGGATATTGCAGGCGATGTTCCTGGGGGAGTTGCCCAATCTGCCGGATCAGAAGAAACTGGAAGTAGAGATAAAAAAGGAATTGCCGGCAGTCCAATTACAGCAGTCTGGGCAGCATCACCTGGCTTCCGCCACTGCAGCAGTAGTTGCTTCATCCTCCGATCGGACCAAAATCAAAATCATCCATCCGCTGCCGCAATTCGTCTGGAAAGACCTGAAAGCCTATGGGCCGTATGAGGAAGGCGAGGAGATTGAAATGTTTCCGGAAGTCGCCGAATTGATGGTGAGGAAGGGAAGGGCAGTTAAAATTATGTAAGGTTTATTTTGTACTACGTAAGCGATTGGTGTTAATCCTCCTTATTGCGAAAGAATCTCTAATGGTTGTTGCAGTTCACCAAGTTTTGTTAACAGCAACTGGTCGTACAGTATCATAAGTTGCCGGGCAGTTTCATTCTGCCGGTTGATTTTATAGAGCGTTGCCCGACCAATTTTTCTTGTCTTGAACACAATCCCTAATTCCAGAAGTGTGGGAAGGAGCTGATTCAGCGTCCCCCAACTTACGCCAGCGTTAAGCAAATCAGTAAGGGTATAATCAAAGTCCCGACCTTCAATTAAATACTGTAACACTCTCATTCGCGGACTGTCCCCGAGATGTTCCAAAAATAAGGATTGTTCATCCATTCCAACTCGAAGAACACACCACTATTTAAACCTTTTGTTTTATACATCAATGTATAATTAAGGAAGGGAAGATTATTAAGAGCGGGCCTAGTTTGTTCGAGGATGGAAGAGACTGATGTGCTCAAGAGACTTATTCTCCAGAAATTAGTCAACAAAAATATGTGGGGTGGGAAGCATACCCCGTTAGATTTTGTGGTAAAGGGGGTGCCAGAGCATTATCGAATGACGCCGTCAGGCAGACGAGAAGTTGAGAAAGCGATAAAAGAGTTGATGAACGCCGAATGGATCATCATCACCGTGAAGCGAACGGGAAAAGGTGCTAGTGAGCATCTCTCATTGAATCCACGCCAGGTAGGGGGAATTCGCAGGTTTTTGGAAGGGACGATTGAACAGAAAGGACTATGAACAAAAATAAGATCATGAAAAAAATCCTTACCGCTGATAACACGGAAACCTTTCTCAATGAGGAAGTGGGCGAGAGTTACCATTCGCAGACCGGGGCAGTCGAGGAAGCGCTGAAGAAATATGCGCTCCCTTGCAATATTAAAGAGTTAGCAAAAACCGGAAGGATTAAAATTCTGGACGTTTGTTTTGGGTTGGGATATAATTCAGCGATGGCAATTTCAGTGGCGTTACAGGAAAATCAGCGGTGTGAAATTGAAGTGGTGGGATTGGAGAATGATGCCGCTATTTTAGAGAAAATTCAGGAAGTTTCTCCACCAATCCTGTTTTACAAACACTATCAACGACTTCATCCTGGAAGATTGGAGTTCTACGAGAGAACGGTGCATGTTCAGGTTATTCTAGGTGATGCCCGGGAGACTGTCAAGAAATTGCTGGATGAGCATTTTGACGCCATCTTTTTTGATCCTTTTTCCCCCAAAACTGCGCCGGCAATGTGGTCCATAAATCTGTTTCAGGAAATGGCCCGGGTGATGAAGAGTACGGCGGTTTTAGCCACTTATTCCTGTGCCCGGATGGTCCGGGAGAACATGAGCGCAGCGGGATTAATTTATGACGAAGGGCCGATCGTGGGGAGACGAGGGCCGGGGACGGTTGCTACTAAGTGGAAGTACTGAAGGAAAGATTTATAAAGGAGCCGGGCTTATGAGCGGGTTATGACCCTTAATGTTATTGTCCAAAATATGGTTGCGGTGGATAGCGAAGTGAGCTATCAACATACGCAAAGGACAACGGATGATGCTGAAAAAAGTGAACTGTTTCAGCGAAGTAATTACCACGGGATTCTTATCGGAAATGGCAGTTCTTATAATATACGAGATGCGATGTTGTTTGTGCGTAAATCATCTGAAGGAGAACTGGAAAATATGCTGCACAATCTTAAAGAATACCTTTTCAAAAAAGAAAAAGAAATGTACAAAAAGCATTTGGATGAAGTTGAGGAAAAAATTAGAACAAAATATAGTTTAATCTCTGATCCGGCTAAACGAGAAGAGGCTGTTCACAAGGATTTTGCCGCAGCTACTGACCAAATGAGAGAACAGATTGAAAAAGCACCACACAACGGGACTTTGCATATTGTTGCCTACGACAAACAACAAAAGGACATCAGAAAATTCTTACTAGTATTACGACCGATTACAGGAGCAGTTCTCCACGAGGTGTATCTACAAAATATCACCGCTGATGGTTCTGGTGGAGACTTGGCCGGAGCATATCTCGCTACACAAACTTCGGGAATACAATGGGATAAAGTCACGCCGGAATACAACTTTTATCTCACCGTCCTCGCCTGTGCTGCAGCCACGGCCAACGACGGTGTTGGTGGATTTATGCAATTGGCAGTAATCAAGCCAGAAAGTGTCAACTATATAGAACCTGAAAGAGTCAACGCTGCGGTACGAGTTACCAGTAAGCAAATCGCCGGGGAAATCGGTAAAAAAGAAGCCATGGGATATATACATCAAATTTACAACGGTGAAGCCAATTTTCACGACGTGGCGCAAGCTTTAGATATTACAGAAAATGATCTGCTTTATGCTCCCTGCCGGTTACATCAAGATGTTTCTAAATTCAATAGGATGCTCGTCTTGGCAAAAAAATAGTCACTTCCCCTTATTCCGGCCCCTTCTGCGTACTTCCTGTAACCGCTCCAGAACCTTCCCAGCATCGGTATTTGCAGCATACCGTTATGGTAATGGAAGAAACGGTTGCTGCAATTGCCGGGCTTGAATCATCCGATAGTCAAAAGTACACGTTCTCCGCGCTATCGCCTCCAATCCACTCTGCACCACCCATTCTAAAGCAGTTTCGGGGGAATAATTTCGGGAAATGAGATGATGTACTCTCCCACCTAAAACCATCCCTTCGTTCAGCTTCGTTTCCTGCCGCCAACGCTAGTTATCACTACAAAAAACAAAAGATTTAAATATTTGTAGTACTAACCAGGGCTCATGTCACCCGTTACCATCAAAACCATCAAAGGAAAGAAATATGCGTATTTGGAAAAATCAGTACGTCTGGGTGCTACGGTGAGAAAAGTATCTCATTATCTAGGCCCGGCCCCGCCTTTCTCCAGATGGAAAGTAGCGGAAGCAACCGCCGAATACCAAGAGGAATTTCTACAGAAAGAGGTCGTGTTGCGAATGCAGCAAATTCAGGCTACGATAACCAGCACTTTTCCTCTCACGGAAGAAGAAATAAAGAAGATAGAAGAGATGAATGTTAAATACCGACAGATCATGAAGAATCTTCATCCTAAAAGCAGAGAGGATCTCAACAAACGCTTCGTGGCCAATTATGTCTTTGAAAGTAATGCTCTGGAAGGGAATACTCTAACCCTTAAGAATGTTGCCGAAATTGTCTTTGAGAAGCGGATCAGTTCCGGCCAGGATCTTCGGGAAATCTATGATGCCCAGAATTCCTATAACTTGTACTTATACCTCCAGAAAACCAGGCAGGAAATAAATTCCGATTTTATCATTAAAATTCATGCCTTGCTGATGGATAAAATAGATGATCGGCTGGGGTTTCGAAAAGTTCCCATCATGCTGGTGGGGAAGCCCATGACGCTCCTCAGTAAGCCAGAAGAGGTGGAAAAAGAGATGGACAATTTAGTTAAGTGGTATCGAAAACAGAAGGGAAGATCATACCCCTTAGAACTAGCTTTTAAGTTTCACGCTAAATTTGAAAAAATTCACCCGTTCTGTGATGGCAATGGGCGGGTAGGGCGATTTTTGTTGAATTATATCCTGCTAAGAAAAAAGTATTTTCCGATCATTATCCGGAAAACAACCCGGAATAGTTACCTGAACGCGCTGGAAGCCGCTGATCAGGGGGCCTGGATCGTGCTGATGAGATTTGCGCTGAAACATTATAAAGAAACGTTCCGCAAGTTCTTTGAAGTTTATTATCAATATGCCAAATAAGTTAGTACTACATAAAATAGGAATAATGAAAAGATGTAGTGGTAACTCACTTCCCTTTATTCCTTCCCCTTTTTCTTACTTCCTGTAACCGCTCCAGAACCTTCCCAGCATCGGAATATGCTTCTTTGTATCCTTCCACTACCTTTTCAAACAGCTCGGGATGCTGGTGATGTGCGCTCTCCAAAGCCCGCTCTAACAAGTACAAATCTACCGCCTTGTCTTCCACTTTCCCGGAAAAAGAGGACAAGCCAAAGTCAAGAAAATGCAGCTGTCCCGTCTCAGCGTGCTGAATCATGTTAGACGTGGTCAGATCACCGTGGATGATATCGTTCTGATGGAGTTTTCCCACATTGTTCCCCATTGCTGCGGCCAGCTGGGTATGGTCATCCCCTTGCTGTAAGACGCTTTTCAATTTCTCTCCCGGCACCACGTCCATGATGAGAGACATCCGTTTATCAGAAAATTCCCGCAGGTGCGGAGCAGGGAAATTCAGCTCTTCCAGTCTTTGCAGCACTTTGGCTTCCCTTCTGGTGCGGAATTTCCGCAAGGCCTCGTCGAGATGAGGAAGACGATAAGCTTTACTCAATCGTTCTTTGATGATGGTGCCTCGGTCCTCATAGAGTACTGCTTCGGCGCCATGGGAAATCTTGATCATAGAGTGGGAGAATACCTGGACTATAAATACTTTACCCCCAAATCTGCGTCGGCCGGCTGCGCTCCTGGCAGTCACCACAATTCTGAAGGTGCCGGGAATATAGCTCGATCTGCTCCTGATTCCGCAAATGCTGCAGCTGCAGGGCCTGAATCATCCGATAGTCTAACGTGCAGGTCCTCTTCGCTATTGCTTCCAATCCTCCCTGTACTACCCATTCTATGGCCGAGTTGGCAGAATAGTCCCGCGGCACCAGATGATGCACTCTCCTACCTAAATCCCGCTGCGCACGAGCCAAATCGGCTTCATTTCCCTTCTCATAGACGCCAATCGCCAGTCCGCCCCGTTCACGAACGAAATTAAACTTTCGCTTATCCGATTTACCATCGCCAAAGACAATGACGTTCTCGTACATGAATTTATATTGATCAATCGGCAGATCTTCATGAACATCTTTCCCCTTGCAGATTTTAATGATTTCTTCGCGCTTATTATTGGGGTCAACAATGGTTTTAATGCGGTCAAGGTCTCTTGCTCCTTCCAAAAATGTCCCGGAACGAAGGGAGGCCAAGTACGGTGCAATCATCGTCCCTTGAATCAGTGGCGTAAATCCGGCACTGACGACGTGATGTTCCAAATCCAATCCCTGTTGTTCTGCATAAGCGGTGATGCGGGGGAACCAGTCCGGCAATCCCGGCGCTAACCTGATTTGTGGGGCATAGACCGTTCTCATCGATTCGTTGCTGATATCAGTAAAAATATCCCGGCAATCAATCAGGATCTGCTGCATGGCGCCCACGCCGATATCGATGCCTTGGCCACTACAGAGTTTACCAAAATAATCATCAATTTTGGTGATGCCGTGCTTTTGCTCAATCTCCCTGGCAAACTGGCGCAGGATAGGAAATTGCTGGTATTCCTCGGTCAAGGTCAGGTCAAAGTCGTAGATGCAGGCGACGTTCATGAAATCATTTCGCCCCAGGGCTGGTATATAAAAGTAGTGAAGGTACCAGGCCGGGCGTAATGTTCGCGGGCCGAATGATCCAGAAAGAAAAAGTAGTCGTGGGAAAATTAATAGATGTTGGGCAAATCTAAATACCAATTCTCTGTGCATAATCCTGTTCTTCAATCATTTTTATTTTTCATTGATGGAACCATCGCACCAACGTGAGTTTATCATTACTGGGTATTCCCTGCGCTCCACCTTGAGGTTCTGGCGCATCAATGGGCAGGCCAAGATAGGCGAGCAGATGACCCTGATATTGTCTAAGCTCTTTCTGATAAGTACTGGGAGTAACTTCTTTGGCAAGGCGAGTGCATTCTATTAACTGTCTTAGCTCTTTTTGAAGTTGCCGCGTGGTGTCTTCCAATTCCAATGTTGCGGGCGTGAGATTATGGAAATACCCCAAACTGTTATTGATCGCCTGCTTGATTTCATCTATCTTCTCTTTTCGTGCACGCAATCGGTTACGTTCGTTTTGAATTCCCAAAGGCAGGTCACTAAATGGAACAAGGTACTTTTTCCCCCCATACGACCCGATTAAAAGATGGCCTACCGCTTCCCAATGGCCTCCTAGCCCCTTTCGCTTGTACTCATTTTTGGGTGCAGTCCAACTAGTCCAATGACCAACACCAGTAAAAGAAGTTCTTAATCCTGATTCGTGATTGACAAATGCTTCCTGCAACAGTTTATACTCATTCCAATCCTCAATCGGTTCCGGAAAGGGGAGTTGGCTTTCCCATCTCCCTTCATATGTTAAGGAAACTTCAATGATGCTATCATCCAAATTCCACCCATCCCGTTCCTGTACCGGGTTCTGTACAAACCAGTGCAGTCCAGCATGGACTTGTTGGAGAGGAAGAGCTCTTCCAGATCTTAGATAACCACGGGCCAAGGTTTGAATCAGCTCTGAATGCACGTTCGTCATAGCATATCAAAAGACCAGTTGTTTATAAATTTTGCGTCATTCTGTAGTGGTTCTTAGAATTCCATGGCCGCCGGCAGTCCCCTTCCTCTCGCTTTCCTTTAAATAAGAGCCGGGTTGCCGATATATAGGTAATATTTATATACAACCACATTTACCTATATGAAAATGAGAGGAGAAAAGCGGGAACGGATTCTTCGGATACTGCTGGCTGAAAAGAGACCACTTTCGAAATATCGCCTGGCCAAGTTAGCAGGCTGCAGCTTTCCTTGGGTTCATGAATTTCTCCAGTTACTGGAACAAAAGAAACTCGCTTCTGGGATCAAGGTGGCGAATAAAAAAAAACTGTTTGACTATTGGCTGAGCATTCATCATCAGCCCAAGTACCGGGAATATATGGTTCAGAGACCGTTAGAATTCCTCAAAAGCACCAGGCTCGACTATGCCCTTACCACTTACCAAGGGGATAACCTGATTCAGCATTTTCTGTTTCCCTCGAGAACTGATGTATACATTCGCAAGAATGATCTGCAGAAATGGCACATGGTGCTGTTGAAAAAAGGACTGTATGGAAAAGGGAATTTCCGGATTCTTCTGGAGGATGAGCAGGTCTTTTATAAAAGAAGGAAAATAAATGGTTTTACCGTGGTATGCTTGCCTCAACTCATTCTTGACCTCAAACAGGAAGGCGGTGTTTGTGGAGAAGCAGCGGAGCGATTGCTGGAGAGTCTGTAAGTATGTATGACGACTTTGAAACAAAGACCTCGTACACGTATCTCCAAACCGTTGTAGAAGCGCTTCAGGAACCCATCTGTATGCCCAAACCGGAATTGCTCGTAGCCACAAAACTTCTTTCCATTGGTGAAAGGGATAAACGAGACAAGAAAGTGAAGGACATCTGTGACCTGTTTTCACTATTATGGTATGGGGGAGAAACACCTGCAGGGATAAGATTAAAAGTCAGGCAATTTCTCCCTGATGAGGCTATTAAGAAAGGATTTTCTTCCATAACCGCCGAAGATTTCTACAATGCTTCTATCCCTTTACAACATAACGTTGAAGAAATCAGGAAAGTGGTATCTGTTTAATGTGAACGTATATAAACGACAGTGAACATATATAAACCACGATAAATAACAAGGCACCATGCAATTCAAAACCTTCACCCTCGACCCCTTCCAGGAAGAGGCCATCGCCGCGATTGAAAACAATTATAGCGTCGTCGTTTCGGCTCCCACCGGCTCGGGAAAAACTTTAATAGCGGATTTTATCATTGAAAAGCATAAAGACGACCCGCAGCGGATCATTTACACCGCGCCGATCAAAGCGTTAAGCAACCAGAAGTACCGCGATTTCGCCAAGGAGTACGGGGAAGACACCATCGGGCTGATGACCGGCGACCTGGTGATTAACCCTCACGCCAAAGTGCTGATCATGACGACGGAGATCTACCGCAACATGGCCGTCAGCAACGATCCCGACTTAAACAATGTCGCCTACGTCATTTTCGATGAGATCCATTTCATCAACGACCGCGAACGGGGCTATGTCTGGGAAGAGTCAATCATCTACAGCTCCGAGAAAGTTCGTTTTTTATGTCTGTCGGCGACTATCCCTAATGCCGTAGAATTCAGCAACTGGATCCAGAGCATCAAGCGGCATACCGTTAAGACAGTCATGGCCGGCAAACGCAACGTGCCGCTGCGACAATTTTTCTACGATTACGAATACGGCCTGACCAATCCCGAGAAGTTGTCAGGAATAGTGCACTCCCCGGACTTTCGCCGGCACCGCAAGGGAAAGCGTGAAAAGATTCCCGCCCCCAGCCACCTGGAACTGATCAAAGACTTGTTTCCCGACAAATTGCCCTGCTTTTACTTCGTCTTTTCCCGGCGGGAGACGCAGGAAAAAGCCCGGGAGCTGGCGAAATTAAATTTGTTCCCGAAAGATCCGCGGCTACTGCAATTTCTTAACTCTAAATTACAGACTGCGCCCTCTGACATCAATCAACTGCAATCGACGCGAGTTCTGAAAGAGGTGCTTCCTCAAGGCATCGCATTTCATCATGGCGGCCTGCTGCCCGTCATCAAAGAAGTGGTGGAAGAGTTGTTTGCCCAAGGCTTGATCAAAGTTCTTTACGTCACCGAGACCTTTGCCGTCGGCATCAACATGCCCGCTAAAACTGTCTGTTTTGACAGCCTGCGGAAATTTGACGGGTATGGCTTCCGCAACCTGAACAGCAAGGAGTTCTTCCAGATTGCCGGCCGGGCCGGAAGGAGAGGAATTGACACTGAAGGCTATGTGGTGGTAATGCTCTACCGCCCGGCGTTTAGGTATGAGGAAGTGCATGCGATTACCTCCCGCGACATTGAGCCGATCCGCTCGCAGTTTCGCCTGGGAGTGAATACCGTCCTGAATCTTATCAACCTGCATCCTCCCCGCGAGATTGAGAGGCTGTTGCGCCTCAGCTTCTTTTCCTACCAGAAATTTGGCGAGAGGTATAAAGAGATGCCGACCATTGTGCTGCTGGCGCGGTATTACAGCATTGTGAGCAACCTGAAACGGTATGGTTATGTGCAGGATGGCCGGCTGACCGAGAAAGGGCTGTTTTCGTCCAAAATCTATGCCGATGAAATTACCATTGGCGAAATCTTTGCCACCGATTTTGCCGACGCATTGAATGAGTATCAGATTTTGCTGATAGTAGCCTGTTTAGTGTATGAAGAGCGGGAGAGAACCAAATTCAAGCCGCAGCCGGGTGATGGGGAAGTCAGCACCGTACGCAGCCTGCTGCAGCGTCATCCTTACCTGTCCCGGGAAAAGAAATTTAACCACCTCAGCAGCATGACCATTTTCATCAAGCCGATCCTGGACGGGCAAAGTTTCTTTGACGTGCTGGAGCAGGCCGAGATGGTGGAAGGGGATCTGATTCGCATCTATGCGCAGATCCTCGACCGGGTGGGGCAGATCAAGAAAGCGACGGCCAGCTTTACCCTGCGGAACAAGATGATCAATGGTGAAGGGATCATCAAGAAAGCATTGGAAGGGATTTATGGAGTGTGATTCTGCTCACTGGGAATCCCACCACTGCCGGATTCCTGCCATTTTCCTGCACTACACTGCCGGATTTTTGCCATTTTCCGGACCGTCTCTGTTCTTATCAAGAACAAGCAAGTTAAATTTATAATAATATGTTACTATAAAGAACAGAAAAGCTTAAATACAACTACATTGTTATTAATAGAATGAAAGAGCAGGAACAGCTTTTAGAGGAGAATATTCGCGAATTTTACACCCAAGGAGAGGAATCGCTCACCAAGCAGAAATATAATGCCGCCGTGAGTCTCTTCTTCAAGGCGCTCGCGGTACTGGCAGATTGGCATCTGCTTAAAACAAAAGGGAGAATTCCTAAAAGCCACTCGGAACGATTTCGTATTTTAGAAGAAAAATACCCTGAACTCTATGAGCTTCTCGACAAGGATTTCCCTGTTTATCAGGACAGTTATCAAATTAAAATAAGCAAAGAAATTGCGGTGGTGTTAGAAAATGATGTTCGAACCGTTGCACAAAAAGTTGGCTTCTCACTCTGAACTTCTCCTGGGGGTGTGGGATGTTGTCGTGTATGGATCCGCAGTTCGCGGAAAATCAAAGCCGAGAGATATTGATATTGCTGTGCTCATGGCCGGGAAAATCATTGCCAGTAAGAAATTATATCTCGCCCAGCAGTTTCGGAAAAATCTGGGAGGTGATGTTAAAGTTGTTGATCTGGACGACTTTCTCAATCCGGGATTCCTGGCACGACAGGCTATTCTCGCCGAAGGCTACTCGCTGTTAAAAAAAGATTATTTGGCAGAACGATTTGGTTATTCGGCCCTTGCTCTCATCACCTACACCTTAAAAAGCCTGCCTTTATCCAAGCAGAAATTATTATACTATGCTCTGCAAGGCCGGAAACGCGGTACGGGAGTATTAGCAAAATTAGGCGGAAAAATAATAGGTAAAAGCCTCTTGGCCGTGCCGACAAAACATTTCGAGAAACTTAAAGACTTGCTGCAGCAACATCAGGTAGAGTTTGAAACCAGCTTTACTCTTCAATATTAAACTAGGGTAAACTGTGGAATTATCGCTTCCTCACCTTCATCCCCACATTTTTCACCCCATTCCAGACTAAGCCAGGATTCGCTTTCAGTCTCCGTATCATATAATTCAACCCCTCCCCCGGCGTCAATTCCACCGGCATGTAATCCCGCACGACACAGCCTAGTTCGCGGAACTGTTTTCCCATTATTTCTCCCCACCGGACGCCGCGGAGGAACTGGAATTCATACCGCTGGGGAGGAATGCCGTTGCCATAAATAATTTTGTGCTGGATGTAGTTCAGTACCATCGGATCATGGGTGGCAATTTCCACATAAATGCCGGCCCGCAGCAAGGTTTCCACCTGCTGCACTAACCGTGCCTTCATTTTCAGCTTATTTCTGATGGCAATTTCTTTGGGCTCATTATAGGCGCCAATACAGATGCGGACACGCAGCTCTCCCTTGTGGAAAGGATAGGTGCTGTCGAGAAGGTAATGCTGAATATCCTGTTCAGTCCGATAGAGGCGGGATTGCAAAACTATGCCCAGATTTTCTGCACCCTTTCTCCAGAGTTGCTGGGCGGCATCCAGGGAAGCAGTGGTCCAGCAATGGTCTTCCATGTCGAGCGTCACGTCCATGTTGTTGTTATAGGCAGAGGTCACAATCTTTTCCAGCTGGCTGGACAGGGAAGTGCTTTCGTCCACCTGCAACACCGGATTTCGTTCGGTAACGACGCAGATGCTGGAGGGTTTGACGGAGACTGATGCCGGACGTTGATGAGGATGATCGGCTGTTTCGTACTGATCTTTAAACTGCTCGTAGAGGCGCCGGATGGCCTGTTTGTAGATATGGATATACATCTGTGCTTCCGTTGCTGTCTTTGCTTCTTCGCCCAGAATGTCAAAAGTGGAGTAACGTTGCCGCCGCTGGTAACTGTGCCGGATCGCTTCCAGGCCTTCATGCAGGGTATGGCCGGCCAGGTACGGCTCGCCCAGAGTGGTAAGAATTTTCCGGGTGTACTTATTGGAGTTGAGCAGGGAAATAAACAGCGAGTTTATTCCACCGATGAGCGGTTCCCAGATGGCCATACTGCCGGTGAGCAGCGGGACATTTTAAAAGTTTCTGGAACATATCTTGGTTTCCTGCTCTTGGCGCACCACACCGGTCAGCTCACGCTGGTTATAGCTGTGAGTACCGGGCACGACCATCACGTGCTCGTTTCTTTCTTTTTATTTCATAGAATAAGAACTTTACCTTACACTGCGTTCGATTCCTGCTTTCATCCACCGAGTTTCGCTGCGGCTCAACTCGAGGGGTTCAGCAGGCGCCGTGTACTAAAACAATTAATTTTTTATAAACTTTCTGTTCATTTTACTTTAGAGTAATAAAATATCCAATGATATGTTTAAATATCAGCGTGGTTCTTCTAGCATTTCTCAATGAAAAAAAGAGTAGTAAACCCCTCTAAGTACATTATCATTTCTGTAGTGCTGATTTTCATTTTATTGGTCATTGGCTTATTGTCTTTGGGGCCTTTCTTGGACAAAGTAGCAGCCCAGGTAAAAACAGTAATAAAAGCAAAGACCCCAACATCGGAAGTGGATATAGCTCTTTCTCCTATCCCTGACAAAACCTATGTTACGACGGCAAAACTATTACGTCCTCGTTTTGCCAGCGGGGTTCATGTTCGCAATGAGTTAAAAAGTTACCTTACCAGTTTTACCGCAGGAAAATATGATGAAGCTGTACATAAAATAATCTCTTTTCAGGGAGAGATCAATCCCTTTGATTTATCCACCCTTCTAGAAATAGATACAGCCCTTGCCGATTCCATTGCCAAAGCAGCAGGTACCGTAAAATTAGCTAAGGATTTTAGTACTGAGCGTAAATCCTGTGAAGCTTTCAATGGTCTCCTTAATCCTTCTCTTCTCATCATGGATCTTACGTTATGGAGCGGAAAATCGGAACTATATCTAGCTTTACAACAGAATAGAGATGTAGGAATGCAATGCTTATTCTACTATCCTCAGCTCAGCCACGGGATGGTGACGTATGATGTGAGAACGGGAAGGATTGTGCAAAGAAGTGCCTTCTGCGATCCTTCCGAAACGAAAAGCAAATGCTTCGGCGTTTGGGATTACTTCTGGAAGTTTGCGGTTGATCCGAGGGAGGGACCAATCAATTATGGTGTGGGATGTAGTCTAACCGACTGGATGAATCAGGGGTTTATCTGTACGCACGGGGTTGATATTCGAAATAATACAATGATGATGAACACTATCTTCTCCCTCGATGGCACTGCACTGCTCCACATTGACGTCAAAGATGAATTTCAGAATGCCTTAGGCGCCAGCGGAAAAATGATCATTGACAACGTCAAACAGAAATGCGCCAAAGTGAAGGAAAAATCATCCAAATACGGCAGTATTGTTCCTGCATTAACGGGAGCAGGGAGTTCTCTGACGGGCGGAGTTATTTCCACAGCTACAGCTGCCACCGGCACGGGAGAAGGCCTCAAGGAGGAATACGAGAAAGCGATGCTGTTTGCCTCGTTGTTCTCAGAAGCTTGTACAGCAAACCCGAGCGATTTAGCCAAGGATTTAGCCGGTGGAGGAGGAGCAGGACAGTTTGGGTTAAATAAACCGAATGCCTGTATTTTATCGGACGTGAAAGAGGTTAGTTCCAATGGATTACAAGCAGAAAAAGCCTGTCTTGATCATTTCTTTGGTCCCAGAGGACTGGAACAGGTGCAGAATCTGGATGGGCTTCCTGACAATTGGTGTATGCCTTCTGCTTCGCAAAGTGGTTCGCAATGTACTGATATCTCCTGTTTGCTCCCCGGAGGAGATAAGGGGTGTGGTTCTGACGGCACCAAATGCGGCAGGGAACCAACCAAACAGGAAGAACAATATCTGAAAAATGCTGGTGCGGGAGCAGTGGGGGAAAAATGGCGCGTCGTGGATACACGAAAAGAGATCGACGAAATTTGTGGAAGAAAACTGGGAGCGAGCGCCGCAGCTTGTTCTAGTCAGAGCACGAAAACAGCGTACGTTCTTAAAGAGAATATTAAAGCTAGTCCCAAGGATCCAACCACCGCACCTTCGCCAAAAGGTGGCGGAAAAGTTTACACTTTTCAAGCTTTGGTAAAGCATGAACAGAATCATATTACTAAAGATGATCCTAAAAAATCGGTTGATGAGAATGATCAAGTTCGAAAAGAGGAGGATAAAAAAAATTCTAAGAATTTTGTCAATCCTCCCAAAGGAGAGCCTGCCCCCGATGGCTTGGAACCGGATGAATGCTCCGCCCAGGCTCAAAAAGTGAATGCTTTCGCCGATTGCCTGGACAAATCCCAGTTAAAAAATATTGAACAGCCTAATGGTCTTGCCCCTGCTAGGGGTGGGTCAGCACCTGATCCTGCTCCACCCGGAGAGGAAGTTGGTGGTACAACTGTGCCAAAATGCGATGAAACGAGTAAAAGTGGTGGAGCAGGCGGATATTTTGGAACAAAAGAGAATTCGGCAGATGATTGCATTATTGGCGATTTCTGTGATTTTGGCGGTTCTGTATTGGGCGGTCGAATGGGAACACCAAAAATCTGCCAGCAGGTCGAAAGTACTGGAGAAGGAAAAGAACCTCCCTGTCCGGGCTTAGGCAATGACTAAAAGAATACTTAAAACATCATTAGAGGATAGTTCTTGGCAGGAACATGAGTTCGTACCTCCCTGAGGCATTTCTTATTCTTTCCACATAACTCTTTCATAATTTCTTTATAGAATGGTATTAAATCTCCCCAAAGGTTCTGTACCGCATCATAATATTTACCTTCTTTAACAGATTCTTTAGACTCTTTCACCAATCTTTGATATTCTGGCGATTGCATAATGAGGCTTCTCCCTCTTTCTTTATTTCCCAAATACCATTCAATCTTGCCGGCACTCCAGTAATTTCCCTTTTGTAGGTTCTCATCCCGTATGGCAGCAAGCTCTTCCAGTGGCGTTAGTTTAATAATCTCTTCAGCAGCATTCCACCTTTTACGAAAATATTCACGAGCTTTGTTCAGGTATTCCTTAGACTTTTCAGCATTTTTATTAGAGTAATATTCTGATAAATGGTAATAGATCCGGGCTGTCCCGGCAAATCTTCCCCGCTTTTTATAATGCTCAGCACTATCTTCCATCAGCTCTTGGTATTTCTCTGAATCATTTTTATATTTACAATTGGCAAGATTGACATCCAAGTAAATTAAATCATCCGTCGTGCTCCATACTACATGAATCATTCCCGTGGTTGTGGCAGTAGGAAGAGCTGCCTCCGCCATGGCAAGCCATTTTAGGAGTTCTGCATGTTCTTTCTTTATTTCCCCCTCATCACATACCTTTTTTATTCCTTCTACTTTGATATTTTTCTTGTTGATAAATGGCTGGGCAATTTCAAGCGTATTGATGTAGTGCCAATAAGGGTCTCTCTTAAGGAGTTGTCTTTGCTTGCTTTCTTCCGTTTGATGTTCTCGTGCTGGCTGCAGTTCGACTGTTTCTGAACGCTGAGTTTCATAGCTACAGTGCTGAGCAGCAAGGGAACTCAGACCAATCAGCCCGGCCAACGTTAAGGAAAGGGATAATTCCTTCATCATAGTGATAACTGGAAGTGTGCAGTTTATATAAATATTTTGGTTCATTATTCGCAATGACAGAATAGGGGAATCGGATGAATGCTCAACCCAGACACAGAAAGTGGATGCAGTTGCTAATTGCTTAGAACAGTCTCAACTGAAGGATTTATTCGAGAAAGAAGGAAGAAAGCCTGTACCTGACCCCTTTCCACCAGGAGATGAAGTTGGTGGCGTTTCCGTGCCAGGCTGTGGACAGCAAGGGCACAAAACCAGCCTTAAAGATGGGGTTACTGACTGCCTGACTGAAGACGTATGCCTACAACCTATGGGACTCGTTTCAGGGGGTATGATAAATCCCAAATGCCAGGCGGTGCAAGGTGCAGAAGAAGGACTGCAGTGCCCGTTTAAGTAAACGTTAAAATTCCTCTAATTTGTATGATAAGAGCTGGATACGGCAGTGCTGATTAGGGCATAATTCCTCAACAAGTTCCCGATAGAATGGAATTTTTAATTTATTCCACAAACAGTGGAAGGCTGGTTCGTACCTCTGATCAGCAATAGCACTTTTAGCTAGTTCTAATTCGCGCCTAAACTCTCCTGATTGTCTCATTAATTCTTTTGCTCTCTCTTTATTTCCCATAACCCATTCTGCTTTTCCTGCGCTTAAGAGATCACCGCGCTTCAAATAGGAGTCTCTCAGTGCTGGCAGTTCCTCTGCCATCGTGTAGGCAATTGCTCCTTCGGTGCTGTACGTCCACTGGGCGAAGAAATCACGAGCACACTGCTTATCGCCTGCAGCCAGGCAGGCCCGGCCAGCATCATCAAATGCTTCCACAAGGGCATAATGCTCGGCAATTTCATGGAGGAAATCGTTCCATTTCTGAGTGCCGGAATATTTACAGTTCGCTAGTTTTCTATCAAGATCAACCAGTTCGTCAATAAGGTCAAACAGTGAATGAATCTCGCTGGTAACTCGAACATCAGCAGCTCGTACCGCTATCTTTCGCCGTGCCAGCACCTCAGAAAGTTCTCGATGCTTATCTCTAATTTCCTCTTCGTCGCAGTCACTTTTAAGATTATGAAGATCCGGATTAGCATTAAAAAAAACGAGATTATAGTCGGGAGTATCAAGGAGAAAATTCAAGTGGTTGGTATAATCATCAATAAACTGTTCTTTAACAATGGGATCAGGTCTGTTCTTTTTAGTTGCTGGTGGCGTGATGTAATCTTGTCTCCCTGAATTTTCCAAAAGTTGACGTGGAGAAACAACGTGAGCAGTGGAACCTATTGACTTATTCCGAAAATAAAGATAGCCACTTAATAATCCTACCAGTCCTAATCCTGCCAGCAGATACTGTTTTTTCATGGGGTCCCGTCTCCCTAGCACATACCCTGTCTCTATCGATGGAAGTCTGCTTCTCTCCAAGGCTTTCTTATATTTATAACTTTGCCCCACCTGCCTCTCTCTTGTGAACTACCACGAGTTTCGCTGCGGCTCAACTCGGGGGGTTCAGCAGGCGCCGTGTACTAAAATTAGCTTTAATTATCCACTGGAAAGATGAGGATTGGCGAGAACATCGACTCTTTTCAGCTTACCCCGTAAAACTAATCCTTTTGCTCAGCAACACGGGAAGAGGCAGCGTATCGTAGGGCATCCCTTTGGTCTTTTTCCTGATCAGATCCACCACTTCATCAAAGCGCATCTTTTCTTCGGTCTTCTTTTCCCGCTCGCGGACAGCCAATTTCTTAAATTTGTCTTTCAGTTCCGTATCGCCCACCACCAAGATGTAGGGCACCCATTCCATCTCGGCTTCGCGGATGCGTTTGCCGACGCTTTCCACCCGGTCATCCACGTCCGCCCGGATCTGTAATTTTGAAAATTCTTCCTGTACACCCTTACAAAATTCTAAATGCCGTTCAATGGAGACGGGAATCAAACGCACTTGAGTGGGAGATAGCCAGAGGGGAAAGGTGGGAACTCTGCCTGCTTTTTCATCCATCCCGGCCCGTTCCAGCAAGGCATAGAGCACCCGTTCTACCGCTCCACTGGGAGAGAGATGCAAAATCAGCGGATGTTTTTTCTTACCCTGCTCATCCACATAGGTTATATCATATCTCTGCGCGTTTTCGACATCAATCTGATCCGTGGTGAGAGCCGAGGCTTTCTCCTGGGCATCGACAAAATTCCATTCGTATTTCATGCTGTAATAAAAGAACTGTTTCTCCCACATCTCCAGTAAAGCAGGCTTGCCCCAGTTCTTCACCAGCGTTTTGACAAAATCCTGATTTTTAACCCAAAACTCTTTGGTGACGCGGATTGCTAACTCCAGACTTTCCGGCAGGGAAAACCCGATGCCTTCCTGAACTTCTTTGGCCAGCTGGAAACGGCGCAGCAGTTCGCTTTTAGCTTGCTGCTCATCAGCACAAAAGGCGTGGCAATCGGGCATGGTAAAAGCCCGTAAGCGGCGCAATCCGGTCAATTCGCCATGCTGTTCGACCCGGAAACTGTAACGGGTCAGTTCATACAGCCAGACCGGAAGCTGTTTATAACTCACCTGGGCATCATGCATCTGCAGAAATTGGCCAAAACAGGCCGCAAACCGCAGAAAGACTTTTTTGTTAGGAGTTTGAATGGCATATTGCCGGGCTGGAAAACGGTTCAGGTAACTTTTTAACGAGGGATGCTCATAATCATACATGATCGGCGATTCCATTTCCATCCCGCCAGATTCCTTGACCTTCTGGGTAACCCAGCGCTCAATCAAGCCTTTGATCAACCGCCCTTTGGGGTAGAACCGTAAATTGCCGGGATCAGAACCGGGCTCATAATCAACTAATTCCAGCTTTTTCATCAATTTGACGTGCAGTGGCTCTTCCTGGGCAACCCGGCTTTTAGCCAATTCATAGGCCGCAAATTTCTGCAGGTTAACATCTTTTTTAAAATCGTAGCCGGCAAATCGGCGTTTTTCCTTATCATAGGAAATCTCATTGAGTTTTCCGTCCAGATCCAGAATGTGCCAGTGGGAAATTAATTTTTCTTCGGCCTGAACGGCGGCGCTGACCTCAGTCTCTTTTTTCCTGAGTTCTCTTACTTCTCCCTTCCCGACTGAAAATTCCCGGCTTAACTCAGATAAGGGATGGCCCTTGCAGGATAACGTAAACGATTTATACCAGCCAAAGGGAGCGCGGGTGACTTTGAAATCCTTGACAAGCAGCTTTTCTGCATCAATGAGGACCTGCTCGGCTTTCCTGGGGGCAGCTAACGCTGAACTGAGATGAGCATAAGGATACAGCACCAGCACTTTAGCTTTTACCTGCGAGGCAATATCCTTGATTTCCTGGACGTAACGCCCGGTGATTCCGGGAAGATTCTCTTCATCCCTTTTTTCCACGGCGGTAAAGACTACTAAACACTCTTCGACTCTCTTTTTTCCTTCCTTAACTTCTTCTGCTTCCTTAAGCGCCTTTTTCCTGGCTTCAAATTCGATGAAGTCAGCGTGAATGGTCAGGATTTTCATGCTGAAATAGGAGGAATGGGAAAGGGTTTAAAAAGTAATCGGAAGTTGGTGGGCAATAGTTTCAGGATACTGCCAGAACCAAATTATTCTTCTGCCGTTGGCTGCCATTGATAGACAACATCGTGATGGCCGTAATACCACAGCTCGATAACGTGGCGTTGATGATCCACCTTGAAAATGAGCACGAACGAGTTATCGATATGGACCCGATTAAATCCCGACAACGGAGCTCTCAGGAATTTATAGCCAACAGGAGTTTCCCGAATCTTTTTTACCTTGTTATTGATTATCTGCAACTGTTTCTGATTCTTCTTGGCCAATTTTGCAAAAATCTTATCGGCCTCGGGCTTAATCTCCAGGTCGTACATCAGCAATCATCTCTTTACACTAAAAACTTTTGAATCCATACCGCTTCACAAAATCATCTACCCGGATACTTTTCTGCTTGCCGATTTCCTTCATTTTTTGGCAAAATTCCGGCCGCAGTTCGGGTTCCTCTTCCAGTTCGATATACTCAGCTACCACCAGTTTTATCGCCTCACTTTTATCTTTGAGTGCATACTTCGCTTTTACCACATTAAGTACCCGATTAGTGCTTTCATCCAGTTCGACCAGTGCCTGAACCATAGTATCTCACCTTAGTCCAGATAATCCCGGCTTACTTATAAATCTTTTGCTCAAAAAACGGCTGAAGAACAAGAGTAGGTCTTCGCCTGCCCCTGGTAATCTTCCACCTGGATCATGCGGATAACGCCCCCTTCTACAGAGCAAGGGCTGATTAAATATCTATTTTCTTCAGCAGCCAAATGTTTTTATAGGGGTACACGTTCAACGATGGTATGGCTGTACGCTGTAGCTTGGATGATTTTATCCGAAGCAATACCCATGAAGTCCGTGTCAGTCCCTATTCTAAGTCAGTAAAATTTCCTGGGATTGGCTACCTAGTCCCCCCCGAAGCACTTTACGATTTATCTGTATTACAAGGACGGGGTTTTCAACTGGAAAAAGATGTACCAAAGGGGACAGACATCAGTAAGGATCCCGGCTTGGCCTACATTCTCGATAAAGAGGGTAAACCAACTGGCTATCGCCTATGCTCTTCGGGAGGAATTGGTGCCGATGGAAAAGTACATACCAGTTATTTCCTGGAAGACGATATACCGCTGAAAGGAACACGTCAAGAACGATTCCGGCGGCATAAACAATATATGAAAAGAATGGATTTAAGAAGAAGATAAATGGGTAGTGGACAACAATAACCTTTTTTCTTCTGCCTGATCGTTACACTGTTGCTTCCTCACAGCCCCCACACCAGCCAGCCAAAATAAACAAGATAGGTAAGCAGTAACACTATGCCCGCCCAGCGCTCAATCTTCCCATAGCGGGCAGCGAACAATAAAAACAGCAGAGAAACAAAGATCATCACCATCCCATCCACGGCAATCATCGCCGGGCTGGCTGCTAATGGTTTAATGACACTGACCACGCCCAGGATAAATAAGATGTTGAAGATATTGCTTCCCACAATATTGCCCACGGCCAGGTCCCCTTCTTTTTTCCAGGCAGCGACAGCCGAAGTAAATAATTCCGGCAGGGAAGTGCCAATGGCCGCGATGGTTAAGCCAATAAAAGCTTCGCTCAACCCGGCAATGCTGGCTAAGCGCACGGCTGCATAGGTAAATAATCTCCCGCCAATAACTAATGCAACTAACCCGCCAATGATGTACACACCGTTCTTCCAGGTGGGATTTTTATGCTTAAACGCCTTTTTCATCAATCGCCCGTCTCGTTGCCGGTCTTTCCGCGCGGAGAAGTAGATGTAACCGAGGAAAATGGCAAAAGCCAGAAGGAAAATCAGCCCATCAATCCTTCCCAGAGAATAGCTGCTTTGCTGAAAAATATACAGGTCGTTCGCCAGAATCAGTAACAGAAAGGCGGAGATGATCATTATGGGAAATTCGTACATTAATGTCTTAGAAGTGATCACCAGCGGCATGATTAACGCTGAGATGCCGATGACACCGGCAATGTTGAAAATGTTGCTGCCAATGATGTTGCCGATGGATAAGTCAGTATTGCCAGTCAATCCCGAAAACAGGCTGACCATCAGTTCCGGAAGGGACGTACCGAAGGCGACTACTGTTAATCCTATCAACATCGGCCTTACTCTCAGCCAGCGGGCGGTGTCCGAAGCGCCATTGACGAGATAATCGGCGCCTTTGACTAAGGCGAACAAGCTGGTTACAATCAGGAAAATGATGAACAGCAGTTCGAGCATGGGTTAACCTCTTTTTTAGGGCAGAACGAAGAGGTATATTTAAATATTCGTGGCTGGTATGAGCAAGCAGTGGGGTATGAAACCCAAAGTAAACAATCAAAAACCAGCAGAATATACTTCCTTGCGATGATCGAGAGCTTCCAAATAAACCGTATTAGTTCTTTCGTCAACAGAAAAAATAAGTCGAAACTTCCTGGAAAGCCTGGTTGACTTTTTTCCATGCAACCGTCCGCCTAATTCTCCACCAATGGCAGTGGGGTCTTCCTGGAGCCGTCGTATCTTTTTATCCAATTCTCTCAACAACTCATGATTATTCTTATACTCGCGGAGAGCCGGTAAGAACGTGTCTGTCCTTTTTATGTTCCAGGTTACCATTTATACTTCGCCCAGCAAATCGTTTACAGAATTGATCTCTTTTACTCGCTGATTTTTAATATCCTCTTCACTTCCCAGTATTTGTCTCATCGTGTCTGGATTACTCAGGATTGAGAAAGTTTCCAACATCATGTCCATGTCCTTCTTTGTAACCATTTCCTGTTCAATCTTCCTGACTTCCCGATACACTTGTTCCAGTGAGACTGTTTCTGCCATTTTTGATAAAATAACGAGCTACTATTTATACTTTGCGGCAACAGGGGGCTGTGGGACAGTAAAACTATCTGCCTACCCAAAAGAGATTATTCCCTAGAATTGTGAAGCTGTACACCGTGTCAATCTTCCTGTTCTTCACTTTTTTACTTCCACCGGAAAATTCATCTCCTTCTAAACTTCCTTTCCAGCTCTACCGCCGTCGTCTTGATGATCGTCGGCCGACCATGCGGACAGGTGTACGGCAGCTCCGTCTCCGCTAACTGCTGTAAAATAATTTCCATCTGCGGGATGGTCAATTCTTCACCGGCCATCACCGCTGAGCGGCAGGCCATTCTGGTGATGATCATTTCCTGAAACTCTGAGGCTTTCAGCTTGCCCTCTTTAAGTCCTGAAATAAGATCATAGATCATCTCTTTCGGCTGTACCCGCCCCAGGAGGGAAGGAATCGTCGTGATTTTCATGGCCGTGCCACCAAACGGCTCTAACCCAAAGCCCAGCTGTTCCAGCACGCCCTGGAACTGCTGCAGCACCACCATCTCGGCAGCGGTAAATTCAATGATGTCCGGCTGTAATAAAGCTTGCACGGCCTTCTTCCTGTTCAGCAGTTGCCCCCGGAATTTTTCATATAACACCCGCTCATGGGCAGCGTGCTGGTCAATGAAGACGACGCCAGCTTCCATTTCCGCAATAAAGAAGGTTTTATGGATCTGCCCCAGAAGTCTGAGGGGCGGAATTTTTAATTGCCGGGATGATTCTTCCGATTCTTCCGGCAGGGTAACGTGAGTCTCAATGGAAGCGATCTCGTTCACCTGCTCTTCTTCCTGGAATGCGGGCGTCACGCTCAGCTGTTCCAGGCTAAAGCCCGCTTCCTTCATTTCAAAAATCAGTTGCGTGCTCGGCTCAAAGGCATAGTGAGCGTGCCCAGGCTTTCCTGGTTGAGGGATTTTTTTCGTTTTTTCCGTGCCTCCCGCTGTTGCTATCTCTTCCGCTGCTGCGATCTCTTCTTTCATGATCTCTTCGTTCATCAGCGTTTGCTGCCTTATCTCTACTTCCGGAATCAAATTATTCCTCCTTAGCGTTTCCCGGACAGCACTCTGAACTGCAGCACACACCTTTTCCTTCTGCTCAAATCTAATCAGCGATTTGGTGGGATGAACGTTCACGTCAATCCGGCGGGGATTGATGTTCAGATGCAGGACAAAGACCGGATGCCGGTTGACGAACAGCAGGGAATGATAGGCTTCATAGACGGCCGCGCTAATTTCCTCATTCCTGACCCACCTTTCATTCACGAACAGGGCTTGCTGGCTTTTATCGTTGCGCACCTGGTAAGGGGGAGCGATAAAGCCCTGGATGCTAAGCAATTCATCCTGATGATGTACTTCCAGCAGATCTTTGGCGATGGCGATTCCATAGATGGAAGCAATATTGCTGCGCCGGTCAGGCACGGCCGGAGAATTTAACACTTCTTTCCCCTCTTGGATCAGGCGGAACGCGATTGCCGGATGAGCCAACGCATACTGTTGCACGACATCAATGATATGCCGCAATTCCACTGCATCGGTCTTCAGGAATTTCTTCCGTGCCGGCGTGTTGAAAAACAGGTTGCGCACTTCCAGCACTGTTCCGGGCTCGGCAGCGGCATAGCTGGATTGAACAATTTTACCGCCTTCAATGACAATAGTGTATCCTTCCAGTTTATCCTTGGTCTTGGTGGTTATCGACAGCCGGGAGACGGCCGCGATACTGGCTAACGCTTCACCACGAAAACCCAGCGTGCTTATCGAAAATAAATCTTCTGCATACTTGATTTTGCTGGTGCTGTGGCGGAGGAAGCAGAGTTTAGCGTCTTCTTCACTCATCCCCAGGCCATTGTCAGAAACTTTGATTAATTCCTTCCCATAATCTTTAATTTCCACCAGAATTTTGGCTGCTTTGGCATCCAGGGCATTTTCCACTAATTCCTTGATGACGGAAGCGGGCCGTTCAATGACTTCTCCCGCAGCGATTTTGTTGATGAGGTCTTCGCTCAGAATCGTGATGGTGGGCATGAAACGATCGTCTGTCTAGGAATTTATAAAGAAAGTGGTGCTGGAAAAGCCATTAATTTTCCTTCCTTTGCGCTCATTTTTCCCGCTCTTCCGCTACTCCTGCCAACAGCCCCTATTTCTCTTTCCCCTCTTTTTTCTTGAGGTAAGGGTGGCCTTCTTTTTCGATGAGACCTTTGCGGAGCGCCAGCAAATCACCGAAGTCAGCAGTGGCATAGCCCAATTTGTCCTCGATTTCATAGCCTGCTTTTTCGAGTTTTGGTTTAAGGTAGGCGGCGATTGCCGTTTTGTGAAATTTATTAAAGTGGTGGCTAAGATGTTGGTTCTGGAGAAGGGCCAGGGCACCACCGATATGCTTTGTTTTTTGTTCGTACAGGTGCCTCTTCACGTGACCCACGGTCTTTCTCTTATCTTTGGCGTAATCCACCAGTGCAGTAATACTCTGTAAGTCTTTTATCTTTCCTACGCCAACATGCTCATCATACATTTGAGTAAGGAAATCGTACTGCTCCCCTTCATCCATCTTCATATCGTTCAGGATTTTAGTCAAAGAAGGCTGGGTTTTATCAAAGTATTTCCTAAGCCCTTGGGCAATTGCTTTCTTGATTTGCTCTTTTTTACCGTGAACTTTGGCCTCATCCCCCTCAAAGGCTTTATCCAGTTCCGATTTAATGGCTCCATACAGCTCATCCTGCGCCGGGGAAAAGATATTGTTATAAAGATGGTTCTGGTGCTCCTCTTTCATAAAAGCATCACTGGCTTTAAAAGCAGCATCGAGGTCTTTACTGTGCCCTTTCTGTAAGTCGGCAAGAACATCATCTATGCTCGTTGGTTTCTTCTCCTTCTTTTTCGCCATATCACCAAGAAGAACCCCTATCCTATATAAACATTTGGCTTGCCGGTAGGTGCATAGCGAGAGGCAAGAAATTACTGGCTGGCCGGGACATCCTGATTAGTCCGTGATTTCGGTAAAAAAAACATTCCACAAACTACTCGCCTAGTAAGTGTCGTGGGGCTTTATGCCCCACCTGAGTACGACTCGCCTAGTGTAACTGGCTGACCAAAACGCCCCACCTACCAGAGAAAGTATTATAAATGGCAGATATATATACTCCAGTAGGGAAATGGAACGTCACACTGTAATTTAATGTATCCAGTAAGGAGAATGTAAAATGAGTAAACAGTCAAAAACCATCCAACCTAAACAGATTTCAGCAGTCAAGCCCGCTCAGGGAGCTGCTCTGGAATCAACATCAGGGGTAGAAAGTTCCTTTCCCACCGAACAGCCTTTACCGCCCGGCGCGCCCAAGCTGCCACCCGAACTGGAAAAGAAACTCAAAGCCCTCAAGGAAAAGCTCGATTCATTCAAAGACAAGATTCTGGAAAAATTTGGTGATTACATCGTGGGTATCGCCTTACTGCCTCCGGAAAAGCCGCCCGCCAAGGAGGGGAAGGACGGGAAAGATGGAAAAGACGGGAAGGAAGGCGAAAAGCCGGAACAGCCTAAAGAGGAGCAGAAAATCAACGTCCTGGTGATTGTGGACGATACCACCAGCCAGAAGATGACCAAGGACGAGCTGCACCATAAATTCTCCACGATTATCGGCAAGATGGCTGAAGAAGTGGACAAAAACATTGCCTCACAGAGCATCCTGTTGACCGATTTATGGCAGAATTGTTATGACGGGAAGTATGAAATGAATGGGCTGATCTCCGTCTCGGCTCCGATTTACGACAGTGGCATGCTGGCTGCTATTAAAATAGCTGAAATCCATAAAAGCATGGTGCTCAAGAAATTTGAGAAGTATATCATGAGTTACGTTCTGGCCGGTTCGCTTGTTCAAGGAAGAGCAACGCCCACTTCTGACATTGACGTCTGGATCGTGATTGATGACACTGACGTCAAGAAAATGACGCGGGTGGAGCTGAAAGACAAGCTTCGTGCCATCATCATCGGTATGGGTGTGGAAGCAGGGGAGATGACTGGCATCAGAAACAAGCTGAACATTCAGGTCTATATCGTCACTGATTTCTGGGAATCGCTGAAAGAAGCTAATCCGATTATTTTCACTCTGCTGCGGGATGGCGTGCCGTTCTATGACCGCGGCATTTTCATGCCCTGGAAGCAGTTGCTGCGCATGGGCCGAATCAAGCCCAGCCGGGAAGCGATTGACCTGTTTATGAGTACCGGCGAGCAAAGTGTCAGCAGGATCAAGTTCCGCCTGAAGGACATGGGCATGGAAGACTGTTATTATGCGATTTTAACACCCAGCCAGGCAGCGATCATGTTATACGGCCTGCCGCCGCCCACGCCGCGGGAAACGCCCGACGTGCTGGAAGAGATTTTTGTCAAGAAAGAAAAGATGCTGGAGAAAGAGTACGTTGATATCCTGAAAAAGAACGTCGAGCTGCGCAAGAAAATCGAGCATGGGGAGAAGAAAGAGCTTACCGGGACGGAACTGGATGAGTATATCAGGAACGCTGAGAAATTCCTGAAACGCATCCGCGAATTATTTGAAGAGATTGACAAGCGCTATGATGAGAAAAGCATCATCATGCTCTATGATGAGATTGTGACCATTATCCGTGACGTCCTCAAGCTGGAAGGGATTGAGCGGGCCCGGGATGAAGATATCATCAACCTGTTTGAGAAAGAGCTGATTGCTACCGGCAAGGTGCCGGCGCGCTACCTGCGCGACTTGCAGGAAATCGTTGACGCCAAGAAAAAACAGGATCAGAAAAAGCTGGACAAGACTGATATCGAGAAAGCGCGTAAGGGCAGCAGCGGCCTGATCAGGTTTCTGATTGAATACCTGCAGCGCAAGCGGGGAAGGGAACTGGAACGGGCTAAAATCAGGATCAAGCACGGCGAGAAGTTTGGGGAAGTGCTGCTATTGGATAAAGTTGCTTTCATCATCCATGACATTGACGCCAAGGAGCAACGGATTGAGAAAGCGCCCCTGAATGCCGATGGCAGCCTCGGCAGCCTGAAGGAAAGCAGTCTGGAAGAGCTGGAGAAAGAGGTGTCGCAGCTGAAATTTCCGCCCCGTGTCTTTATCAAGGAGCCGATCTTTGAGGATTTAAAGAATCTGTTTGGCCGGGACGTGGAAGTGCTGGTGAATTATTGAATTATAACTTCTTGTAAGTAATCACTGTGGGAAGGCTTATAAATATTGAAACTTCTGTTCCGGTAATGGCCACCATCAACTTGAAGCAGGAGGATTTAGAACAAGTGCTCATAAAAACTAATGTTTCCCCGGAGCTGGAAGCTGTACTCAGAGCAGAAATTCAGTACTACGATGAATACTATCTTATTGTACCTCAACAGAAAATTGTCAAAGCTTTTCGCCAGGAATTTGTTAAAGACCCCCATATTGGCTTGTCTTCTATTCCCGAGATTCGTTTGGTCAATTATGATGAAGGAACTCCTTTCTCAGCACTAGAAGAAATTTTTGCTTTAGCAAACCTGCCGATCATAACCAGGGATCAGGAGAAAGCAACGCTGTCGGGATTCCGACCGATCTATAATAGGGATGGCGCTGAAACCTGGCTAGTAGCTGTTGCTGTACCAATTCCCCGGGTCGCTTTAAACCATTTCAATCCTCATGTTCGCCCGATGGCTGAAGAGAATCTTCGTTTCATTAGCGAATTGTTTAGGAAAGAATATTCCCTACGCTACCGTCTCGTTGAAACTTTATGGAGAGCCTGTCCACCGGCCTGTTTTGTGTATGAACAGAAAGGCCAGATAGAAGGAGTAAGCTTTAACGCCGTCACCGGTGATGAGCTGTCTATGCGGCAACTTTTCGTGCGGGAAGGCCGTAGAGGACGAGGAATAGGAAAAGCTTTGTATGAAACAAGATTAGAATTTGCTCGCCAGTCTGGCCTGGCAAGGGCAAAGGCAGCTGTCCGCTGGGAGTCCTTGCAGTTTCATCAGTTGTTTGGAGCAAAAAAAGAAGATGTGATTCAAAAATATGTAATTCGCAATTTTCCACCGAAAAGTTATTAAAGAATCGAGCCTTTAGAGACCTAATGGTAGAACCAGCTGACCAACGATTGGAAGAGAGATTATCAGTATTGATAGACAAGGTCATCAGACTTATGCCAAAAAAAGGGAGGGCTGTCTCTCTTTATGCTACCAGTAACGGATCATACGATATCTTTGAGAGTGGTATCATGCAATTGTGGAAAAGTCGCTACGAAAATGGAGATCCAGTCACGAGATGGAAAAAACTCAGCAAACAAGAATTTCTTAGCTGGGTATATAGCCAACCTCAAGAAGTGCAAGAACGAGTCTCCCAAAACATTTCAGATTATATTACTAACGAAACTCCCCAAGAGCGGGGGGAAGTAGAATTTCCACGATCGAGACACCTTTTCGGGTATTAAAGCCTATTTAGATTCTTATTGGAATAGGTAATTATTTTTTTACCACATAAAACAATTCATTCTTAAACTCCAGAAGGGTGTACTGATATCCCCGCCGCCGACAGAGCCAGTCCATCCAGTTCCTTTTGGGAGCAGTCATCCTCTTCCCGCTCATCGTTTTGGTAGGAAAACTGACTACGACCCAGCGGGCTGGAACACTGTGAATCACTGCTTCCGTCGCCGTATGCCCTTTCCCCCGGTCCAGGACGTCAGTCATCTTGAACAGGAAACAGATGTCAACTTTCTTCAAATCAAGCAGAGCGGCAAAGTGCAGCGCATCAAGGACTTTGGCAGATCCTTTAAAGTTCCGATCTAAAGAATGGAGATGCTCAAAAAATTCCTGCAGCAGGGCAATTTCATCTTCATTGAGATCAAAGGCCTGGTACGTTAGCTTCTGTCCGGGCCAAGGTGCCGGCAGCAGCGGAATCGAGAAAGGATTAATTCCGCAACCCAGATCGATGATGCTCCTGGGCCTTCCTGTAATCTTAAATAATTGCTCATAGAGCTCCTCATAGCAGGGCAACCGTTCCCGGGTAGAAGAATTCGTTGCCAGTATCGTTCGAATCAAGGCTTGGTCAATTACCTTTCTTCCCCCCTTTCTTTCCACCAGCATTTCTACCAGTTCATGGAGGCGCTGGGAGTCCTCGCTGCGGCGATAGAGCCCGTACCATTTCCGTAGCCGGGCGCGGAGCTGCTTGATGATGGATTTATACCTGACCGAGCGCCGGGAATAGGTGTCCGCTAAGAATGTGGCTGCTTTCCGGTCCTGCTGCAGGAATTGGGAGAGTTGCTCGCGGATGAAATCCTCACTCAGGTTTTGCAGCTCTTTTTTTTTCTTGATATCTTTCAATAGCTGCAGAACGTTTTCTTCATCAATCATCGTGTTGCCGATGAGTACGTTGCCGATGAGCATGTTCCCTGAAACCAGAGCCATTATAAAAAGCTTTTTAAACCAACCGGCAATGTCTCCGTCATGGCAGACGGGAAACGAATCAGAGAGATAGCCAAAAAAGTCTGGCATTTCCTGTGGGTGGATGACAGCGCCTGGAGCTGGATTGCCAATATTGTGATTGCTTTTGTGGTGATCCGCTTTATCTTTTATCCGCTCCTTGGCCTTCTTCTCGGCACGAGTTACCCGATCGTTGCCGTGGTCAGTGAAAGCATGGAACATGGGCTGCATCAGGGCGTGCTGTGTGGAGAAGGATTCCGGGATTTTAAAGATTCGTTTGACAATTACTGGCAGGCTTGTGGCAGCTGGTACAGCAGCCGGGAAATTTCCCGGGAACAGTTTGAGGGCTTTCCCTTCCGCGACGGGTTTGACAAGGGCGATGTGATCGTTTTATGGAGGGCCAACCGGAATAATCTCAATGTTGGCGACATCCTGGTCTTTCGCGGCAATCGTCCGCAGCCGCTGATTCACCGCCTCGTTAAAATCTATGAGGAAAACGAAGACACCTACTACCAAACCAAGGGTGACCATAACAGCAACAGCATTGAAGGTGAGTTTGGAGAAACCAAGATCGGAAAGGAGCGCATTATTGGCAAAGGTCTGGTGCGCATACCTTATTTAGGTTGGATTAAAATCCTGTTCGTGGAAGCGCTCCGGCCATTAGGGATTAATATCCAGAGGTAAAGTCATACTCACTTCGTTTGTTTCCGCAGGAAACCAGGGAACGCTAGTGACCCTGGTAGCTTTCCCCACAGAAAGTATATAAACCCCCAGCTTTCTCCCTGCTTTAAAATGTTTTGCCCCAAATGCGGTTCGATCCTGCGGCCGAGAGACCGGGCCGGTAAACGCGTTCTTTATTGTAATTGCGGCTTCACCAAGACGCCCGGCGAGGAAGAAACTTCGATGGAATTGCGGGAAATTGTCAAAAGCGGCAAGAAAATTGAAGTGATGGAAACGATTGAAACCAATCCCAAGATCAAGATCACCTGCGACAAATGTGGCAACAAATCAGCTTATTTCTGGACGCAGCAGACCAGGGGGGCCGATGAGCCTGAAACGAGATTCTTTAAGTGCACCAAATGTAACCATACCTGGAGAGAGTACGCATGAAGCCGGCCGAACTGCTCCAGGAGTTGTCGAAAGATGAACTATATCGACAGTGGATTGCTCACCATTCCCCAGCTTACCTCTCCCACTTCTTCTGCCCGATTGATGCTGATTATCATGAGAAAGCTCAGTGGGAGATTGGCTTCTATGATCCGGCAGCGAAAAAGATAACGGTGTTTGTGCCCCGGCCGGGAACGGTAGAAATCAAGCCAGCTGACGATGTCTTTCAGAAGGAACCGGCAGCAATTGAACGATTGGAAGTGGAGAAAGTAACGATTGATCTGGAGCAAGCCATTCCTCTCTGCCAGCAGGCGCTGCAGGATTATTTTCCCAATGAGCCGTTGGTGGAAGGCTTTCTGATTTTACAGACGTTTCAGGATACCATTCTCTGGAATTTTACTTTTATGGCCAAGACGTTTCGCTTTGTGAATGTGAAGATTGACGCGCAAACGGGCAGCGTGGTTACCCATCAGCAGGTTGATCTGGTGGAGAAATGATGGTGGAAAGATGATGAACACTTCCGCAACGCCCCCCCTTTATTCACCCCAGTGGTATTCCCAACGCAGACTAGAGGTTGCAGGTCAATAGTCTTTATATAGCCCAAACTTTTTCCCAAAATAGGATAGATGTTTGACAAAAAAGGGGTGGTAGATATTTATTTTTCTTTCTTGTCGTAGCCCAACAACTCATCCACTTCTTTCTGTATCGCCTTAGCCACCTCTTCCACCGTTCCTGAACCATCCACCACCACAATCTTTTCTTCTTTATCCCAATAATGATGACGCAGCGCTGCCAATCTCTCCGCAGCAGCCAGATAATTTTCCTGTACTTTCTGCTGGAATTCCAATCGGTCAAAATATTCCGGCTTTCGTCCCGCCTGCCGGGCGCGCTCCCGGGCCACATCGAGGGGAACAGTCAGAATGAGGGTAAGATCGGGCCCATACATTTTCTGATGGCGGCGAATGAGCTCATCCATATCTGCTCCTTGTGCCGACTGGTAGGCAATGGTTGACAATTTATGCCGGTCAGAAATGACCTGCTGCCCGGAATAGACAGCAGGAACAACAATATGGTCCAGATGCCATTGCCGGTCGCGGATGAAGAGGTTGGCCCAATATTCGGGATCGTCGCTAACGTTCTCCCCGGGAAGAAGTTTCCCTTCCAACCGTCGCCGGATCTCCTGCCCCTCCAGGGAAAGTTTGGTGGGCTCTCTGGTCAAAGTCACAATGTTCTTCTTATCCTTTTCAAACAGGTATTTGCCTAAGAGGATAGATTCCGTTGTCGTTCCTGAGCCATCAATCCCTTCCAGGACGATGAATTTGCCGGGATCCATTTATTTCCTCCGGTAAGTTACAAAGCTGTAATTCCCGCGGGAAACACGGGACTTTTCTTTCCACTCTTCCGTGGAAAAAGCAGGAAAATAGGCATCGCCCTGATATCGTTGATGCAGTTCAGTAATTTCCAGCTGCTGCGCTAAGGGCAGAGCCTGCTCATACACCTGCTGGCCGCCAATGACAAAAGCAGGGCTGTACTTTATCTCGCCCGAGACCGGATTGACAGCTTCCACTCCCCGAACATATTCCAATGCATCCTCCAGTGAAGAAAATGCCGCTGCCCCTTCAGCCCGGTATCCAGCTTGTCTTGTCAGCACAATATTTAATCGCTCAGGCAAGGGGCGATATTTCTGGGGGATGGATTCCCAGGTCTTCCTGCCCATGATAACCGGATGATGTAGCGTCAATTGCTTAAACCGCTGTAAATCTTCAGAGATGTGCCAGGGCACTTTACCGTCTCTCCCGATTACGCGGTTTTCTGCCACTGCGGCAATGATGATGAGTTCCATAATTACATCCCATAGTTACGCCCTATAGTTAGACTGCCATAGCTCGCTTAATTGAGGGGTGAGGGTCATATCCCTCTACGATAAAATCGTCAATTGTTAAAGCATCAAATCTCTTGTTGCCGATTTTAATTTGCGGCAAGGGCCGCGGCTCCCGGGAAAGCTGCTCTAATATTGCCGTGACATGGTCTTGTCCTTCCTTACCCACTGGCTCGGAAGGAGCCTGCTGCTCGATCCACTGCGCGATGCTATGATACTCTTCCCGCGACGAGCTATAATTTATTGGCAGGATCTGCTTTCTCAAACTGTCCAGAAAACCGGCATAGAATTCGCCTCGTTTTCCTGCACCACAATAAAAATGGGCATCGCCAAAACTGTGGACGAGCCGTCCTGGTGTCAGGGCCGCCTGCCGGGCCAGGATCTGCGTCAGCAAGGCATAGCTGGCAATGTTGAATGGCACGCCTAAAAACATATCACAGGAACGCTGGTAGAGATGAAGGTCTAATCGTCCTTCCGCGACGTTTAATTGGTAAAAGGTATGACAGGGCGGCAAGGCCATCTCCGGGATTTCTTCCGGGTTCCAGGAGGTGACAATCAGCCGCCGGGACGAGGGGCTGCGCTGTAAAAGATCAATAACATCCGCTAACTGGTCAATCTCTTTTCCCGTAGAAGTTTTCCAGTGCCGCCACTGCGCGCCATAGACTTCGCCCAGGCTGCCGTGCTGCTGCGCAAAGTCAGCATCCTCATTAATTTTCTGGACGTATTCTTCCTTGGCCTTGAGCCAATCGGCAGAATACATCGGTAGTTGCTGATGTAATCCTTGCCGTTTCAGGTAATGTTGGAAAGCATTGCCATCCCAGATATGGACACCATTGTCAACGAGAGATTTAATATTCGTCTCACCGCGCAAAAACCAGAGCAGCTCCTGGGCCACACTTTTCCAGGGGATTCTCTTGCTCGTAAGCAGGGGAAAGCCAGCTGCTAAATCATATTCGTTCTGGTAGCCAAACCGGGAGATGCTGTCAATCCCGGTACGATTCGGCTTGTGGACAGAGTATTTGTCTGTCAGAATAAATTTTGCATGAGTCAGATATTGCTCTACCACGTGTACACCCTCCTTTCCCCTGCCAGAATGGTTTTACCCGGCTTTAAATAGATTTGGATGGTAACAGCTAACGATTGCAGTGGCAGTATTGGAAAAGAAGGGCCGGCGGGAAATTTATTCCCGTTCAGAAAGAGTTAAAGCCGGTAATTCCACGGCGATATCGAGCGGCTGCTCCTGCCTTCGAGCCAGAACGTTGAAGAGCGCATACCCTTTTACTGAACCAGTCTGTTCATCCCGGCGCTCAAAGACATCATCGCCGCGGTCTTCGTAGTACGAAGCAGTAGGCTCGCCGAATCTGATCTCTAAAAAGTCGCCCTCTTGGTCCCAATGGATAAACATTTTCTCTTTCATCATAGGTTCCTCACATAATAGGCAGTTACTACAAAGCCCTCACCATTTAAATATCTTACGGCGGCAAACAGATACTTTCCCTTTTCTTTATTGAATCTGTAATAATAGCGGACATTTTGGGGATTGTACTTGCTCGGCTTTATTACCGTAGGATTCATCAGAACGTCTTTTAATTCCTCAATATTCTGAACAGCAGGATGCTCTTGGGCAATATGTTTCCAGCGTTCAACGGTCAGACGAATGACTCGTCCCGTCTGGTCTCTAATCTCGAACAGGTGTCGCATCAAAAATAGGAAAAGGGTCACGCTTTTTAATCTTTACTCCATCTCGTTAGCTCAACAACCGAAAAGCTTCCGTTAATCTCCATCTTCCTGGATGAAAAATCATGAGAAAAAATAAAGCAGGAATTAAATGGCGAAAACTGAGAAACTTCCACCTGGATTATTCAGACTAACGCCCGTCAGGCGGAGCAAGAGCGGTCCTGATGATTGGTAGTGATCGTATCTTCTGCCGTATAACAATTCCTTTCCTACTGTTCCACCATCACAATCAATTTAAACCATCCTTTTTCACCCACGGCCATGATCATTGGGGTGACCGGGAAATACGCTGCCGGGAAGGATGCGGTTGCTGAAATTCTGCAGAAGATGAATTTTAGGCATGTTTCTTTCTCGGATCTGCTGCGGGAAGAACTGAAGAAGCGCGGCGAGGACATTACCAGGCAGAAATTGATTGACATCGGCAATGAATTGCGGCATGACTTTGGTGCCGATGTGCTGGCCGCCCAGGCGCTGCAGAAGGTGGAAGATGGGGAGAATTTTGTGTTCACCTCGATCCGCAACCCGGCGGAAGTGAAATTGCTGCAGAACCGGAAAGATTTTCTGCTGGCCAACGTCACCGCTGCCGATAAAGTGCGGTTAGAACGGCTGAAGAAACGAAACCGGGAACAGGATCCAAAAACTATCCAACAGCTGCGGGAAAAAGAGGCCCAGGAAAACAGCAACGATCCGGCGGCACAGCAACTGGATGCCGTAGCCAAGATCGCCAAGGCCGTTCTCAGAAATGATTCCTCTCTGGAAGTGCTGCAGGAGAAAGTGGAAAAGCTGGTGGCAGACTGGATGTTCAAGCTGCAGGATGCCCGGCCGGACTGGGATCATTATTTCATGAACATTGCCCAGCAGGTGAAGATGAGATGCAACTGCATGTCGGCAAAGAAAGGAGCTATCGTTGTCAAAGATAAAATGATTCTTTCGACGGGCTATAATGGCTCGCCCAAAGGCATTACGCACTGTACTACCGGCAGCTGTCCGCGCTGCACGGCTAGGCATCTGGGGAAAATCAAGTCCGGTGTCTTCTCAGAACCCTGCATCTGCTGCCATGCGGAAGAAAACGCCATTGTGCAGGCCGCCTATAACGGAACAAGCACCAAAGGGGCGGTGATTTACACCACTTTTACACCTTGTACCAGCTGTGCCAAGATGATCATCAATGCCGGACTGAAGGAAGTTATTGCCTTAGTGACCTATCCGGATGATATTGGGACGAAATTGCTGAAAGAGGCTGGGATAAGGCTAAGGGTGTTGAAGTAGATGGGAAGGAGCAATCTTTTCACCTTTCATTTCTAAATATTGCCGTGCAGAAAAAGGAAGAAAACGGGAATTCTGCATAAGCGCATTGATGAACTTGGTATGCTGTGAGCCCCACTCCTGATCGGAATGAGTACGCACAAATTCGGCCCAGTAGTCGACGAAATGCATCCGTGCTTCCCGATTGTCTGCGGAGGATTTAAGTCTTTCCATAAGTCAATTCTATTAATTCTTTATACTTTTTAATTCTTTCGCTGGAAATTTGCGGTTTAAACAGTTGTTCGAGATGGCGGGCATCTTCGAGATCCTTGTCGGACTTTAAATAATACTTTTTAAAGGCGATTTGCCGCTCGAGAGAAGAGACGCGCAGGGAACCGGCAGTGGTCTCCACGATGAGATCATCATCGAAAATCTCATCATCGATCCGCTTTACGGCGAACTTTACCTCAAAATTAGGGATGGTCTCCCCGCTTCGGGCAAAGCGGATAGCGATACATCCACGTCTTCCGTTCCTCTTGACCTGCCCAGTAAGATAGCGACGTAACCACTAATAATAACGTAGTCGGTGTACTTTTCAAGAATACGCACAAACTGCAGGACCAGCAGATCCAGGTCATTCAGTTGTTTAGAAAGCCTGATGGTTCGCTCACCGATAAATTCCATATCAGCCCTGAAATTGGTTGAACATTAAAAACTTATCGGATAATTTCCAGCACCTTTTCCCGGCTGTTTAATCCCGACCAAGTTGATGATGTGCTGGTTGAGGTTGATGGATAATCTTCACCAGATAGACTTTCATAACGACCGCCAGAAGCCGGAACAGGGAGCAGACGGAGAAGTGACGGACGTAAAAATCCCAGACGAGGCAGAATCAGCGGTGTCAGACAAAAGAGAAGCATCGCTCGGTGCCGTAACCAAGAGAGAACTGACTACTAACACCAATAGTACCAAAGTCACCGTCTTTTTCATGGTCTTCTCTAAGTAATATGTTGCTTCTTTTAAACGTTTTCCCCCCTGGTATAAAGAAAGCTGGAAATTGCTGGTGAGGTCGGAAGCCCAGTGTGCACGAGCTGCAGTACGTCCTGCGGCCGGACCTTAACGGTGAAACGGTTCGGGTGGATGGGCCGCGTGCGGTTCCTGATGAAGGGTATTGACTAAATACACCCGCAGCCAAGAAAGGAAGAGGAGGAAGGCGGCAGCATTGATGACCGTAAAAACAGTTGGCTGGGTGAGGAAAAAGCGCTGAAAGTAGGAGAGACCGATTAAGAAATTAGCTTTATTCCATCCTTGAGTATTCCTTTTACGACCGGGTCTCTTTTATTCCGGTAAAAGGAACCTTTCTCAAAATAGTGCACTTCGACCTTTTTCTGATAGATCCGTTCCAGCTTCTTGACGAGATTCTTGATCTTCTCAGGAGGCCTCCATCCCGAGGGGTGCAACAGGGCAATATCCACATCTGATTTATCGGTGTAAACCAACTTTGCATAAGAGCCAAACAAGAATACCCCTATTCCCTTGATGCTCGACAGAGGAGCGATCAAATCGACAAGAAGATAATAGACATCCAAAGGTAATTCCCGTAATTCCCGGTATTGCTTCTGGCACAGTTCCAGAATCTTTTTACCAGAGGCATTCTCGAAATTGATTGAATAATATTTTCCCTCCCGTCGTAAAACGCCGGAGCTGAGCAGCAAGGATAAAGCTTTATCCAGCGGAACATTATGAAGTCTGGTACGCCGCTTTAATTCCGTGCGATTGAACCGTGAGCCGGGGGAAAGGCCAAAGAGGGAAAGGATCTTAAAACAATCCTGGTTGAACAGCGGGCTGATCATGATTTCTCACCCAGAAGAAAGTTCAGCTTAGCCAGGAAGGGCTGCACGATCTCGCTCAGGAAAGCCTGGGCACGTTTCCGGTATTCCTGCTCCATGAATGTCGTGCCCGTATAATATTGCGACTTTACCCGTTCCTTCTTGGCCTCCGCTAAGTCGTTGGCCATCGTGATAAATTCCTCATACCCTTTCTCCATTAAATTCAATAATTCCTTATCCTGCAGTACTTCCTGCAGAACTTTGATAGTGGTAGAATGGACCTCCATTTCAATCTTCAGCCGAAACTGTTTGGCGATGAACAGTTTGGTCCGGTCATGCATCGCATAGTATCCGGAAATAATGCTCCAGCGGGGAAAGGCCTCCATTACTGCCTGACTGTGATTAAAGTTATCCTGAGAAGAGTGCTCAAAGAAATTGAGGTAGCGATCGAGCTCCAGTTCACCAATGCGGCGGACTTTCCCTTCCTGCATTAAAATCTCAATTTTTACCATATTTGTGGTAGAAAAATGTTCTTATTTAAATACTTTACCATTTTATTGGTATTAAAAGTACCAACTAGCCTTACAGTTCAGGTTGCTCAATCGTCCCCACCAGATACACCCGCAGCCAGGCCAGGAAGAGCAGGAAGATAATGATATCCAGAGCCAATGACCAAGAAGGAGAGGCAATCAAAAATTTTCTTATGGGAATGATCATGGCGGTCAGAATTAACCCGGTTACTGTAGCCAAGAGCTGAAGCCGCCAGAGGCTGGACCAGTACACTCGCAGACTATGCAACGCCTCTCCAATCGCTGCCCAGGCCTTGTCTTTTTGTATAAAATGATAATAGGTTAGAAAAAGGATCAGTAAAAAAAACACCATCAGCATAAAGCTCATACCATTATTCAAAGCTTGCTGCAGCCAATTCAAGAGTAGACTCTGCTGAAAGTAGAGTGTAGGACTGGCGGTAATCAGGGATTTCACCATAAATGACCAGGTAATTTTGATCATGAAGGCTATAACACTATACGACAGGACCGGAGCAATAAGAACCAAATGCAGCAGGTTCCAATGCCAAAAATGGTTTAGGCTAAATGGTTTATGCAGGAGATAACTCCAGAGCCGACCTTGGGTAAAAGAATAAAACAGAAAAGTAAATAGCACCGAAAGGAGTATTGTTCCGATAAAGAAGATGAGCAATGATTTTAATTGAGTCAGCAAGGGCACGAGCTGATCAGGAGAGGTGCTCAGGAGTTGCTGAATTTCTTCCGTCGTTCTCCCCCCGGTAAGGACATATATTTTCTGTTGAAAATAATTCCCGAGGCGCAAAAATAGAGTAATGACAATGGAAAAATAAATAAGATCAAGAAAAAAACTTCGCCAGAAATCTTTTCCTAGTGAAAAGGATCGAAGATACTGCTGGAAGGCATTCATCACGGGGAAGAAAGGGGAATCCCTTTAAAAATGGTATGGTACTCATTGCGTGGATGCACCATAGATTAGTACGCCTAAGCCAACAGCAATGCCGGCACCAAGGAGGATTGGTCCGGTAGATCTGGTGGGGTCCTGAAGCGGCTTCTCTCCACGACGGCAGCGGGGGGAAGCCGCTTCAGGATACTAGAGTATTATCATTTTCAAAATAGGGGTTGTAGGATGCATAATTATAGATAATTCTGCGGGATATATGACAAGTATAAGCAGTTTATCGATGAATAATTCTGCAAAAATGTCATGAAAACAACAGAATTATCTATATATAAATGTTTACTCCCAAAGAAAAAGTATGCTAGAAATCATTTTTAAGGACAGAAATAGAATTTTTTCCGGAATAACTCTGTTAGTGACAGCTAGTTGTAGTGGTCTTTCTCATTATCAACCAGCCATACCTCTTCAGTATAAAGAACAGTGTAACTCTCAAAATTATTTATTTTTATCAATTGAAAAACCAAGGATAATTAATGCACCAGGAACAAAAGAATATACCCCTCAATCAGAAGAGGAAATTGGCAATAGGCAGCAAATGGCAGGATGGTGTACTGCTGGCGGTATATCTACCGCTTTTTTAGGCAAAGCCGGTTTTAGCGAACCAAGAGATACAAACCATCCAAGGCTATGAGGGCACCACCGCCAATCATCAGGTAGCCAAAGGCAGGAATGTCTTGCTGGCAGTTGTTATTCTCGCAGACAGTTATCGGCTGGGCACCTAACACCATCAGCATTCCCCCTACCAATAAATCTGCTATCCCCCAATAGTAATCACTGTCTTTCTTTCGTGAAGAAATCGGTGAAGTTGATGTATCTGACTGGGAAAGTGCACTTGGTGATGGTGTTGGTGCAGCCGGCTGCAGGTACGGCGGTCTTTCTCCCGGTGTTTGTGGTTGAGTTTGCTGCGGATCAATATAATATGCTCCCGGCAACCCCACCTTTTTTTGCTGCTGAGATGAGGGTAGAGATGCTGGCGTTGACGGGGATGATGAGCTTTGACTTCTGGCCCGTGCCGCTTCCACCGCCTGAGCATAGACAGAACTTTTTCTGATTTCAAGAATGATATCGAGGGAATCCTGGCCAAGGGGCTTTCCGTCACGATGGTAAATAGTGCCGGACGGATCGGTGCAGTAGAGCGTATCTTTTATGCCCATTCCCCCGACAATCTTCAGCGGACAGGGATCAGCTATGGACTGCGCTCCTGCTGGTGAAGAAAAGCCAATAGTGGCAGCAACAATGAGGGATTCCAGCAAGCTTATTTTGGGGGAAGGCATAGCTCCTCAAAGCAGGCGGAGTATATAAACTTTTCTTTACTTAGAGATAAGAACAGGGAAAGATTTAAATAGAACCGCTCCTGGTGAGAGAAACATGTCCCCTGAAGAAGCTCGTTCCTTTGGTAAAAGCCTACTCCTTTCCGCCGCACTGGCGATCGGCTGTAGCGGCCCGACCGTCTATGCCCGGCAAGACTATGAGCAGTATCCGGCACATAAAAAAGAGATTGCGCTGGATAACCTGCGTCAGATTGCCGGTAATTTCTGTGTTCAAAGCGGACCTCGCTCTACGCGGTATCCACATTGTTACGAAATGACCCTTGACGAAAGAAAGATAGATTACGTGGAACAAAATTGTGCCCGATGGGGTTACTATGCCATCCAGGGTCAAACAGTGGAAAGTTGCCAGCAGAAAACGAACAGAAGCGAAAGCATTTACTGGTATACCATCCGAAAAATAGTTCCGGGGTGGCAGATTGAGGGAGGGTATAACGTAAAAATATGCGGTGAAGGGAGAACGTGTAGTACCATTACCGGATTTCGAGATCAGCGGCAGGCAGCAGATTTTGCCGAAGCTATGGCAGTATATTTGAAGGAATAAAAATTCCAACCATCGCCAGCGGTGGGGTAGCAAAAACAAATGAAATCTACAATGCTTTCAACGATACTTACATTAAGTTGTGCTGGCCCCACCCTGGCTACGCGAGACTATAATATCTACCCCGAGCGCCGGCCGGAAATTGCTTATCAGAACCTGCAGAAAATATTGGGTGAGCTCTGCCAGGATTTCCAGATAACTCCCGACGGTTTCCATTGCCGGCAGGTAACCGGCACCGGTCATTTCCAGTGGGAGGAAATCGAGCAGGTGCGTTGCCTCGATACTGCCGTGGAAATCACGGGCAAATATGATTCTTTTACCATCTGGGTGCACGGCCCCGTCTGGGAAGACCATCACCGGCAATGTGATGATTTGGAAGAAGCCCTGAACATTTATCTGAAGGAAAGAAAAAAATAGGATTACCAATCTTCATTTCTGCCCACTTGCCCACCAGATACTGTCGAAGGCGGAACTTCACGGCCGGCACGTTCAAAGTTCACTTCCCCGGCCGTCGACGTCACGACGGTAAAGCAGACATCTCCTACTGGCTCTCCCGCTGTTTCACGGGCAGCAGCTACTACAGGAACAAGATTCCAGCCGCTGGCTCCGGCCATTGACCTCGGCGGTTGGTGCCACTTGATGCACGCTTCCTGATATTCCCTGGGAGAATATTTAACAATGACATCACGATCCTGCTGGCCATTTTTGAGGGTTACCGGGCTCTGCGTATTCCCCTCTAAATTATACAAAGGGATGGCACCGGCGCTCACCTGGTTATCCTCAATAGTATCAATGTAGACGTTGAATGATACCGCTATGCCATTTTCATCTCTCAGCGGCGTAAAAGTTTCATCTCTCGGTGCCGAGACGCCCCAGGTTATCTTGTAAAAGAATCCTTCCAGAAGCGTATCTTCATCCGGCTCGCCATCGTCGTCAGCATCCTTGTAGCAGAAATTATCATCAACACAGACCTGCCCCTTGCTGCAGGTGAATTCTTCTTCTGCTTCCTCGTCCGGATTGCGGTAGCATAACAAAGGTGATTTCTTACTGGAACGTTCCATCTGGATGCTGGCAACAGCCTGATACGTTCCGCTCGCAGTTTTAATCACTGCCACTCCTTCCGGCTCGATGTCGTAATGACTCTCACATATTGCCGAAGGGATCCAATTGCTGCCAAGCAGAGGGGCGAAGGCCTGGTCTGCCTTTCGCTGCCAATTTTGGTACCAGTCGGTGCCGCCAAAAAACAGGTTGCTTAATGCCGGGTAGGATTTAATGGAATTGGTGATGGCATAGATGGATTGAAGGCCTATTTGAATCTTGCCAGCATAGCCTTCGGTGTATTCCTTAATTTCATCAATGGTTTTTTTGTTGGTGGATAAGCATTCACCACTACATTCCCCCCCATTTTTAAGAAATCTACCAGTATATCCCCCTTTCCCATCTTGTTCTGCTGAAATGATAGTATCCTTATCTAATTTCACGCCTTCAAACCGCCCGCTGGCCGGATTGAACAATTCTACCCTTTCTAACTCTCGGTCTGCTCCCGTTCCTGTATAATCGTAATCGGCTAAATACTGCCGTCCATCATTTTGGGTAAGAGTTCCCCCAGTGGGAATGAAACAGCCGTTACTCTGATCTTTACAGTTACCATTATTCTTATGATCTCCTTTCTTATAATAATCCCCCTCTAATTGCTGGGTCTCACCAGTTTTGATGTTGATGACAGTCTGTGTTTCCAGCTCAAAATCTGTTACGGTGGTCGTTTTATCTTTATGTTCAATTTTCCCTTTTTCTTTTCTGTCCTTCCTGGCCTGCTCATCGGCATAAAATGGCGTTGGCGTATCACCAGTAATCACCTCTTTAACATCTTTTCCATTTTCCACGAGCAAAGTTTGCCCGCCAACGGTGATCGTTCCTTGCCCTTTCTGGTTTACTGACTGGGTGGCAATTTCCTGCCCCTGCATCATCAGGACTGTTCGGGAATTTTGCTGGTCAAGAGGTTTTCCATCCTTTTTAATATCATTAACAGTTATACTAATAGTGGTTAATAACCCTTCTTGCGTTCGCTCTATTTTCCCAAGATCATTTTTTAACGCGAAGGTGCCACTATTGGGATTATATTCTTTCCAATTCAGGATAGCCCAGTCAATTTCAGCATAATATTGATCAGAAATTGTTTTTCCGAGACGTTGAGATACCACTTCCTGGGGCAGATGGATGATCAGATCTCCAGGCACATACTTATATTTATCATTTAAATTCCCTAATTCAGCGCTATCAACCACCTTGCCCGCAGCATCGTTCTGATCATTACCTTTTTTGGTCTGCACAAATTTTCCATTAACGACTTTGAATTCTTTTTTCGTTGTGGTGGAAATGATGGTAGTACCTTCCGGTAAGAGATTTTTCATAGCTTCTAGGACAGTCAAATCTGGTTCAGTTGGCGCGGCTGGTGCGGGAGGTGATGCTGAAGCCGGAACTGGTGCTGGTGAAGGTGTGGAAACCGGTTCAGACGTTGCAACCAACGGTGCACCAAGCGCTAGAAGATATTCAGTTTCTATTCTTGTTTTTAGATTTTCACCAATTACTGTTACTTCTATACCATCTAAAATCATTCCTTCCAATTTCTTTTCTTTGTTAAAATAGAGTGCAGAATCTTTCCCGGTACTTTTTGTAAAAGTATATTTCACTATAGCATTTGGTCTGTCATGTTTATCCTTTTCCGTTAAGTCTGCTTTTTGATGTGTTACTTTATTAATAACAAAACTATCTGGTAGCTGTGCACCTTTCCCCACCACCGCTTCCCTTTCCCCGGAAAAGAACTGTTTCAGCTGGCACCAGAAGCTGCACTCCTCTGCCCCCGCAGCAGCACTGCTGATGAAAGAACTAAGTACGACCACCAACACTACCAGCATCACCGTCTTTTTCATGGATGTATGATTCATGGTCAATATTGTGGCGGTGAAGTGCCGCCACCTGTTCCTCCTCCTGCTCCTCCCTCAGTCTGAGCCGGTCCTGATTGAGCTGCTTCCTTCCCCAGCACACTATCGCAATACTGCAGCCCGCCAGATTCAATATCGGCTTTGACCGTTGTAATAAAACCGGCAATCCGTTCAATATAGCCAATCACGTCCCAGAGGTAATAAAGGTGAAGGCAAGCCGAATTTAACTTTTTACTCACCGTACACGATGGTCCACAGGCGACGATGGTGGCAGTATGAGCCAAGGCCAGTGGATCTTTCCACATCTGCCATAGTGCATTGACAACTTTATCCCAGAGTTGTGTAAAGGGTATTAAATACCACAGCTCACCGACGAAATATTTACAGGTAAGCAATCCTTCCAATTCGTTGCAGCCGCTGACTGTTGTTAAACCTGCTTTCACTTCATTCTGTAAGCAGTAAATCTTTCTGCATTTTATTTGCCGTAACTTGTCTAGATTCTTAACGATGCCAGGGATGCATAACCCCAGCATGGAAAGGTAGAAATTATCCTGTAAGCTGTGTGCCGGCCGGAGATCCTTTTCTACCTTTCCCAAAGGCGAATCTGGTGCCTTGCCCACTTCGATATTATAGATGGTAAGTACCGTATTCACAAAATTCTGGTACCAGCCCATACCTAATCCCGTTCCACGCCGACACGAAAGAAGTTGTACTGGCACATCAATGATCGTCAGCCCCTTATCAACACCCTGAAATACCGTATTCATCCCCAAACAAGCAGCAGTCACGGCAGCTTTGCCCCCCAATGGATCGACTTGCAAGGCATCTATCCCCGCTGATCCTAAATTGAAGGCAGTAAGGCCTCCCATCACTAATGAAATGGTCTGTACACCGTAATCCAGCCAGCGCAATATTTTGGCCGCTTTTCCAATCGCACCCCATAACCCGGTGTTCACTCCCTCTTTTTCCTTCTTAATTAAATCGTCTAACGTTTCATCAAGCGCTCCTCGTTTCGTGAAAGCAAATGGCACTTTCACCGTTACTTCCTGCAGTTCTGCCATCCGGATAGCCGCCTGGCCAACGATGGAAAAAATCTTCAGCCGGCACACATAGGGAATTTCCTGTTTGGTAAATTTCAATTCTTCACTCTTCCCAATGCCAAACAACTCTCTCCCATCAAATGGTTCAAACTCAATAATAATCTTGGGCTTGGGATTAGTCTCTCCATCAGCTCCAACGCCTTTATAGAGAAGGGCACGGCTAATGGCCGGAGCAGTAATTACTTTCTCTCCTTCGCCGGAAACTTCCTTCGGCTCACATCCTTCCAGATTCAGATCAATCACTTTGACTGTACTGCCCGTTGTTTTTAGATTAATTTCCAATGGCATACGGGTAAAGGTAAGGGGGGCAGTATCTAAATCAATAAAGTTGCTTTCTCCACCCAAAGGAAGAACTTTCTTCACTTCCCAAAAGTCCGGATTTTCTTCCGTGCTCAACCCCAATAAATCAAACTTAAAATCACCAGCTCCTTTGGCATGGCCGGTGAAACTCTTGGCATTTCGGGCCAGGGACGGCCAACTGCCCGCTTCATTCCCGGCGGTATCCCTGATACGGATTTCCAGCTTGACGTTCTGTTCCGGCCCGCTTTTGACGGGCGAGGTTTCCAGTTCGCAGTTCCATTTGCCTTCCTCCCGCGTACAGACATCTTCTTCCTTAAACGCCGCCCAGCCGGCCCCCAACCCTTTGGTTAAATCCGATTCAGGAAACTGTGTCCCGGCATCCATGACAATATCGTTAAGGTTGAGCAGAATCGTCAGGCCATTCAATTCCACCACTGCCAATTTCATTTTCAATTGATCGTTGCTCTGAAAATAATCTTTCTCGCCAACTTCAGAAATGCCAAACACTTCCAGCTTCTCAACGAGCGGACCGGAATTGTCAACAAACAATTCGATCTGTGGCAAGGTTCCCTGATTTCCCACTTTATCTTCAAATTTAGATAACCCGACACGCACTACATCGGTGTTAAAGCTGTGGGTAAATTCCCAATAACAGTTCAACGTGCTTTCGCTCTGCTCACAGGCCGTGGGAGCTTCTGACGTTCCTTTGCCCAGAGCCAACAGGTTGGCCCGAATGCCGGTTTCATCAATGCCAGCACCTAGTTCATTCACCCGCAGCAGCAGCCGTTGTGTTCCATCACGGATGAAACTTTTCCCCTCAAACGCCCGTTCGGTGCCAAAAAAGTCAATGGTGGGCGCAGAGACGTCTTTCGTCAATTGCTTGGAGATTGTTTTCACGGCAGAATTGCCTTTCTGATCTGAAGCTAAAATAGTCACGGCAATCGTCTCGCTGGGAGAGACCTCAACATCCGTCCAGCGGCAATGCCAGAGTTTTTCTTCCTCAGCATCTTCCAGACATGCTATTGCCGGGGTGTTATCCAGTCCGGCCAGACTGGAACTCGCTTTCACTTCATTTAGTTCTGTCTCTACTAGGTCAATCGTCATGTCAGTAATAACGGAAGTATCGCCGATGAATTTCCCGATCTGAGTGAAATTCAGGTTATCTTTAATTACCGGCTCAATGAAATCGGCCTGAAATTCTTTGACGGGATTCTGGCTGCTGGCATGAGCCAGAAAATCTTCGGCACGGATCTTGAGCCGTTTCAGCCCCTCCCCCGGTAGAGTTGCCTGCAGAAGGTTGCCAAAGCCGCTGTCAGGATCGTAATTCCATTGTTTGGTGCCGGGCTCGGGGATGGTAATACCCTGGAGAACTGTATTGGTATCGGCGTCCAGAATCTCAATCGTTTTGATGCCCACGGCAGAACCGGGCTGATCCTTCACGGTAAAGCCAATTTCCACCTGCCCCTGGGCATTCTGCTGCAAGGTAGAAAAAGTAATCTGGGGGCCGGAACCGTCTGCTTTCACAATGTCGCCGGCAGAAACCGCTTCCGGAATTCCCAGTGGGTTAAGGAAATTGTAGAATACCTGGAAGGGATATTCCCCTTCGCTGACGCCGCTGGTTAATGGGCTGATATACTGGCAGGCTGTTCCCAGGGCTGTCGGCGAGCAGCTCTGGAAGGCTGCTTCATTGCTGCCAATTTTGATTTTAACGTCAGCCGGATTGACAGTTTGTGGAGAGCCGGTAACGGTTGCCTCGACGGTCCAGACATCGCCCTGGGCGTCAATGAATTTGGGAAGGCCTTCCTGCCCGGAATTCTTGCTGACTTGCACCGAAACTGCCAAAGCATTAGCGGAATAGAACGGCAGGCTGACAACTAAGGCGATAATCAACAGTCCAATGAAACTCCAGCCTCTTTTTTGGTTCATTTTTTGTGATAGTAAATTAATCCTCTTTTAATAAGGTATTGATGATAATGGTCCAATACGCTTCATAGCCATACAGCACTATGCCGGTTTCTGCCACTTCTTTTCCGACATTGACTTTTCCTTTTTCTGAAAGCATTTCTGCAAAGGCCTGTTTCGTTGCACCGATGACTTGTATTTCTTTATCATATTTCAGGGCAAGATGGCGGGCTATCACTTGTACCTTTGCCGCCTCAGAAGAAAGGCAAAATAAGTCCAGGTCGCTGCCCTTTCGGGCTTTCCCCTGAGCGTAGCTGCCAAAGAGAACTAACCCGTCCAGGAACAGCTGCATTTTGCTGATCAGTTCACCGACAATTTTCTTAATGATGGCATCTTTCGCTAAAAATAGTTCTGCTTCCAGTAAGGAAGTATAGCCCAGCAGTAAAGCCGTCTTGAGGGACGGCCGCACCCGGGTATATCGTACTGCTCCTTCCTTCCGTAATACCACCACGTTCTCCCGTTCCAGCCGCAGAACCGTTTTATAGCAGCTATTATAACTTAATCCTGCTTCTTTGGCCAACTGCAGAATGGAAAGACGCCGCTGCACATTTTTGCGGAGAGTTCCCACTATGCCAAGGGCATTCTTTTCCATTATCTTGTTTTGAGATACCATTATCTTACTTTGAGATAGCAGCCAACAGTCGCTCCATTCGATCCAGGAAGGTGCCGGCGTCGGCCAGGACGATATCAGCGCGTTCTTTTTCCATAGCCACCGTTACATCGTACTGGGCAGCAAGCCGGGATTCTTTTCCTGCTCGGAGCAACTCGATGTCTTCATTTTTAATAATATCTTGGTGCTTCTTCAGCAAGTCCACGAATTCCTGTTCTAATTTATTCCGAAAGACAAAATAGTATTCCAGGGCGAAGGGTGTGGCATTGTGGTTCTCGCACTTAATGCCCAGTGCTGCCAGTACGGCCTGGGCTGCCATATACATGGCATAGTAAGCCGCATTTATGACCCAGTCATCTGCCGTAAACTCGGGATCAAACCCTACCAACTCGAGAACTTTAGGTGAAGCCGTTCCCTTGTTGACAAATTTTGCCAGAAGAAAGTTATGCCGCGCTTTCTCCAGGTAGTTGGCAGCGAGCTTCCTCTTCGCTTTATCTTCTATGATGATCTCCAGTTCAATGTATTTCCTGACTTTGAGGATAACTTCTTTCTGATAGTCCATTATTCACCCCAGACGACAAACGTAAATCCTTTTCCCAACTCCAATAAAAAAAGGCGAAGATTATCGGTGATTCGTTGTTCCAATTCCTTTTCAGAATGTTCCTCTGGCAATCCGAGAAACTCGAAGACATAAGGGTCTTTAACCACGTCGTCTGCTTTGGAAATAACTTGTCCCTTTTGAGCTAATTTTAACGTGCTTTTTTTATCTTTACTTAAGACTATTCTTTCAAAAAGCAGGGAATCTATCTGCCGTTTCAGCTCACGCACGGACCAGCCTTCCTGGAGGCATTGCCGTTCATAGAATTTTCGCGGTAGTTCCTCGGAAACGCTCAACAGGAGAGTATAATGGCTCCAGGTTAATTTGGCAGACACTGTCTGCCATTTTTGGTAGGTTAGATAAAACCGTCTCATATCCAGGACATTTCTCCGACTGAACCCTTTCCCATATCGCAATTTAAAGTCACGGGATAAACGGTCAAGCAGCTGGCTCCCGTACTCTGCTTTTTCCACCAGTGATTGCCGACAGGCAATTCCCAAACGAAGTGACTGGATCTCACTGGTGGTTAGTCGGCGAGACGATGTTGATTGGAAAAAGCAGGGTCCGAGCAAATCGCCCCGAGCAAAGCGAGCAGGCCACTGGTCGGTGACCGGTGGTGGGCGATTTGCGATTGACTTATCACTATTAAACTCCCCGTAAAACCAATTTTTATCAGTGTTGTTGTTCATGGTGTTAGCGGAAGGTGGGTTCGAGAGCTGACCGTATGCTCGGTTGACCTGAAAGATTGCCCAGTTGTCCCATCACCTGCATGTCCTCCAGGATACGAACGTGCTCTTTTTCCGGTACGTTCTCCAAATCAAAAGCAAGCAGATATAACGTTACCTCACTTGATCCGTATAACTGTTCAGGCGTGATGGTGAGATACGTTTCTGGTTTATTCCAAGACGCCTGGCCTTGGAGCAGTTTGTCTAGTACTGTTTCGTCGAAAGTGATACAGCACCCATCAATGTCCACGCAAAATATGGCTGCCCCCAAGCCACCGGTGCAACGTTCCTCTTCGGGTATAACCACTTTCTTCTCATTGGTGAGTAAAGCACTTACTTCATACACGCCAGGAACAAGATCTACCTCTCTCACTTGTTCACCTTTGATGACGACAGCTGCAGAAAATTCATTATTAAATGCCAAAGGATTAGTGTCAGCTACCCGCGTAAGCACGATGTTGGCCGTTTCCGTCTCTTCTAATTGTTGAGGAGCATTCACAAAAACCCAGGAGTGAGTCGAATCTAACATCTGCGGCTGATAGGAATAAACTGGATCTGAAGATGAACTTAACAACCCCTGCGTAAAACAATTCACAACAGGACCCGTCAAAAGATTCTTATCAATACATTTCTGGAGCGATTTCTTCTTAATGCTGACCGCAATCGGTTTTATTTTATGGAGTTCAATTACTCGTGAAGGCAGGTCAGCAACAGCAGAGCCGATCATTCCGCTTGCCTTCTTAAATCTGTAAGTATCGAGTGGATAAAAACTAGTCAGATACTCTTCTTTAAGATAACTGCCCACTCCGCCATAGACCGCAGGATAGGTGCTTTCTAATTCCCCTTCTTTATCTGTTACACCTATGATACAGTCATCCTGATTGGGGATGGAGAATCCGATCTGGACTGAAGGTAATGGTTCTTTTGTGAAGCTGTCCACAATCACTGTCTTAAGCAGTTGAGTATTTCGTTTATCTTCATCGCAAACCAAGCTTCTATCTGCTCTGGCTACCGGCGGCAGTGCCACTTGATCTGCTTCGGCAATTTCATTGTTCCGGATATTTGCTTCCAGCCCAAAGACAAACTGAAAGCCTTCCCCATTAAATGCTTGTGGATTGCGGATGGTTATAAGAACAGGATAACTCAAATCATACGTGGTGTAATATTGCTGTGTGTTGAAGAGGACTACACTGTAACTTACAGAAACTTTTCGAGGTTCGACATTTCCAGCTTTGTCATTGAGGTCCACAAACGGTTCCCAGCCAAAATAATCAAAACTTACCTGAACATCCTCGGCCCCTTCCAGCGGCAGGATGGTATTATCATAATTCTTTTGATACAAATCCTGCAGGTCGACAATCGCTCCAGGTGTATGTTGATAGTCATAGCGATAAAAATTAGAGCTTCCTAAGTATCGAAGTAACGGAACTTGTGATATCAAGAGACTCGTTACTTTTTCCTTAACATTTAATTCAGTCCAGAAGGCGGTAGGAATTAAATCGAATCGCCATGCTTCTGTTGGAGGTAATTTTTCGCTGTCAACACCGGAATAAACAGCAATCAAATCCAATCCCTGCCGTTCCAAAAAACTATAATTCTGCTCCGCCTTGGTGATCTGCTCGGCCACTTCATAATACTGCTTCAATTTTAACGGAATCCTGACATAAAACTGCTCCAATTCCTGTTTTGCTTCACCCCGCTTGGCCGAAACATCCATCTTCAGCCAGAAATTGACCGATTCATCGCTTACTTTTACCGTCGCATCCGGAGGAAAGGCTTCCACCGAATAACCCTGCGTCAGAAACGGGCGATAGTCATCCAAACATTCATCAATCCTTTCATTCACAAACCTGGCCAGCTGTGCCTCAATGCTCATCTCCGGGTCATCTTTAGCATACAGTTTCGGCTGCAATGAAGAAAACACGATTTTATTTCCCTTATTCGGTTCTTTATTATAATGCCAGTAAGGAACTTTCAACGGCTCTAAATCCAGCCCGTCAGCATCAGTAGGATCAGATGAAGAATACTGCCCCACCAGATTGGGATAAATATAGCCGCCCTGCTCGCCCAAAACCAGTAAACCCCGTTTGCCTACATCAGTAAGACAATTTTCCGTATAGCTTTTGATCGGCTGGAATTCGACCGGCACTTGGGCAATGACCGGCTCACCCTCGGCCGTCAGCCGCTCGGTCACCGTTTCCCGGAAGATGAAGAACAAGGCAGCTGCCGTCACCAGCAAAATAATCCCCACGATAATGAATATTGTTACCTGCCCTTTCTTACTATATCGAAGGTTAATTCTGGAAGTACTACTATTTATACCATCTCTTTTAGGTTCCATTGTTCTAAGCGGGAAAGAAAGAGTGAATGTATATAAAGGTTGTTGTGGAGTGGGCAGGGAGGTTGGAATGAATTTAAATGTTTTTATGGGGCAGGAGGTAGGGATGAATTCAGCCCATTAAATGGCCGTCGGCTCTTGACACTTTTGTTATTAATCAATGATCTTATCTGGGATATGGGAGCAGTTGGAAAAATTTCTGTACTAGCACAGTATCTTTCCTGAGAACAAACCTTTTTAAATTCCCCGACTCTTCCTCCCCGAGCAATGCTGTACCAGAGCTATACCTTCCAGGAATTAGAGCCAGCCATCATCAGCTATTGGAAATCCCATAAGATTCTGGACAAGTGGCGAAAAAAGAATGAGAAAGGACAGAAATTTTACTTCCTCGACGGCCCCCCCTACACTTCCGGCAAATTCCATCTGGGCCATGCCTGGAATTATGCCCTGAAAGACATCTGCCTGCGTTACAAGAGGAGCCGCGGCTTTAATGTCTGGGATAGAAACGGCTTTGACGTGCACGGCCTGCCTACGGAACATAAAGTGATGGATAAGCACAACCTGAAAACCAAGGACGACATCCAGAAATTTGGGCTGGATAAATTCACCAAGGAATGTGAACAGTTCTGCTTAGAGATGGCACAAGTCATGACGCAGGACTTAGAGCGGATGGGCATCACGATGAGAATTACTGACCCTTACCTGGCCCTGAAGACCGAATTCATGGAAGGGGAGTGGGCCTTGATCAAGAAAGCGTATGAGAATGACCGGCTCTATCTAGGCAAGAAAAGCATGACCTGGTGCGGCAATTGTGAGACGGCCCTGGCCAAGCATGAATTGGAATATCAGAATGTCACTGACCGATCAATTTTTGTGAAATTCCCGCTCAAAGGGAAGGAAAACGAATATTTAATTATCTGGACCACTACACCCTGGACGATCGCTTATAATTTAGCGGTGATGGCTCATCCGGAGATTGATTATGTGCGCGCAAAAGTAGGAAAGGAAGTCTGGATTCTCGCCAAGCCGTTAGCCGGCCCGATGATCAAGGGAGTGGCTAACAAGTCCTTCAAAGTGCTCGAGGAATTCAAAGGAAAAAAGTTAAAGGGAACAAAATACTTTCATCCCTTTGCCGACACGCTTAAGCACCTGTACAGCAGCATTGAAGCAGAACATAAGAAAGCTTTTACCGTGGTACTGAGCTCGCAGTACGTTGACACCACGGCCGGAACTGGCCTAGTGCATTGCGCTCCCGGCTGCGGCCCTGAAGATTTTGACGTGGGACAGGAAAATGGCCTGCCGCCGTTCAACACCGTACAGGACGATGGTTTCTATCCCGCCGAGATGGGCGAATTTGCCGGTTACCATACCCAGAGAGACCATGATAAATTTATCAGCGCTTTAGAGCAGCGGAAGGCTCTCATTGCCACTACTGACGTTGAGCACGAATACCCGCATTGCTGGCGCTGCCATCAGCCGGTGATTTTCAAGACGACTGACCAATGGTTCTTCAAGGTGGAAGACCTCAGGGAGAAAATCTTAACTGGAAATAAGGATGTCCACTGGGTTCCCGATACCGCGTTGCATGCCTATGAAGCCTGGATCCGTAGCCTGAAAGATAACAGCATCTCTCGGCAGCGTTATTGGGGAACCCCGTTACCGATCTGGAAATGCCTGAAATGTGAGATGATCAAAGTGGTTGGTTCCCGAAAAGATATCAGGCAACAGGGCGGGAAAGTTCCGGAAAACCTGCATATCCCCTGGCTTGATGCGGTGGAATTGACCTGCGCCTGCACCGGGAAGATGAAACGTGTTCCCGACGTGATTGATGTCTGGGTTGATGCCGGCACGGCCAGCTGGAACTGCCTGGATAATGATCCCCAGCTGCTGAAACAGCTTTATCCTGCCGACCTGATCCTGGAAGCCAAAGAACAAACCCGCTTGTGGTTCAGCATGCTGTCGATTTGTTCCCGTCTTTATCTGGGCAAGAATGCCTTCAGGAACGTCTATGTCTATGGCATGCTCAATGACCTGGAAGGCCGGAAGATGAGCAAAAGTTTAGGAAATATCATCTCTCCCTACGAACTGATTGACAAGCATGGCGTGGATGTCCTGCGCTTCTACATGTGCGGCAACAAGGCCGGGCAGGACATCCATTTCAGCTGGGAAGAATGCGCCCAGAAGCAACGCCATCTTAATATCCTGTGGAATATCCATAAGCTGTTGATTAATTTAGCGCAGGAAAATAAAATCAATCCAGCCAAACTGGAGGCGAAGAGAATCTATAATGTATTGCAGCTGGAAGAGAAGTATATCATTTCCAAATTAAATTCCACGATCGCTGCTGTTACCGGGCTGTTTGAAGCGTACCGCATTGATGAAACGATCCAGCCAGTGGAGGAATTATTCCTGGAGTTGAGCAGGACGTACATCCAGATGGTGCGGGACAAAAGCGCCATTGGCGAGGAAGAGGAAAAAGAATTATGCATTTTTACCATCGGGGAAGTGCTCCTGAAAACGCTGAAGATGTTCAGCATCATCTGCCCGTTTATTTCGGAAGCTATCTACCTCAACCTCCGGGAAGAGTTTGGACTGAAAGAAGAAAGTGTCAGTTTCCTGCCCTGGCCTGCTGCTGATCAGACTAAGATTGACGTGAAATTAGAGCAACAGGTGACGTTGGCGCAGGAAATAATCAAATCGGCCTTGAATGCCCGGGAACGCGCCAAGCTGGGCCTGCGCTGGCCCGTAAAAGAAGTGCTGGTGGAGAGCAGCAGCGAGGAAGTTAAAGCGGCCGTGAAATCCCTGCAGAAAGTCTTGCAGAAGCAGTTGAATGCCAAGCTCGTGAAAGTAGTAGAGAAAGTTCCCGGCGTCACCATCACGCTGAAGCCGGAGTATGGCAAGATTGGTCCAGTGTACGGTGACTTGTCACCCGTAATCATAACTCATCTTAAAGTAGACAGTCCCGAAACGGTATTACACCATCTGGGAAAAGATAATGTCTACACTTTCAGACTGGATGGGAAAGAAGTAAAGATCAATCGGGAAATGGTACGGGTGGAAAGAACCATCCCCCTGCCGTTCTATGGCTCAGAAATCAGGAATGGTGTGGTGTATCTCAATGCCGAACGAAGCGAAGAGTTGGAAAGCGAAGGCTATGCCCGCGAACTGATGCGGCACGTACAGCAGCTGCGCAAGGAAGCAGGGCTGGAGAAGTTAGACAGAATAAACCTGTTCCTGAAAGTCAGCCCGGCGATGAAAGTGAAAGCGGAACGCTGGAAAATGGAGATTGAAGAGAAAGTAGGAGCGGAGAAGATGGAACTCTCTTTAACCGAGCCGGGTAGGCAGTATTTCCAGCAGCATAAGGACGTTATGATCAAAGAAGAGAAAGTAGGGGTATGGATGGAGAAAATTTCTCGGTGAATTCTATAAAAGAGTATTTTGTTTAGACAAAAGATTATTCCACGAGTATTTTGATATGGTAAGTCAGTTTGGAGACGGACGTAGCAGTGGAGTTAAGAAAGAGTAAATTTTCTTATGGTATCAGTTCAGCCCCCTCCAAACCAGTATACAAATCAGTAACATTTATATACCAGTTGCACTTTCTTTCTCAAATGGTGGCCATCAGCATCGCTGAACGGGAACAGGAGGATTTATCAGTACTAGTCAAAGGCTTCTGCCAGGGGCTCACGACGATACTTCTTGATCTGGTTGCTCCCCAACGGCCCTCACGAATGCTTCCATTTTATGAACAGCAGCGCCAATGGATGAAAGCGGGCGATTGTGCCGCAGAATTGGGAAGGTATGATCGTGCCTGGCACAATTACGAGCTGGAGGGTACGCCGGCTGCCTATCTGGAAGCGTCGTTGCTGGCAGAACAGCGACAGGATTATCAGAAAGCATTAGACTATGCGCTCAAGGCAAATGATCAGATCCGGGCTGGATTCTATCGTGCCAGATTAGGTGATTATCATGGTGCTTTGGACGGCTGGAAAAGGATGGCGCGGGGAGAAGTGTAATTATCATCTTTGAGACCGTGTAGGTTCATAGGATTTGTCACCCCCATAAATAAATTTTTATCAATTACCGGTTATTACATTCTAACTATATTAAATCTTTTATCAAATAGTTTGATTCATAAATGGTGCATAATTATTAAGTCATTGTTAAATTGAAGCACAATAATAAAATAAAAATCAAATAGTTTAAACCACTAAAATTAATTGGTTAATAAATAATCTAATCTTTAATTATATCTTTCATTCTTAATTTATCCTGTACTTGATTGAATAATCCTTCCTTCAGTATTGATTCATGAATCCCGGTATGCATCTTTCCGGCAAATTTAACCTTTCCGAGATAAGCCTGATTGGATAGGATCTTTTTAACTCCGTTGATGGTTAATCCCTGTTTCCTGGCGAGCTTATTTAAGCTTATCTCAGTGGTTAAAAATTCATTAAAAATAGTGCGTACTTCTTCTACTTTTTCAGTGTCAATTATTAGCTTTTTATCAATCATTTTATAGCCAAAAGGCGGCTTGGAAATAGCACCGCCTTCCTTCGATTTCCGTTCCATGCCAAAAGTAGTGCGCTCTCCAATAATGTTACGTTCAAATTCGGCAAAGGCAGAAATGATGTGGAACATGAGTTTTCCTGAGGCTGAAGCGGTTTCTATACGATCCTGCAGGGAAACAAAGTCAATCCCCCATTCTTTCAATCGTTCGATAGTGAGGATTAAATCTTTTAAGCTTCTACTAAACCTATCTAATTTGTAGATAAAGATCGCGGAAAAGTGTTTTTGCTGAGCAGCAGTTAACAAATCCTGCATTGCCGGCCGGTGGGTAATATCCTTGGCTGATTTTCCTTCATCCCGGTAGACGTTGTGAATTTCATACCCCAACGCAGAGCAGTAATTCCTCAAAGCGTCTTCCTGGCCAGCCAGGGAAAAACCATGCTGGGCCTGCTCTTCGGTAGAGACGCGGATGTAAATGGCAGCTAGTGGTTTATTAGTAGCAAATGGCTTGTCGATAGCAGTAGCAACTGGCTTGTCAGCAACTGATGGTTTACTAGTGGTTAATGGCTTATTTTGTGCACTTAGGGTCATTTCTTCACCTCTTTACTGCACTTAGGGAGCCCTAAGTATATAAAACTGCTGTTTTTGAGTATAAAGAAAGCTCGCTCGTGGCAATCTAATCGGCCAGTATCCTAAGCGAGATGGGCAGGCATGAAGCCCACTGCGACGATAGGAGCGCACCTAGCTTGATTACCAAGGATACAAAGCCCTCGCTGGCCACATTGGCGCTTTCCACATACGTTTTACGGAAGCTTTATTCTACTCCCAAAGAGGTGGCAAATCGCTTACGAGTGATGCGATGGCTTAACTATGGATCCAGAAGCGTGGGGGTTGTTTTATAGTATTACTAGGGTTGCCGATGATTAAATGCATTAAGAATAAATTATTTGATAAATAACTGCAACATAAATTTAGTTATTTAAATTGCTATTTAATTTATACAAGTAAAAATTAAAGTTTTTATTGATAATTTAGCTTATATTATTTAATCTATAAATTAACAATTAATAACTATTTAATACAAGATTAGATTATATTAAAAACATAACGCAGAGACATATATTATTATAGCAAAAATAAAACATTATAAAATAGAAACATTTAATCAAAGATTTAATTTTACGAAAAAGATTCCATTATCTTCTTCCATCAATTATCCTACGGCTTACCCCCACACTTTGTCAGTTGCG
>JAHFSD010000037.1 GCA_023265925.1 archaeon
AGATGTTTACCTATGAGAAGAGAAGTTCCACCATTAAAAATCCCGATGGATCGGTTGTTTTCCATATGGAAGACGTGGAAGTGCCGGTCTTCTGGACGCAGGTGGCTACCGACATCTTAGCACAGAAATATTTCCGGAAGGCTGGCGTTCCCTTAAAGAATCGGCGCGGCGAGCCGTTACTGGATGAAAATGGTAACGTGATTACCGGCTCTGAAACCAGCATCAAGCAGGTTGCCCAGCGGATAGCCGGCTGCTGGCGTTATTGGGGAGAAAAGTATGGTTATTTTGCCACGCCACAGGATGCCGGGATTTTCTATGAAGAAATGGCCTACATGATCATAGCTCAGATAGCTGCTCCCAACAGCCCGCAATGGTTTACCACCGGATTGAATTGGGCTTACGGCATTAACGGTCCAGCCCAGGGGCATAGTTATGTTGATCCGCTCACCAAGAAATTGGAATATTCCAGGGATGCCTATACCAGAAGTGTTCCTCATGCCTGTTTCATCCAGGCTCTCAACGATGATCTGGTCACTGAAGGGGGCATCTTTAGTTTACTGACCAGGGAAGCGCGCGTGTTCAAATATGGTTCAGGAACAGGAAGTAATTTCTCCAACCTTCGCGGCAAGGGTGAACGTCTCTCGGGCGGCGGCACCAGCTCCGGGTTAATGAGTTTCCTGAAAATTTTTGACACTGCTGCCGGCAGCGTCAAGTCCGGCGGCACGACTCGAAGAGCAGCCAAGATGGTCTGCCTGGACTTGGACCATCCGGAAATCAAGGAATTTATCTGGTGGAAAGTGCGGGAGGAAGAAAAAGTTGCTAGCCTGGTTGCCGGCAGCAAAATCTTAAAGCAGAAATTGTCGCAATTGATTGAAGCAGCTAAAAATAATCCGAATCCGCTGGAAGATAAAACTGTCCGGAAACTCCTTAAACTGGCCGCTTCCGCCAATATTCCGGTCAATTACCTGGTGCGGGCCCTGGATTTAGCTAAGCAGGGATATAATTTGCCGCTCAAGGAATTCGACACGCATTATGAGTCGGAAGCTTATGTAACCGTCTCAGGCCAGAACAGCAACAATTCCGTTCGCATTCCCAACAGGTTCTTTGAAGCGCTGCATACGGGCCGAGACTGGGAGTTGAAGGCACGAACAAATGGTGATGTAGTGAAAACCATTTCCGCACAAAAATTGTGGGATGACATTGGCTACTGTGCCTGGGCTTCTGCTGATCCGGGGGTGCAGTTTGACACGACCATCAATGAATGGCACACCTGCCCGGAAGACGGCCGGATTAATGCCAGTAATCCCTGTGGAGAATATAATTTTTTAGATGACACTGCCTGCAATTTGGCTTCAATTAACCTGGTGAAATTTTATGATGGAAATTCTGGTGAATTTGCCGTCGAAGGCTATCGCCATACGCTCCGCCTCTGGACCATGGCGTTAGAAATCTCCGTGCTGATGGCGCAATTTCCCTCGGAACAGATTGCCCTGAAAAGTTTCCAGTTCCGGACGCTGGGATTAGGCTTTGCCAACCTGGGAACGCTGCTGATGCTGCAAGGCATCCCTTATGACAGCGAGAAGGGCCGGGCCATTGCCGGTGCCCTAGCGGCCATCATGACCGGTGACTGCTATGCCACTTCTGCCGAAATTGCGGCCGTCTTAGGGCCGTTTGAAAATTATGGTAAGAATAAGGAAGCGATGCTGCAGGTGATGCGCAACCATCGCCGGGCCGCCTATGGTGATGATTCGTATGAAGGGCTAACGATTAAGCCCTATCCTCTGGATCAGGAACTGTGTCCGCCTGAGCTGCTCAATGCGGCACATGATTCCTGGGATAAAGCTCTCGCTTCAGGAGAAAAATATGGATATAGGAATGCACAGGCGAGTGTGATTGCGCCGACCGGAACAATAGGTTTAGTCCTCGATTGCGATACGACTGGTGTTGAACCTGATTATTCGTTAGTGAAATTCAAAAAACTGGCTGGCGGCGGGTATTTTAAGATTGTCAACCAGTCGGTGCCGAAGGCTCTGCAGAAACTTGGTTACAGCGGGCAGCAGATAAAAGAAATTATCCAACACTGTTTAGGCCAGGCCAGTTTAGGGCAGAGCCCTTTCATCAACCGGGAAACCCTGCGGGAAAAGGGATTAAGTGACGCACAGCTGGATGCCGTGGAAAAAGAGTTGCGCTCGGCGATGGACATCAGGCCGGTATTTAATTCCTGGACGCTGGGAAAAGAATGGTATCAGGAGACAATGAAAGGCCAGGAAGGGGACGTGTTAGAAGCATTAGGGTTCACTCCAGAACAGACCGCTGCTGCCAATGAACATATTTGTGGCACAATGACGCTGGAGGGATCCCCACATCTGCGGGAAGAGCATTACCCCATTTTTGACTGTGCCAATAAATGCGGCAAGACCGGGAAACGGTACATCCATCCTTACGGACATTTAAAGATGGTGGCAGCAGTGCAAAGCTTTATTTCCGGTGCAATCTCTAAAACCATCAACATGCCGCCAGACTGGACCGTTGACCAGGTCAAGCAGGCTTATTATGATGCCTGGACGATGATGGTGAAAGCAGTTGCCCTTTATCGGGATGGTTCCAAGCTCAGCCAGCCGTTGAATTCAACTTTAGAGCAGAATCCGGAATTCAAACAGTTGCTGGAAGAGGAAAGCGACCAATCTGCGCTGGTGGAAGTGCATAAGAAAGTCCTGCTGGGGCAGCGGGAATTACATCTTTCCGGCGTGGAAGAGAACGGCCGCCTGCTGAAAGTGCAGGCTTCCATGGGCAGCCTGAGCCCGGCACAGGAAAGCATGCTGCTGGCCTTGACAAACATGATTAACATGGGCCTGTCCGCTGGCATGAATGTAGCAGCACTTTCCCAGAACCTTGCTGTGGAAGGACATCCGGTCGTGCAGGAATTGAGAACGTTCCTGCAGCAGTACAGTACAGCTCATGCCGCGACGGCTGCTGGTACGATGGGACCAATGAGCTCGTCCCCGTTGATACAGGAAGAAAGGAAAGAAAAACAATCCACTAGGGAGGCAGAGAAAATAAAATGTACCGGTTGCGGCGCGACTCAGCTTCGGCCGAATGGCACCTGCCTGCTCTGTGAAGTCTGTGGCGAGACCAGCGGGTGTAGTTAGATTACAAAATGTATCTACAATATTCCGGCAGAACTGTAGTATAGTGGAACGCGGTGGAGGAAGTCTGTTCAGGAAATTGCTCTCTCCCAATTCATAATTTCAGCCGGGGCTTCACTCCCGAGGCATAGGCTACCTTAGGCACCGCTAATTTCTGGCTGTAACTCAACCCGTCACGGATATTGATGATTTCCGTCTTCAGTTCGCGATGGGCAAGAACAATTTCCTTAAAATCCTGACAGCCGGTGAAAGTGATGTTATCAGCAATCAGCACCCCGCCTTTCTTCAGCAGTTGGAAACAGTCGTCCAGCACTTCCCGATACTGGCTTTTGGTGTGGTCAATGAAAATCAGGTCAAACTTTTCGTGATGGCGCGGCTTGCTGGCCAGCTTTCTGACTTCCTCCACCGCATTGCCCACAACCACCTGTGCCGCGGTGCGGAACTTTTTGAAATTTTCCCCGGCTTCCCGAGCCAGCCGCTCATCCAGCTCAATGGTAGTAAGTTCAGCCCCTTCACTGCCCAGGATGATGCCGCTATAGCCCACGGCTGTCCCCAATTCCAGAACTTTCTTAGGCTGGTGCTCCTGCACTTTTTGATGCAGCCAGGCGCCTTTCTCAGAGCCGATAATGGGCAGGCCGCGCTTGATGCTCTGTTGTTCCAGTTCCTGCAAGAGCTTGAGGATCATGTTCTTTATCAGGAGAGAGAAAAGAGGGATTATTTAAAGCTTTCTGGCAAATCTTCTAAACCCTGGCAGCTGTATTTAATCAGCTAAAATCTATTTTAGAGTGCCATAATCATTATATATCCATTCTCTCACCTATTCCCGATGAAATATCAAAAGACTATCGATGAATATCATTAAAACATCCAGGAATGCACCCGCAGTGCGGGGGCGTCCAAAAGGCGAAGTCTTTTTGTGAAAGCCAGGCTAACGAAAACCGGCCAAGGCCTGGCTAAAAAACTACGTTACCATGTCTTCTCCCACCGAACCAATCATCACCGTCTTTGACTACATCCCGGAACTGGATTGCTTTACCGTCAACAAGGAATATCAAAAGTTAACAGATCGATTGGGAATTTCGGAATGGAACCCGGTCGTCTGGATTGGCCGCTACTTCACCAGCGACAACGATTACGGCGAACATTGGTTTGATAATTGGGATGAACGCAGCGCCTTGGAAGGACGGGCAAAACAATTAGGATACGGGCCAGAAGATCTCTACATTATTAATCCTGACCAGCGGCAATTTCAGAATGGTGATGACGGGCCCTGTCATTCCTCAGAGCAGCGAAAGCAGTTCTGGACCGACGTGCTGAAATCATTAAAGCTCAGTTTTAATATGTTATTTGGAGAAGCGCGCTATGCCCAGAAATTATTACAGGAAAGTCTTCCCGCTGAGGAGCTGCACCAGGATTCGGATTATCGGGAAGACCTGGAAAGAGTTATAGAAAATATTAAACGGAATTATCGTGTAGAGGAAAGACAAGCTTAAAAAGGTTGAGATTATCAGATCTTCACCATGGACAAATTAGAGAGACTACAGATTATAAAAGATTTGATGGGAAGAATTAATCAGGATGAAATTTCTGCTTTAATTAAAGAACTGGAAAGAAGAGGCACTCCGGTACAAGTTGATATCCGGATGCGCCTGGATACACCTGATTCTGTCGATGAGATCGATGATGATTACCGCGGTTTTATTCGTAGACCAATTGGCAGTTTTTACGATCGGCCACTACAGGTAACAGGGGTAGCCGGCAGCGATCAAAAGTATGCTCACGATCTCGCCAGGCTCGAAGGGCAGTACTCCCATTCTATTGAACTGAGCCTTAAAATAGAAAATTTAAATGTATTTTACTCTTATCCTGAAAAAGGAAGCACCACGGAGAAAACAGCAGAAATCATTAAAAGGAACTGGCCTGGCCAGGAAAGATGTTATCCCTTAGTAGCGCGTTTACAGCATCCTAATCAACAGGTGCATCGGGACGGAAAGCGGATAGATACGCAGTGGCCATCAATTTACGAAGTTTCCCAGTTGTTGGACCGGGAAAGCATTGCTCACCTGCAACATAATATTATCGTGAAGCCGACTGGCCTGTATGATGTTGGATCAGAGCTGTGCAGATCGTTCTTTGTGAACACCGGCATCAAAATCGCTGACATCACATTAAAATTGCTGTAAAACTATTCCCACCTGCTCTTCTCCATAAACACCTTCAATCCCGGTGGCTTGGTGAAAGGGTTGAAACGAAAGGATTTTGGCAGAAAAAGTTTATCCAGAAATACTCTCCTCTTTGGCTTGATGCAACGAACTGACTTGGTAGAAAATGTTGGTTCTGGAATCAGGCGCATGCGTAACGAGATGAAGTCATCTGGTCTTCAAGAGCCTAAATTCGAGATTTCTGAAGATTGGTTTACGGTTATTTTTAAGAGGCCACCATTACAGAAAAGTGAGGGAGTAAGTGAGGGTGTATTTGAGGGAGTAAACGAATTGTTGAAGTATATCTCGAAGAATCCCGAAAAAAGAGTTCCACAATTGGCAAAAGCTTTAGGAAGTCCAGCAAAGACGATTGAGCGCTGGGTTAAACAGCTTAAAGAAGAGGGAAAAATAGAGTTTAAAGGGAGCCCGAAAAAGGGAGGTTATCGGGTTAAATAGTTTAGTGGTTTTTATCTTCGCCGTCGGGTACCACCAATACCAGTCGCGGCGGTTGAAGCTTCATCCCATTTGTCTATTTCGTCATCAATATCTTTAATGTCTTTTAGAAGTCGTTCTTTAAGTTTCTCAAAACTTCTCTGAGGAGAAACGCCCCACCCTATTCACGTTTTTTAAAGAGGAAAACACCCTGTCTTTAAACATTTCATCTTCCCCATCAATCGTCCATACAATTCCAACGCTTCTTCTCCCGTTACAATTCTGTTAGCTTTTACACCTTCCCCAGCATTCCTTCCCGCTTCGTAGAATGCCAACGTATCTATTTTTCCTCCATTCCCTCCCGCCAACTTGGCAGCATCATTTCCTTTATTATGGTTAATCAGCAGCGTGCCGATTGTTCCTCCACCAATTCCCGCCAAAAAGGCAGCATTATTTCCTTTATTCCGGTCGATCAGCAGCGTGTCGATTCTTCCTTTATCACTTCCCGCCCACTTGGCAGCATCATTTCCTGTATTCCGTGTAATCAGTAGCGTGCCGATTTTTCCTCCATCACTTCCCGCCCACTGGGCAGCATGATCCCCATTATTCTGGGTAATCAGCAGCGTGCCGATTGTTCCTCCATAACTTCCCGCCCCATTGGCAGCATAATCTCCTGTATTCTGCGCAATAACCAGCTTTTCAACCTGTCCGCCATAACTGCCTATAAAAGAACAAGTATAATCCCCTTTCACTTTTCGTACCGTCACTTCCCCAGCTCTTTTGGCAAAGTAAAAGAGATAGTGAAATTCATTTTCATTTAAATCAAATGTAAATACTGTAGGCTTTTCTTCCTGCTCACCGCGTTCAGTAAGAACGTGCAGCAGCACGCCGGTGTAGATGCCTAACACTATTGTTTCCTTATCGTTATAGTCATTATTTACTTTGGCGAGAAGCAAGTCCTGAAGATCTTGTTCAGTATATGATGGCAATGCTGAGGACAGGGAAGCATGGAGGGGAAGGTAGATGTTGTCGTGCTTCTCCTGCCAGGAACTAGCGACTTTTTCCACATACTCTTGTACCACTCTATCTTCTATCTTCAGCAGCGTTTCAAGTGCAGATTCCTCGCGCACTTGGATATCGCGTGGTGCTTGGATGCCTATTAAGTCTTTAAACATTTCATCTCCCCCATCAATCGTTCATACAATTCCAACGCTTCTTCTCCCGTTACAATTCTGTCAGCTTTTACATCTTCACCTGCATTCCTTCCCGCTTCGTAGAATGCCAGCGTGCCGATTGTTCCTCCATCACTTCCCGCCCACCCGGCAGCATCATTTCCTGTATTCTGATTAATCAGCAGCGTGCCGATTGTTCCTCTAAAACTTCCCGCCCCCCCGGCAGCATAATTTCCTGTATTATGGTTGATCAGCAGCGTGCCGATTGTTCCTTTATCACCTCCCGCCCACCCGGCAGCATTATTTCCTGTATTCTGCTCAATAACCAGCTTTTCAACCTGCCCACCATAACTGCCCATCGCAGAACAAGTGTAATTTCCTTTCACTCTCCGTACCGTCACTTCCCCTGCTCTTTTGGCAAAGTAAAAGAGATAGTGGAATTCATTTTCATTTAAATCAAATGTAAATGTAGTGGACTTTTCTTCTTGCTCACAGCGTTCAGTAAGAACGTGCAGCAGCACGCCGGTGTAGATGCCTAACACTTGTGCTTCATTGCCGTTATAACCATTATTTTCTTTGGCAAGAAGGAGAGCCTGAAGATCCTGTTCAGTATATGGTGGCAATTCTGAGGACAAAGAAGCATGGAGGGGGAGGTAGACGTTGTTGTGATTTTCTTTCCAGTAATTACTAACTCTCCTCACATATTCTTTTACAACTCTATCTTCTACTTCCAACAGCTTCTCCAGTACTGATTTGTCGCGCACTTGGATGTCGCGTGGTCCTTGGATGCCTATTAAGTCTTTGAGCATGGTTCATCGTTTGTTCTTCTCAGCGAGGGCTGCTTCCAGTACCCGCTGTCCCAGCGGATGGTCCACTCGCTTCAATTTCAGGATTGCCTCATCCAATGCCCCTTGCTCTTGGCGATGGGGACTCATGACCCCATTATAAAAGCAGTACTTTATAATGCTTTGCTACTTACTAGTAATATTGTGAGCCGGCATCATTGGGGACAGGAAGGTTGATTACCATCTAAGGAAAGCTGATCTCAGGAAATTCCTGGCGGGGCTAAGAGAAGGCGAGAGGTGCCTGTCGAAAGTTTTAGGTAGGGGGGACTTAGTAAGAGTTTTGTTCTAACCATTCATAGAGCGGAACTACAACAATTTTCTTGCCATTTAGTTCTATTGTTTCTTTCTCCGCTTCTGTCACTATAAAGCCCGCGGCTAAATTATAAGAATCTAAAGCTTCGAGGAGACCTTTCAATTCTCTTTTTTTAACCGTATCATCCTGCAGAGAAGTGGTAACCTGGATTGCTTGAACTATTTTTCTCCCTTCTCGTACTAGAAAATCACATTCGCTCGTTTCTTTATGGAAAAAAACTTCTTTCTGTTTTTTAACGAGGCTCATAAACACCAAATTCTCCATTAATCTTCCCCGATTCTCAGAAAATTTGAAAGAAATAGAATTTATTAAACCGGTATCAACGCAATATATCTTTCGGGCATTTGCTAACTGTTTTCGTACAGAGGGATCATATTTTGTAACAATGTAAAGTAGGTATGATTGTTCTGCGTAGGAAAGGTATTCTTTTACCGTGTCTGCTGAAATATTCAATGTTTTAGCTATGTTGGCATAGGAGAAAGGCGTTCCGACATTGGAAAGGACAAAGTATAGCAAATCAAAAACATCTTTATTATTACGTACTTTATGCGGAAAAATTATGTCCTTAAGGTAGATGGTCTGGAAGTAATTCTTAAGAAGGTCCTGCTTTAGAGATTCGTCTTTCTCTAAAACAACTCTTGGAAATCCACCAAATTGCAAATAGTAACTCGCCGCTTGCCTCTTTTGTAGCAGTGCAGGCTGGGGCATATTGCTAAACTCCAGATATTCCTGGAAGGTGAGGGGGTAAATCAGCGTCGTAAAATAGCGACCAGAAAGTCTGGTACTTGCGGCATTTTTCAGAAGAGATGAAGTCGATCCAGTGAGAATAAACTTTATCTGTTTATTAACATCATGTAACGTCTTTATAGTTTGCACCCAGTATTTGTAGTTCTGTATTTCATCTATGAAAACATAAAACTTAGATAGGTCTTTATGTTGTACAAGATATTCTTCTATAAGCGTGCTTAAGAAAGCAGGATCCTCCGCTTTGCTTTGAAGAAGAGGCTCATCTAAATTAACGAACAATACTGCTTCTGGACTCACTTTTAAGGGAGCTATAAGTTGATAGAGAAGGGTCGATTTCCCCGTTCTTCGCGCGCCGAGGATGAGCAGTATTTCTGGTGTGTTGAGGTATTTCTGAATCTGTGGGTAATACCTAAGTCGGGGTATCCCGGTTTCATAGGCTTTATTAAACCACCAGGGGTTTTGTTTCTCTAGGGCAATCTGGAGTTGTGGTTCCATTTTAGGAATCACCAGTGATTATCGTTTATAAAGTTATCGATTATAATCTGTGATTTTTGTTAGAATCAACGATTATAATCTGTAAATTATGGTGTTATGGTGTGTTTAAATAGCACCTATTTGTCAAAAATAGGGCTGGCGGACCACCGGTCAGAGACCGGCGGCCTGTTCGCTTCGCTCACCGCCAGCCCATTTTTGAGCACACCGAAATTTCACTTATTGATCTGTGGTTTACGGAGTAAACCACCATTCAGAGAATGGTGGAATTTCGAGTGTTTTAACATTTCATCTCCCCAGCAAATTCTGGCGGACAGCTTTTCGGGTGAAGGTAACAATATCTTCCCCCCGGTGTGCCCGATAGACGGTAATGCCCCCATACGTTCCATTGGTTTCCTGGTCATATCCGGGTAGTGCCAGCGAAAAGCCGCTGGTGTGAATAATTGTTGGGCGACACTCCCGATGCTCATGAAAGAACGTCAACAGTTCCCCTAAATTGGCAATGCCGCCGTCCGTCACAATGAAAAAATCAGTGTATTGCTTTCGCTGCGGGGAGAGGGCCAGGCGTGCTTCCTTGATCAGGTACTTCCGGAACAAAGGGTTCTGCTTCACTTCATCAAGGGTAAAGGAACGCGGCAATCCACGCACGGCCTCCAAATCCTGCTGCAGCCGCGCCATGTCCACTGCCGTTCCCCCGCCCCGATAGCCACAGGCAACACGCAGAAATTCGTTCTCGTTCCTGGTATAGACCGTACTGCCGGTTTCGCTGTCAAAGAGAGCAATGCCCACTTCTGCCCCGCTGCGCAGATAGCTTATGCCAGCGATGGCGACAGCAATCGTGCCGTAACATTTTCCCTGTCGGGGATCGGGCATGCTACCGGAAGCGTCCTTGTAGATAACGACGTTCGGGATGGCATCGCGGGAAGCCGGGAAAGGTATCTGTTCCATCCTGGTCTGTTTAGCGAGTCCAGGGATGATCTTGCCGCCAGAGAAACGAAGATCGAGCTGGGTGACAGCGCCTAAACGGTAATCTTCCCGGCCGAACGGAATCCTGACGGTGGAAGTGCTCAATATCCGCCGGG
>JAHFSD010000052.1 GCA_023265925.1 archaeon
ATTCTTTTCCCTGCTCATCCTGGCCATAGAAGCCTACCATCAGAATCGGGTTTTTCTGAGCATCAATTTCTCGCTTGACAGCATAGGTTTCAATGTCAATGGCTAAAATTTTTGGATTAGGAATGGACTCCTTGCTGAATTGCTTTACTTCTGTGGCGATAAATGCAGGAACGCGCAATTCTGTCCCCGCGGCAAATTCACCTTCTGCTTCCACCAGCGTCATCGGCGTAATTCCTTTATCCCGCAGGTAGCGGTGGATGAATAAGACATCCCGCTCATAGCATTGCAGACCCCAATTCTCTAATTCCCGGCTTAAGGGAGGAACCGCTTTGGGAAAATTGGCGTAGAGCTTCAGGAATTGTTCCTTCTTCCCCAGCAATTCTTTTTCCACACTTCCCCAGGAGACGATTTTAGCCGCGCCATCCTTCGTCTCCAGCGTGAAATTCGGCAACCGCTGCCTGAGCAATTCTTCATCGACATTGTTGAGTTGGGCATAAAAATAGGGTTGATGTTCCTGGATCACGCAGACTTTTCCGCCCGGTTCTAATTTTCCATAGAGATAGACGAGGACTTTTTCTCCTTTGACTTTATAGTCAAAATCGTAGGGGTAGAAGCGCAGGTTCATGGTCATGCACAAAAAGTGGAAACCCCTGACTGTAGTCGGGGGTGAAGCTTTTTGGCATCCTAAAAATCCGCTTTTCGAAGAGAGCGCCAGTTCAAACCCCGCACTTTAGTGCGGGGTAGGGCGCTCTCAGCGGATTTTTATGATTTCAGAAGAGTAGTGATTTTATAAAGGTTATGGTAAACTGCGTAGCGTATAATACACTTACTCGACTTTTACGTTTTATATCTGATTAGGCAAAAGTCTCGTAATCTACACTTTTGCAGCGATTAATTTCTCTAAGAAACGCAAAAGTGTAGACTTTGACACGCAGTTTACCAGATTATAACGGAAGACGCAATAATTATGCAAAAATAGTTGCGTCTTTCGAATATAGCAAATGACAGATTTGTATAGATATTTGCGTCATTTGCTATAGAACTGCGCACAAATGTGATCTAAATTGCGCAGTTCTCTATATGTTCCTGTTGAGTATGTGCCTAGTGACAGGGGAAAATGGCTGGCGGGGCTCGCCTCCCCTCTTGGCCGTTTCCGCCAGGAAACCCCGGAAAACTTGTTTTCCCGTGTCGCCAGCAATTTCCGGGCTATGCACATACGGCTCTCGTAACATATATATAGTCCAATAAGTTTCCTTCCTCATTAAGTGTAGACTTAGCAAATAAAGAGTTAAGCAGAATAACAATTTAGAGCACGTAATCAAACGTAATCAAAAAAGTAGAATAGTGATCTGAAAATATGAAACAGAGAATCTTTTACCTGATTTCGCTCTGGACAATCTTTATACTTCTCTTGAGCACTATTGTGATTACCCAGAGCCCCTTTGCCGTGGAAGAACGTGGCGCTTTGGAAGAAGAATTGGCGGAAGAAATCGAGATAATTGAAGAGCGTGCCGGCACGACGCCGGACAGCCCGTTATATGTGGTTGATGAAATCGTGGAAAATATCAATCTGGCCGTCCGGGATGGGGAAAGCAAAGCGGAGTATGCTCTGCAAGTCAAGCAGGAAAAAGTTGCTGAAGCAGCTTTGATGGCCGGAGAGCAGAAAGAGGAAGAGACCGTCAAAGCGTTACAGAAAGCCCAATCCGTCTCTCTGATTATTGAGCAGGAAATCACCCCGCAGCTGTTGGCTGTTGCCAGAGATAATACAGAATTCTCCCAGAGGATACTGGCAGCGATCCAGAAAAATAGCCCGGAAGGCTGGGAGGAAGTAGGAGCTTTACTTGACGAACAAGTCACGACGGAAGAAAAAATTCTGCTGGCGGGCGAAATTGCCGCTAAAATAGGGGATTATTGCGAACAATTATCCTATGTTGATTACAACGTCATGCTGCAGGACCAGTACTGCAACCCCAATAATGCGCCGGAATGGCTGAAAGAGGCGGTGGAAGGCGAGATTACCAAGCGGGAAGAAGCAGCCCTGGACAAACTGATTAAGGAAATTACCACCTGCATCAACGATCCCCGTGACTGCCAATGCGGAGATATCCCGGTCGAGAAACATCAGCGGGAATGTGAGGAAAACAAAGCTTTAGCGATTCGCTGTGAATTTGAGCAGGATTTTAGCGCCTGCCAGGAGTTGGAACAAAAACCATTAGTCCCGCCCGATACGCCAGACTTCCTGCGCCCGGCCTTTGAAGAAACGATGGCCCAACTGATTGCGCAGAAAAAGCAGGAAATGTTTGCCAAATTTGCCCCGCCGGAATGTGTCGAAGCGGGCATTACGGTGCCGGAAGACTGTGAATCATTGATGCGCGAGAAATATGGCGAACCGCCGGAAGAGTGTCAGCAGGACGGAAAATTCCTTGGCATGGAAGAATGTATGGCGATCATGATTAAAAAATATGACATCCCCAATGAATGTATGCCGGGCGGCAAGCCCATTCCCCGGGAAGAGTGTGAAGCTATCATGGTCAGCTCAGGTAAAATTCCTGCTGACTGTGTTGATGGCGGCAAATTTATTGGCCGGGAAGAATGTGAAGAGAAAATGATGGCCCAGTACGATATTCCCGCTGCCTGCAAGGATAGCAGTGGCAAATTCATTGGCCGGGAAGAATGTGAACGAATCGTGACGGAACAGATGGGTGCCCAGATCGGGGAGGGTGCTGGAGCAGGAGGCCCTCCCTCTGAATGTATGGAAGATGGGCAATTCATTGGCATGGACGAATGTACGCGGCTGATCACGGAGAAAATGGCTGCCGGTGGGTTTCCGGGAGGATTTCCTGGTGGACCACCCGGCGAATTTCCCGGCGGAGGGGCTTTCCCTGGTGGACCACCGGGAGCATTTCCTGGTGGCGCAGGAGGATTTCCCGGTTCCCCACCGGGCGGAGCAGGTGGATTTCCTGGTGGATCGCCGGAAGGGGTAGAACTTCCCCCGGAAATTTTCAATGCAGGAATTCTGGAAACGATCGTGCCGGGCGGGAATCAGCATTTAATTATCGGTGAAGGCGGGGCACAATTAGTTAGCATCGAAGATTTGCAGCGGTTGCGGGAGCAGGCTGAGCATGCTTCGCAGCAGGAAGGCGGGCATAGCGCTGAAGCGGACCAGTTGCGGGACGCCATTGCCCAACTGCAGGAAGAGCGGGAACGGGTGGATGCGGAAGGATTTGCCGGAGAAGGGGGAGAAGCAGGAGAGGAGGCCGGACACGAACAAGCTGGGGAAGAAGCAGAGGGCGAAGAAAGAGGAGAAGAAAGTGGTGGAGAGGGAAGTAGTGGCGGGGATGAGGGTGGTGAAGATGGTGGCAGTGACGAAGGAGGAAATGGTGGTGGAGGTGAGTAAGGACATTTTCGACCAAGTTAGAGCTGTAAGTCAGTTAGAGCTGTAAATCCGTCACCGCATAAACTTCGCGGATGGAGGTTATCAATTTAACCGGGCAATCTTCTACGGTGGTCAATGGATTTCGAAATGCCTTCCAGGCCGGCTGTTTTTCCTTCCCGTAAAACAGGGCGATGGCCACTTCGGCCTTCCCCACTAAGGCTGGACCAATGGTCATCCTTTGTGGTGGCGGTTTCGGCG
>JAHFSD010000020.1 GCA_023265925.1 archaeon
GGAAAAGGCATATTTCCTGATTTTCATTGCCGCTTCTTCGGGCGAATCCGTTAAGGCGATAAATGAAGTGGAATCGGATGAAGACATCTTGTCACCCTTTAATCCGGGCAGGAATTTGTGGTACGTTGAACTCAACGTGAGGAACTTAAATTCCTTGATTCGCTGGGCTACGTCGCGGGCTAGCCGTAGGTGAGGATCCTGATCCGCTCCCACAGGAACAACCACGGGAATTGGCCTGCCGGCAAACTCAGGCAACTGCGGATGGAGCATATCTGAAGCCTGCAGCAAGGCAGCCGTCATTTTCCCCGGGGAAATCTCGCCGTAAATGGCCTGAAATTCGTTCAACGTCACATGCCGGGCGAGCATCGCCGCTAAGCTGTAGTAGGCATTTGATTTCTTTCCCTCCTTCGAGCGGGCGGACTGGAAATAAAAATCGCAATTCTTTGGCTTTAAGCCCAAGGCAATATAGTTAATCAAATATTCCCTGATCGCTGTTTCCCGCAGCTCTTTCATGTTGGGAACCCGGGAGTTATAAGCTTCAATATCCGCCACGGTCAGATAAATTTTTGCACCAAGAGATTGGTAGAAAATGATTTGCTCCGCCACCAGCTTATGCCCAAAATGGAATTTGCCGGAAGGCATTAAGCCGGTCATCATCACGAACGGTTTTTTCTGCTCGACCGCTTCGACAATCTGCTTAAAGTCGCGATGGGCAAAGACGATGCCCCGGCGGAACAGGACCTTCTTCTGGAAAACTGCCGGGAGGTAGCGCAGCGGCTGCAATCCAAATTCCTGAATCAGGCGATCGTAATCAATTGTTCCCTTGACTTCCCAGGGAGTGACTAGCTGAGCCATATGAGGAGAACCAGAAAGACAAAGTTTATATACTTTTGCTCCGATTATTATGTAACATGGTCCTTGAAATCCTCGTCAACCCCACTAAAGTGCGCGGCCGGCCCTGGGAAATGTTCTTCATTGGCATCGTTTATTCGTTAGTGGGTGTCCTGCTGGGCTACTGGGTGTTCAAAAGCCATGTCAGCCTGGTGATGGTGGCCTTTACTGCTATCGCCGCCATTCCCTTTGTCCACAGTGCCATTAAGGCAGAAGAAGGGCGGGAAGTGGACAGGAAGAATGCCAGCGTTCTCATTAAATATTTTGGCGTGTTAACGATGTTCACGTTTCTGTTCCTGGGCTTTGTGGTGACCTTTGTTTCCTTATTCGTGCTCCTTCCCGAGCAAACGGTAACCCAAATCTTTTCCACGCAGGTGGGGGCGATCGGCGAAGTGCGTTCTAATGTCACGGGCAATTTCTTTTCCACTGTTTCCACTTTGGCGGTAATTCTCGCCAACAACCTGAAAGTCCTGTTTTTCTGCCTGCTGTTCAGCGTGGTCTATGGGGCGGGCGCCATTTTCATCCTCTCCTGGAACGCGTCCGTCATGGGTGCGGCGATTGGCGATGCCATCCGCGGTAAGCTCCTGGGCAACGCCGGAACAGCCCTGCAGATCGTCTCCGCCAGCCTGGCTGGGTACTTCGTCCATGGCATCCCGGAAATCATCGCCTATTTTGCCGGCGGCCTGGCGGGAGGCGTGCTTTCCGTTGCCCTGGTGCAGGAAAAGTTTCAGAGTGAAGGCCTGAAAAAAGCCTGGAAAGACTGCCTGAACCTTACTGCTTTTGCCGCCTTGCTGTTATTTTTCGCCGGATTGATTGAAGTGTACATTTCACCGACACTGTTATGAGGGAGAAAAATGAGGGAGAAACGATGAAACAAAAAATAAAACGGCAACAACGATCAGAGCAGAGAACAGAGGCAAAAGCATATCGCCAGTTGCACTGGCTGGACCGCGGGCTGGATGTGGTCCTGGTAGCGGGCGTATTGGTGGGCATCGCTTTATTTGCCATTGAAATCACCACCCATCCCGGTGAGAAATTTGGCCGTTTCATCCGTACCTTTGACGTTGCCTTTATCGCCGTCATGTTTACTGACATGGGCCGGAATTTTGCCAAAAGCAAGGATTTTGTTGTCTTTGTAAAACACCATTGGCTGGATTTGGTGATTTTAACCGTCGTGATTATCTCTTTTTCCTCAGTCCTCTATCTGGGAGCGGGAAGATTATCCTGGCTGCTGCGGGAGGAAAAAGTGCTGGCGGAAGCAGGCCGGTTTGCCGAACTGGGGTTTTTAAGGAGGTTGTTCCGCTAGCTTGGCATTGATGGGCTTTTTTTAGTCCTGGCTTTCTAGGTAGGTGGTTAAATTCCCAGAAGATTGCAGAGGGAAAGTTTAAATAGATTCCGCTAGATGAGCGATTCATGAAATACCTGTTTACCACCATCCTGGGCTCGTTCGTGCTGGACGACCGTCTCACGGTCAGCGAGGAAGTACCGTTTAACTCAATCAAGGACTATGAACGGAAAAGTGAAACTGAGAATAAACTCCGGAAAAAATATCCCGGACTGAAAGGATTACCTGCTGAAAAATTATCGGGAGCACTGGCCTCTCTGCGGGATAAAAAGTATTTCTCCCCCTTCCACCGCCAAAATCTGGCCTTAACCAAAAAAGCCATCAAAGAATCCGTCTCAGAAGACCAATTGATCATCCAGACTATTGCCAACATTAATGAACTTGATAAAACAGGCAATCTGCTGGTCAAACGCCTGCGGGAATGGTATGCCCTCTATTTCCCGGAAATCGAACACCGCGTACCGCACCAGGAGAAGTTTGTGGAATTGATCTCCTCCCGCAGCCGGGAGCAGTTGATGAAAGAATTGAAAGTATCAGATACCATGGGCGCCAATCTGGAAAAAAGCCACGTGGAAGAAATTATTCTCTTAGCCAACGCTGTTGCTGCTCTCTATAAACTGCGAAAACAGCATGAAACCTATTTGGAAAAGGTGATGAAACAGTACTGCCCCAACCTCCTGGAATTAGGGGGGACGACGATTGGCGCCAAACTGCTGGAATTGGGAAAAGGATTAAAGCGTCTCGCGCTCTTGCCCGCTTCCACCATCCAACTCCTGGGAGCTGAAAAAGCGTTGTTCCGGCATATTACCTCGGGCAGCCGCAGCCCTAAATACGGTATCCTCTACCAGCATCCCCTGGTGCAGAAAGCCGGGAAAGATCAGCGGGGGAAGATGGCCAGGATGCTGGCGGATAAGCTTTCCCTTTGTGCCCGGCTGGATTATTTTAAGGGGGAGTTTAAGGCGAAGGAATATCGGCTGGGGCTGGAAGGGAAGGTATAGATAATTGCGCTGTTTAGCTGACATTTGACGCAATTATCTAATAAGAGAACTGCGTCGATAATGTTTAACCAGTTCATTACTTTTTAATGTTCTACAACCTACGCAATTCTCTATAATGAAGCAAGAGCCGTAATGATGGTATTCCGATCTTAGGCCTCTGGCGCTGTCCAAGCCCCTCGGTATTGGGAGAAGCCGATCACCCGGTGTCGGATGTCCAAGCCTTTGCTAACTGGGGGGGGGGTAACGCATCTTTAAATAGAGGAACTGTTATCTCCCATTCATTAAAGATGATGGAGGTGTTTAGAATGGAAAAAAAGATATTATTGTTGCTGGGGTTAGCGGTCCTGTCGTTTTTGGTGATAAGTTGTGCTCCCCAGTCAGAGAAAGTAGAGTTGCAGGACGAGCAGGGAAATGTGGTGGGGGAGGCATTTAAGGTAAGTCCAAATGTCTACAAATTTGTCCCGCCGAAACAGCTAGAGTCTTTACAGAAACCTAAATATGTAGGGGGGCAACTCGCTGACGGATCGTGTGGAAGTGGCTATTATTGTTGTGAGTATTACTGTGAAGATGATGATAAAGGAAATCCACAATGTAAATGTGCCTCGTGTTGCAAAAATGAGAATGCACCCGTAACTCGTGTTGATTACTTGCGCTATGACCAGTTAACTCAAGATGAGTTGAAAAGAATTGGGGCTATTAGGATATTAACCGGAGTAGTACAATAATAAAAAAAAGATATCGTTCCTTTTTACCACTAAAAATCATTTTATAGTGGTAAACATAGTAAGTTTTATAAAGCCGAACAGTTTTTAGGCTAGAATGGGGCATAGGTTTCAACCGATGGCTGCTGTACTTGGTCTAACGGCTTTTTTATCAGAGAGTTGCGGATACTCATCCCACCAGCGGCATCGTTTTGGGGAAGTGGACTTGCTACAACAGTCTTCCTTTTCAGAAAAGGTTGTTCTACGCGCCGAGCATGTTTTCATTCTGTTTTCCGTAGAGCATTGCCCGCGCTGTCCAGAGATGAAAAAAGTTATTGAGAGGGCAGCGAATTATTGTACAGAAAGGGAACTTCCGGCATCGTATATTTTTTTTGCCTACCAGAGCTTCAGCGGGCCTGATGAATTCGTTCAAAGCAGACTGATGCGTGGTCCCCGATACATTTTTCCAACAGTCATCGAGTTTCAGCAGGGGAGTGAAATTGCCAAGTACGAAGGATTTGATGAGGTTGTTAAGAAGCGGCTGGAAGGCCGGTTGGAGGAAATAATAGGGAAATAGTAAAATCTCTTCTGCTCACAATATTTTTATAAACCCTGCCTTTACCAAATCATTTCTATGAGACTCCACCCCCACCCCATCTTTGAACTGTACCGTGATCCTTCCGGCCGGCGGATCTATACCAAAAGCCTCCTTCCCGGCAAAACGCCGTTTGATGAAAATGTAATCAAAGATCAGGGAATGGAATACCGTGAATTCGATCCCACCCGCAGCAAACTGGCAGCAATGGTGCTCAAAGGCTGTACCAACGTCGGCATCCGGAAGGGCGATATCGTGCTGTATCTGGGCTCTTCCCATGGCTATACGATCAGCTTTGTCTCGGATATGGTGGAGAAGGAAGGGTTGATCTTCGGAATTGACCCGGCACCAAGGGTAATGCGGGATTTGGTCTTCCTCTCGGAGGAAAGAACCAATATCGTCCCTCTGTTAGCCGATGCCAACCATCCGGAAACCTATCAGGATAAAATCTGTTTAGCGGATGTGGTCTATCAGGATGTTGCCCAGCGCAATCAGGCGGACATATTCATCCGCAACTGCCGCTTGTTCCTAAAGAAAGGCGGGTACGGACTATTGGCGGTGAAGGCCAAAAGCATTGATGTCCGGCGCAAGCCAAAGGAAATCTTTGAGGAAACGAGAAAACAGCTGGAGAACGTGTTTACGGTGATAGATTATCGCATTCTGGAGCCGTGGCAGAAGGATCATTGCATGATTATTGTGAAAAAGCAAAGTGTAAATTATTTTTCTACTTTCCTCACCTGAATAATATTCACCGGGCAGCAATCGGCTGCTTCCTGATTTCGCGCCCGCTCTTCTTCGGTCTGTATCGATCGTTCCCAATGATTATTAACGGGCTGTGCTTCTTTCAGGTGTGCCAATCCCTGCTCGTCCATCACCCAGAATTCTGGTGTAATCGCGGCACAGGCGCCGCAGCTGATGCAGTCCTGCTTAAAGTGGATGATGGTGTGGGTAGGCATTCTAGGGTGTGGCGATACGCTCTATTTATAAATTTTACAGAACCATTTCTCAACAAACTACCCAACATTTATATATCATCAACTTTTTTAGCTTTCCCGTGAAAAACCAGATCCAACCTGAACTCAACCTGGCTTTAGTAGGCCATGTCGATCATGGTAAAACCACTTTGACTGAACGCCTGACCGGCAAGTGGACCGATACCCACAGCGAGGAACTGAAACGCGGCATTACCATCCGGCTAGGCTATGCCGATTTTACCATCTATAACTGTGAGAAGTGCAACGCCTACACCACCAAAGAAAAATGCACTAAATGCAATGAGACCGCCATTCCCCTCCGCAAAATTTCCCTGGTTGATGCCCCCGGCCACGAATCACTGATGGCCACGATGCTGAGCGGGGCCGCGATTGTGGACGGTGCCCTGCTTCTGGTCGCTGCCAATGAACCCTGTCCCCAGCCACAGACCAAAGAGCACCTGATGGCACTGCAGATTTGTGGGATAAAAAATGTGATTATCGTCCAGAATAAGATTGACCTGGTCAGCCATGATGAAGCGGTGGAAAATTACCGTCAGATCAAGGAATTCCTGGCACCGACGGAATACCAGGATGTGCCGATCATTCCCCTTTCTGCCCGCGCCAATGCCAATGTCGACAAGCTGCTGCAGGCCATTCAGGAATTCATTCTTACCCCCGCCCGGGATGCAGATAAGGACCCATTAATGCTGGTGGCCCGTTCCTTTGACATCAATAAGCCGGGCGTGAAGCCTGCTAAGTTGGTGGGTGGCGTTCTGGGCGGAACGGTCAAGCAGGGGAAATTGGCCGTGGGGCAGGAAATTGAGATCATCCCTGGCTATTCCGTCGAAGAGAAAAACAGGAAAGTCTGGAAACCATTAAAAACAAAAATTGTCCAGATTTTTTCCGGCGGGCAGCCGGTTCCGGAGATCATGCCCGGGGGCAGCATGGCCCTGTCGACCGAATTGGATCCTACCGTCGTCAAATCTGACTCTTTAACGGGATCACTTGTTGGTGTACCGGGGAAACTGCCTCCTCTTCACTCCCAAATCACGGTAGAGACTCATCTATTGAAGCGGGTGGTGGGTACCAAAGAAGAGACCGACGTCAAGCCCTTAGCCAAAAATGAGGCCTTGATGCTGAATGTCTATTCGACCGTAACGGTCGGGGTGGTCATCGATCCCAGTAAGAAAAATACCACCTGCCTGCTCAAGAAGCCGGTCTGCGCCTATCCCGGTGACCGGATTACGATTTCCCGGAAAGTGGGAGATCGGTTCAGGCTGATTGGGTATGGGATATTGAGGTAGGGTCGCCCGGCAGCAGACGATCGCTCCCCTTCGTTTTGATTATCAATAATCAATAAATAGGTAGAACTTTACTTTTTTAGTATTAGTACCAAATCTACCCACAAAGTTTATATAGTTCCTAATAGTATTAATACCAAAAGTGATTAAGTATTAGAATAAAATGAGTATTAATACCCAATGAGCCTCGCTTCCAAAACGTATTTTCGCTTTGCCCAGGAAGCAGAGCAATCGATGGAAAAGGAAGCCGATCCGCGTCGAAAGAAGGAATATCGCAAAGTGGCAGCTCAAAATTACTTTTATTCCGCAATGGAAGCTATCGAATCAGTCCTGCAGAAAGCGGGCATAGATTCGTATTTGATAAATAGCCATAACGAACGATTACAGCTGGTGAAAAAGAATAACACTTTATTCAAAGACCCGGTAAACCTTATCCTGAAAATGGAAATAATGATTCACTATGATTACCGGAGAAAAGTTGCCTACAAAGGAGAGAATGGCAACAAATTCATAGTCGTGAAAGAATTAGCCCGGTTATGCCAGGATGAGATCAACTAAAAAAACCTACGCGGAAAAGAAGATGAGCAGTATTGACGTACAGCAAAGTATCTTTCATCAGCATGAGGAATTCCTGGAAGCAGTGAAAAAAAAACTGTTTAAAATGAAAGAGATTGAAGCGGTGGTGCTGTTTGGCTCTTTTGCCCGGGAAGATTACTCTCTGCGCCATTCCGATTTAGATTTAATGATTTTTCTTGACCGACTGGATCGAGATTCAGCCCTGGAACAGCAAATCAAAAAGAAAATGATTACGTTGGGCCTGGGCAAAGAGATCAGTCCTCACGTTTTATTTCAATGCAAGAAATTGCGGGAGGAGGATAACAGTTTATTGGTAACTATTGCCCGGGAAGGCCAAGTACTCTTCACTAAAAAAACCATTATCATCTCTAAGAATATAGTGGGGCTTCTTCCTTACAATTTAGTTCGGTTTGACACTACTGGTTGTAGATCAGTGGTGAAGAACAGGCTGCAACGATTTTTATATGGGTATACGATGAATAAAAAACGCTATCAGGGGATTATTGATGAAGAAAAAGTGTTCAGTGCGGGCAAATCCGCAATTTTGGCTCCCGAAGAGCTCCAGAAGAAGATTTTGCTTTTTGCCCAAAAAATAGGGGTGAGAGTGGAGATTAAAGGGAGGTTTTACAAGTAAATGGTCCGCGTCATCACCTATAACATCGAGTACTGTGAAGGATTGGTGGGGAGATGGTTTGATTACTTAAAAATCTGGAGGATCTTCCGGCCGCCGAAGAATGTGGATCAGCGGATTGTTCAGGCCTTGAAGAAATTAAAGCCAGACATCGTCGCCTTGATTGAAGTTGATCTCGGTTCCCTCCGTTCCCGGCACCAGGATGAAGTCAGCTTCCTGGAAGAAAAATTAGAATTAACTAATTTCATCGAGAAGATCAAATATCCCCTGCACGGCTGGCTGAAATTATTTCATCACGTTCCTATATTGAACAAGCAGGCTAATGCGCTCATTTCCCGTTTTAAATTCAAAAGAGTTCGCTACCACGTTTTTCACGAAGGAACCAAGCGCTTGGTCATTGAGGCAACAGTGTATTGCCCTAAGCCCGTTACCTTGCTGGTAGCCCATCTGGCCTTAGGAAAAAAAGCGCGGGGCCAGCAGCTGAAAGAGCTGATTAAGATTGTTAATGCCATTAAAAATCCCGTCATCCTGATGGGTGATTTCAACACTTTTCATGGGGAAGAAGAAATCAAAGGATTGCTGGAGAAAACACACCTGAATGATAAAGTAGGGCTGCATTCCCAATCGATCCCCTTGACCGAGCCGGCCTGGCATCCCACGCGGCGGCTGGACTATATCCTCACTTCACCTCAAATTAAGGTAAACAAATATTCCGTGCTGAAATTCCACTTCTCTGACCATCTGCCGCTGCTGATTGATTTTGAGTTCCGGAAGCCAAAGAAACAGTCGTGACTTTCGAGACAGTCATGATTTTCTCAGTTTCTTTTCCCACTTTTTCACGCCGGCCTTCTGCTGCAGCAATCTTACACCTCTTTCAAAGAAGTGCGCCTCCTTTTCCACTTCATGCTCGACGTAGCGAAGCTCCTTAAACAGGAAATGTTCAATCGCCTTGCGGAAGACCGCAATCAGGACAAAGATGACGGCGAGAGCCAGGATGATTCCGGTCCGCAGGGAAAAGCCGGCATGCAAATCTTCTCCTAAGGCCGTAACAATAAGGTAGCGAGGGAGAGTTCCTAACGCAACAATCAACAGAAAGGTATGGTAGCGTATTTTACTCATGCCCAGCATCAGGTTGAGCGCATCGCTGGGAAAGATGGGCAGGGCATAGGAGACGATAGCAGCGTTAATGCCCCGTTTCCTGAACAGGTGGGTAAAGTGCGCTAGATGGTGTTTGCTAACAAATTTTTCTAACAGCGGCCGGCCATATTTCCGGGCCAGGTAGAACGGAATACTTGAGCCCAGGACCATGCCAATCATCGTCAGGAACGTTCCTAGTATTACACCATAGACATACCCGCCGCCGATTGCGATAGGAACACTGGGGATTGGCAGAGGAATGCTGAGAATGAAGAGAATAACATACATGACGTATCCCCAATTGCCTAAACCGAGCAGATAATCCCGAACGTACTCGGGAGAGGCAAACTGGCGGAAATAGGATGAATACCGCCCCAGGAAAAAAGTAGCTGCCAGGAGCAGGATAAGAATGATATAACCCTTCACGCGGTGCTTATGGTGCATCAGTGGGAAGAAAATCAGTAGAGTTCTAAAAGGTTTCTGTTGGGGTCCTCGAAATCTTTATATAACCTCTTCCTTTCCTTGGCTCTATGCCTGGCTTCAACGTTCCCGTCATGACTTTACGCTATTCTGGTCTTTTTGACTTTGACGGCCTCTATGCTGCGGTGATCAGCTGGGCCAAGCATTACGGCTACAAGTGGCATGAACAGAGCTATAAGCACAAAGTTCCCAATCCGCGCGGGGCCGAGCAGGAATTGGACTGGACGATTGAAAATAAAGTGACCGATTACATCCTGTTCCGCATCACTTTCACCATCCATTCCTGGGAGCAGACTGAAATGGAGGTGGACGTGGATGGCAAACGCAAACCGCTCACCAATGCCAAGATCTACATGATCATTCGCGGCACGGTGGAATACGACTGGCAGAAACGGTTTGGCGGCAGTAAACTGGCCCAGAAGTTAGGGAAATGGTATGCCGGCGCGGTCCAGAAGAAAGAGCTGGAGGGCATCTATCATGACCAGTTATATTATCGCATCCAGAACCTCCATTCGATTCTCAAGAAATACTTTGACCTGCAGACGCAGAAGTATGCGTATAAAGGGTATCTGGGGGAGCAGTGAGTTTTCTGCTCAAACATGTTCAGCAAATCCTTACCATTTTGTCAATAGCGACTTTTCTACTCATCCCCCTCACCACTCTTCTCCACCACAACAAAATATATAAACCATCCCTTCCCCCACTTTCTCATTTATATCATTTATAATATTATCTATACATTGGGGGTGTTGATCCATGATACCGATAAGTTTGATAGCTATTGTCGTCAGTATAGCAGCACTATTATATGCCTGGTATGTCGGCTCTAAAATCCTGAAATTGCCCGCCGGCACTCCAAAAATGGAAGAGATCGCTTCTGCCATCAGGGAAGGGGCAATGGCCTACTTAGCAAGGCAGTATAAGACGATTGCCGTCTTTGCCATTCTTATTACCGCAGCTTTATTCTACTTATTCGGGCTGGCTTCTGCCATCGGTTTCTTTGTTGGCGCAGTTCTTTCCGGTTTAGCGGGCTACATCGGCATGAGCATTTCGGTCAGAGCAAATGTCCGGACGGCAGAAAGTGCCAAGAAAGGCCTCAAGGAAGCGTTGGATGTCGCGTTCAAGGGCGGCTCGGTAACCGGAATGGCGGTGGTTGGCTTAGCCTTACTGGCAGTAAGCGGATTGTATGCCATCTTTCATGACCCTACTCTCCTGGTCGGATTAGGTTTTGGCGCTTCGTTAATTTCCTTATTTGCCCGGGTGGGCGGCGGAATTTACACCAAAGCGGCAGATGTTGGTGCCGATCTCGTCGGGAAAATTGAAAAAGGAATTCCGGAAGACGATCCCCGCAATCCGGCCGTGATTGCCGATAATGTGGGTGATAACGTTGGAGATTGTGCCGGGATGGGCGCGGACTTGTATGAAACCTATGTGGTTACGCTGCTCGCGGCAATGTTGCTGGCCGTAGTTCCCGCCGTTGCCGGAGTATATAATTATGCCGTGGAATATCCTTTGATGCTAGGCATTGTGGCAGTCATCGCTTCCATTCTGGGGATGCAGTTTGTCCGCCTGGGAAGATCAAAAAATATCATGGGCGCGCTGTATAAAGGATTGGTTGCGGCCGGCCTGCTTAGCGCTGCCGGATTTTATGGTGTTACCGTCCTGACGAGAAATCCGCTGAACCTGTTTCTGGCCGCCGTAGTGGGGTTAGTCATTACGCTCCTGATCAACATTACGACTGAATATTATACCAGCACCAAGTTTAGGCCGGTAAAGAAAACGGCAGAAGCCTCGTTGACCGGAGCAGGAACAAACCTGATTTCCGGGTTGGCAGTAGGGATGCGTTCTACCATCTGGCCGGTGCTGGTGATCGTGGCCGGAATTCTGGCGGCCTATTGGCTGGCAGGAATTTATGGCGTCGCGATTGCCGCAGTAGCCATGCTTTCATTGACGGGCATGATCATTGCTTTAGACAGCTATGGCCCGATTACTGATAATGCTGGCGGGATAGCAGAAATGGCCGGATTGGATAAGAAAGTCAGGAAAGTAACCGATGCGTTAGATGCAGTTGGCAATACGACGAAAGCAGTCACAAAGGGGTATGCCATTGGCTCGGCTGCTTTGGGTGCATTGGCATTGTTTGCCGCGTTCACGCACGAAATCAGCACCATCATGAAAAGTACCGTCAGCTTCCTGTTGACAGATCCGGCAGTGGTAGCGGGATTATTTATCGGCGCCTTGCTGCCGTTTGCCTTCTCGGCCGTCTGCCTGAGAGCGGTGGGATCATCGGCGCATAAAATTGTGGTGGAAGTGCGCCGGCAATTTAAAGTCATCAAAGGATTGATGAAAGGCAAGGCCAAGCCGGATTATGCCGCCTGCGTGGACATCGTCACCAAAGCAGCCCTGAAGAACATGATTGTGCCGGCACTGATTGCCGTGCTTACCCCGTTAGCGATTGGCCTGTTGCTGGGAATCGAAGCGTTGGGTGGACTGTTGATCGGCGTGATTGCTTCGGGCTTACTGATGGCGTTATTCATGGCCAATGCTGGTGCAACCTGGGACAATGCCAAGAAACTGATTGAATCCGGCAAGTTTGGCGGGAAGGGCAGCGAGGCCCATAAAGCCGCTATTGTCGGTGATACGGTAGGAGATCCGTTTAAGGATACGGCTGGTCCGGCATTGAATGCATTGATCAAAGTGATGAATACCTTTGCGCTGGTGTTTGCACCGCTGTTGGTGGTGTATGGGTTAAAGCTGTTTTAGGGGAAAACGCTGCTGCCATGACCACTGAAATCACCATCGCTGACTATCTCCGCCATTCTTTTCAGTCTCTGGGTGGCAGGTTTCAGAGAAGGATCAACCTGAAGAGAGATAACTTCCAGCGCACTGTTGCCCTGCTGCAGTCGCTGGAAGAAAAAGTTCTCCAACCGGAGGTTTTAGAAACTTTGGAATTTATCTTCCACCCGATTGAGACTGTCCGCAGCGGCAATATTTATCGCTCCCGGTACGGCTCCCAGTACAGCTACTATCTACTTCTGGGGAAGGATCGTGCTCAAAGTGAATTAACCAGCGTGTCCACTTACCGGCTGTTCTGCATCGAAAGTCCGCGGGGAGAAATCGGAGGTTACCACTGGGTAAGCCATGAGAAATTGCTGCGGGCCTTGCCGGAGCAGGAATATAAAGAGGTGGGGTATATTGTGTAAATTGTGTAAAAAAATTTACTTTCTTCCCACCATCACTTTAATCTCCCCCAGCTCAACTTTAATGGACTGGATTTCCCGCTCGGCCTTGCGGTTGATCTGGTAGTCATACTTAGCCTGGACACGGTCCCGTTCGGTCTGCCGGTTCTGGGCCATTAAAATCACCGGGGCCTGAATAGCTGCTAAAGTGGAAAGGACCAAATTAAGCAGAATGTAGGGATAGGGATCGTAGGGCCTGGCAATCAGCAGCCAGCTGTTTAACCCGATCCAGAGCAGGAGGAACACAAAGAGGAGAGAAATAAAATTCCAACTGCCGCCAAACCCGGCGATGATGTCAGCAGCTCTCTGCCCCAGGCTCCATTTCTGCCGGAATAACGGATGATGGGGGTGTTTATGCAGGAGATGCTCTTTATAGCTCTCTTTATGATGCTCGATACCTCTTTTTGCGGGCATGGGAAAGAGATTGTGGGAAGGTTTATATAGTTTTTGATGGCCTTAACCCCAGCCTTCTTACTTTCCGATGGAGTGTCTCCGCCCTGATTCCCAGTTTAGCAGCCGTCTCGCTGATTTTCCAGTGATGTTCCTCCAAGGCCTGCAGGAAGAACTGCTTCTCAAATTCCCGCTCGGCATCCTGCCAGGTCCAGTCCGGATAGGGCAGGAATTTGACGATGTTCCGGGACAGCGTCGGAACTTCCCGATAAAGCTGTTCCATCTTCTGTGGCTGGATAAGTTCACGGTACTGTTCTAACCCGGCACGGATGGTCTGGTCAATAATTTCCTCCTGATGTTTTTCCTTTTCATCTTTCTCGTCCCAGCGTATTTTAAACTCTTTGGATTTAATTTCCAGCCCTTTGATAGCCCGGTGGATACTGCGACGATCGACTTCCAGCGTCTTAGCCAGGTGAGAGATATTTCCCTGATGCAGGCGCAGCTCCCGCTTGAGGAATTCTTTCCTGAAAGCTTTCTTGGCCTGGCTGAATGTCAATCCCAGAGGTACGTAGATGTTGAGTTGGGGATTGGTCAGGCGGTCAGAAATGTCTGCTTCCAGCTTGGGAATCGTCAATCCCCAGCTTTTTTCCATGGTTTCTTCCAGCAAGGGAGCGACTTTATCTTTGATCGCTTCTTCCAGATCTTTTTTAGACTTCATGCCGAAAAAGGAATTTTATACTCTTTAATTACTTTTCCATCTACCGTGATGGTGCGCAGAATCTGTCCCCGGCGCCTGGCCTGCTTTCGCGCCAGATTGGCGTCTTGTTCCAGCAATTTTGTATCCACTTCAATATCATCAATGAGATACGTGTTATTGACGATTATTTCCTTCCCTTCTGCGGTGACGTCAAATAAATAATCTTCCTTGAACGCTTTCCAGAAGTCCAGGGGAAATTTCAGTTTGACAAATTTCTCAGTCGGTTCGCCTAATTTGGGGGTGGTTTGGCTCTTGACTTTCAGCAGCCCGCCCGGGAACGAGATGCCAAACAGCAGATATTCGCTGAAGAATTCCTGGACGAGCTTTCGATAGGTGGCCACAGCGATAGCTTGGGGGGGAAAAAAGAATTTTGCCCCGGGCTTGCCAAAGCGTTTCTTCCTCTGGAAGGAAATTCCCAATTGGTTCAGCTGGGCATCGAGATTCTTGACCGATTCAATCACGCCGCTGATTTCCACTTCCTCTTTCACCCCTTTCATGTTTTCGGCCAGGAACCGGTGCAGGAAATTCAGGTATTCAAACCCAGCATACACGGTAACATCATTCTTGCCGACCTTGACCTGGAACGGCTCTTTGACGAATTCACCGAGGCTGTAACGGGTGAAGGCGTTATGGACTTCGTCAGTGATGTTCTTGTCCACGATGTTCTTGAGGGGGTTGGTGGTCATTTATGATGGGAAAAGAATTCAGGGAGGGGATATAAAGGTTTCTTTTTTGGCAAGTTTAATCGCGGTAAACTTTAGTTCACGAGTATTAACTTTAGTTGTCAAAGCCTCTTTATTTCAATACTGATTGCCGGTTGGTTAATCCGTATATACCTCGGACATTCTGTCCACTCAAAAGCCTGTTGTTGACAATAGTGAATTATTCTCTGCTTTTCTTCTTCCGCGGAATAGCGAACAATAACGACAAAGCCACGATCATTCCTGCGGACAATCTCCAACTTTTCTTTCTCCACATCCCTGATCACCTTGCGGCATAGGCTCTGCAAATGCTCAATCCGCGCCGGAAGCTGCTCTAAAGCTGTTAAAACTTTGGCGAGTTCTCTCTCTTCCAGAATGGTTTGGCCTGATATTATTTTTTCCTGAATTCTTTCCCCCAACTCCTTCTCCTTGCCGGAAATAAACCCGCCAACTTTTGCTTCCACTAATTTCCATTTCCCAAAACTGCCTACAGGATATCGGCATAGCGCCCATCGCTTAAGGGAGTGCCAATACTGCCAGACACATCCATAATTACTAAACATTTATTCTTTTGGCACAGTTCATAAATCTCTTTCATGGGCTGCTCGGCGAAATAACCGCCAGGATTCTGGTAGAGCAAGGCGGAATAGTGTTTTGCACCCAATCGTGCTTTCAGATCATCAAGATCAAGTACGGCCTCTTGGCATTTAACTTCCTCCACCAGTAATCCTAACTTCTTCGGCAGCGACTGATAACTCAGCCAGCCGCCTTCCGCGGGGATGAGGATAAGGGAGTTTTTGGGCACTATGGACAGCGCAATCTCGATGGCGGCATTGCCGCGGGGGACGAGTTCCAGGTAAGGATGGTGGGTTAAGTGCTGCAAGTGAGATTGAATAGTTTGACGGAGAGTCATAGCCGCTTTATCAGAGTGCTCTGTTTATATTCTTTTCTCGAACTGATGAGATTCGTTCCTGTCACACCACCACTATCAATATTTTTATAAATTCTCCAGTAGTAAACTTTAAAAAGAGGGCGTCTCTGGCCAGGGCATGAAACTATCCTTCTTCGGCCGCCGCAGAAAGCAGGACCGCGCCGCCTTAGAGCAGTTTGTGCAGCAGATTTACTGGGGCGAGAATCTCACAGCAGTCCAATCACGGCAGCAGTTGGAACGGGGATTGCTGGAATTGACCGAATCGGGAAACCATGCTGCCAATGGGCTGCTGATTACCGCAAATGGCTACTTTCTCACCGCAGCGCATTGTACCGAGGACCTCGCCAAATTTGCGGTACAGGGAGAACCGGGTGAAGTGTATGCTATTGAGAAAATTTGTGCTGCTGACCCAGAGAGCGATGTCGCCTTGGTCAAAGCCAGAATTCCGGGGGAAAGTAAGCCACTGCAGTATCGCTTCTACAATTCTACCTGGCTCGAGAGTCTGAAACGACAACCGGTTGCCCTGTTTACTCGCCGTAATGGAACGATCATAACAAAATATGGTTTTGTAGAGAATCCCAGCACGAGCACCGTTGTCTACGATGAAATAAATCCATCTCTCCATTCCAGCCAGGTCTGGTTATCCATGGACTCCTGCTTTGGTGATTCCGGTGGAATTGTGGCCAGCGATGATGCCAGAATTATCGGAATACATAGTAGTGGGAATACCGACCGTAGCTTAGCGTCAGGAGTAAAACTGTTTAAAGCTTTGGAACTGATTGGTTCCTACGCCGCAAAATTATAAACCATGGAACTCCATCACACCCACCAACTCCGCTTCTGGACTCTCCACCGGCCGATCTTCTGGGGAGAAGTTGCTTTATTTCAGGAAGGGGAAGAGGTCGGCAAAGTCGGCTTTGCCGCCGGCGTCGAGGGCATTCTCATCGGTCCGACGGAAGAGCTGCAGTTACAGATTCGCCCGCCCTGGCAGGGAAACGGTTATGGAACACGCCTTATTCAGGGCACCGTGGAATACATCACGGGACTTATTGACCATTACGATTTCTCGCCGCGGCGGCTGTATGCCTATACGCTGAAGGAAAACATTCCGGCACGGAAAACGTTAGAGGAAAATGGGTTTGCCGGCCGGGAAAAGAAGTCGTATGTACAGTATGAGAAAAGAGTTTAAAGTTCTCGGAGTCAGCAGCAGTTATCGTAACTTGGGAATTAAATTTGTTGATTACCTTCATCACCCATACTTCGCCCGCCAGATCAGCTGCCTCATCACCCGCCTTTTCATCACTATCCCTAAGAATTTCCCTTTTTCCAGCACCGGCAAGGCCTCCAAATTCTGCTCACTCAATTGGCGGAAGGCCGTATAGGCATCAGCGGTTTTGCTGAGCGGCTTTAATTGGGAAAACGGCCGGGCCAGCTGTTTCACCGACGTAACTTCCTGTAGTTTAGAGGGCATCTTTTCCACCCGATGGGTGTCCAGTAACCCTTCAAATCCCCCGCCCCGGACCAGAAAGATCTCCTCGTCACTCCCGGCATATTTCCTGACCAGTTCACTGAATTTTGTTTCCGGCCTGATGACCGGAATTCTGCTTTCGATCAGTTGCTTCACCGGAATTTTATTCAGGATTTCCTTCATCACCACTTGCTCATAGCTCATACCAGCAATGAAATAGAGGAAGCCGCCCAGCAGGATGAACCACAATCCCGGCCCGACACCGGTAAATAAGCCGAAAATGCCCAGCACGATCAGCACGCCGGCAAAGAATTTCCCGCCCTGCGCGGCGATGTAGGTTGCTTTCCTCAGATCTTTATATTTCCAGTAGAGAATGGCACGAAAGGCTCTTCCACCATCCAGGGGATAACCTGGAACAAGGTTGAACAGGGCGAGGATGAAATTTAATTCGTAGAGATACTGCGTAATTGCTCCGACAACGTCATTTCCGACTGCAATGTGCAGGAGATAGAACAATCCCGAGAGCAGCAGCGAGAATAATGGCCCGGCAATGGCCATCTGGAACTCATCGGCTGGTTTCATGTCTTCTTTGGTAATCCCAGCCACGCCGCCAAAGAAAAATAAGGTGATGCTTTCCACGCCGATATTTTTGGCTTTAGCGACGAGCGAATGGCTCAATTCATGCAGCACGACAGAGACAAACAGCAGCAGTGCTGCAGTCACGCCCATGATCCAGTAGGTCGTGACCGTTTTCCCCGGCAGCAGGGTAGGAAAGAAGGCCGCCGAGAGACTCCAGGCAATCAGCAGGGCGATAAAGTACCAAGAGAAATGTAACCTGATGTCGATACCGAAGATTCTGAATAATCGCCCACTTTTTTGCAGCATTGACGGGAGAAAGGACGGGAGTTATTTAAAGGTTTATGCCGATAAATTTAAATTGTACCCCTCTCCTGATTCAACCCATGGAACTTCATTTAGACGATCTCATCGGCGTCCTGGAAGTGCGGAAGTTTGGTACGGAACTGCCTTTGAATTCGGAGCAGCTTGCTCTGCTGAACCACGCCTATGGCCAAATTGCCTGGTATACCGGGCAGATTACCAGTGTCAGAGCTATCGAGGGGCAGTTAGGTGTCCTTGGCGATCTGAGCCCAATTAGACTGAAAGAAACCGATTACTTTCGCTGTCAGGATCTGCAATTGCTCACCTTGCGAACCCTGCGGCCTTCTTCATCAGGGCCGAGCCGGTCGGAGCGGCGCCCAAGCAATAAATCAGAAACCTTGCGCCTTTCTCTCAAGCAGCCCGGCAGGGGAAATCAGCTGATTTATTTGGCAGCAGGAGCAGAAAACCGGCTCTATCTTGGCCTCGGCAGCCTCGTTACCGCCGGTCCCCGATTGGATTTTGAGGGAAAAAAAATCGCCGAAATTGTCTATCAGCTGGAAGTGCTGAAACTGTCGGGATGAAGACCTGATTTCTTATTTTACCAGCACTACTTTTCTTTATCTAGCGGCTCAGGAAAAATATTTCCTGCGGGAAAGCAAATCCAACTTTTTCCATAGTTCACAATCTTTATAAGAATCATTCAGTGGGCAAACCAAGTGGCTCTGGTCAACGTCATTCATCCCTACACTTATAAGCTGAAGGGAGATTCTTTAGTTCTGGGACCGATTTCCGAATATGAAGAGCGCGATAAACAGATTTATACTTTTCTAAGCCAGGCGCAGGAAATGGGAACAACAATTGTTCACCAGCGGGATATGCCCGCACGATCTTTCCGGGGAATGGTGATCGACCTGGCGTTCCTCGCCGATCCATTTTACAACATTCTGCTGGACGCAGCCAGCACAGTTACCATTACGCCATTAGGCCTACCACTTCCTGACCGGAGAAAGAAAGGCCTGCCGATCGAGCAGTGGAAAGAAGTAAAACAAATCTATACTTCCCATTCCCAGCTGGAACGGGTGATGAGGACAGTGCCGGCAAGGAAAACAGCGGATTACACCTTCTTTATCGGCGATGTGCTAGAAAACTGCGTTGCCAATGCTGTACAGTATTTCCATCAATTTTACCGGGGGCAACAAGAGCAAGTGTATTACGTTCCGGAACTGTGCGTCTCCCTGGACGAGAAATTGCGTAGCGCGGTAGAGCTACGATTGAGAGAGAATAAGATCAAGACCTGCACGGTGGAACAGGCGCTGCAGCTGCTGGGAAAGGGGAGGAGGAAGAGAGCATAAACGTTTATTCCAGAAACAACAATACCACCATCAAACCCACACCCAGCAACAAGGCCACAAAATGCCACAGCGAATCTTTCAGGCCACATTCTTTGTGCAGCTCCGGAATCAGGTTAGAGCCGGCAATGTAGACAAAGCCGCCAGCGGCAAACGGCAGGATCAATAATTGAAACCATTCTGAACGAGTGCCTAACAGTAGGCCCAGCAGAGCACCAAGAATGGCGACGGCTGCCGACAGGAAATTATAGAATAATGCCTTCGTTTTAGACATGCCGGCATACAACAGCACGCCAAAATCGGCGATTTCCTGCGGCACTTCATGCAGAATGACGGCAATGGTAGTTGCTATCCCCGTCGGAATGCTTACCAGATAACTTCCGGCGATCACTAACCCATCCAGGAAATTGTGCAGGGCATCACCAAACAAATTCAGGGGGGCAAGATGGCGGGGATGATGGCTTACGTGCTTGGCTGCTTCCTGCGCATGCACGTGGCAGTGCCGCCAATGGATGAATTTTTCCAGCACAAAGAAAGTAAGCACTCCCCCCAGCAGCAGTAATGAGACTTTCAGCCCAAAGCCTTCCCGCTCGACCGCTTCCGGCAGCAAGTGAAGGAAGGCGCCGCCAAACAACGAGCCGGCTGAGACGCTGACCAGGATGAGCAGCACTTCCTGGAAGTTGGCTTTCCGGAAGAAGAAGGAAAAGACGCCGATTAAGGAGACGAGCGAGACAATAATGACGCTGATGAGGATGTAGAGGGCGGTAAGGGTCATTGAGGAAAAAGGAAATTATTGTCATTTATATAGTTTGCCATCACAATCCTTAAATATGCTTTCTACTCTTTAATACTATAATGGCTAAGCAGTTTTATTATCCGACGGAAGAACGAATTTATCAACTCAAGGAATTGTCCGTCCCGCCCCTACGGTACGCTTCTTTTCTGTTTGAGGCAGTGCGTACCATGGAAGGGCTTATTCTGGAAAAACATAACTGCTCTTCGCTGGAGGAGGTCTCTCAGAAAGATCTGCAAAAAATGAAGCAGCTTAACCCGGGTAAGCCGGTGGAAGAACTGCGGGAACATCCTTTGACACTTTCCATCGCTGGAAAACTATGTTACGACCTGGGATCTAAGCGAAGAAAACAGCCGGAGAAAGTTTATCGTTCTACCCAGCAGGTAGAATATATTTATGCTCCTCCAGGGCAGGCGAACTGGCTGGAGCTGGCCAGTGCAAAACAACAGTTGGCCCAATTCGTCGCAGGAATTGGTTCCGTTTTAGACCAGCGCTTCCAGCGGAGAGGCGGAAAAGTACCGGAAGGTTGGTTTGCCCATCCTCGGCCTGGTCGAGACGCTCCTCTGGCTCATTTCCTTGACGAATTTGAGTTTGCCCTCAGCCTGCAGAGCTTTCCGACGTCAATGCTGGAAGTGGAGGTTAGCCTGAGAGATTATGGCTGCATAAGTTATCTGAAGAAAACACATTCCATCCCGGCAATTCATCTTACTGCCCGGCAGCTCGCGAACGATTCGCGTTCTTTCCCCCGGAAAGTTGCTGAAACACTAGGAGAATTGGTGACCAGATATTATAAGGTGAGTAACGTAAAACACCAACAGAGTTACGAGCAGAAGGCCGGGAAGTAGGTTAAGAGAGGGAAATATTCCGGCGCTTAAAAACTCCGCAGAGTTTTTCAAGAGCAGGAATATTCTCTAGCATCCTCGCTATGAATTTCAGGGAGGCCCATCTCTTCAATGTATAATTCTACTGCTTCCCTGAGATTATCAATAGCTTCCTCAACAGTATATCCTTGGCTGACCACATCTACTTCTGGGCAGAGGGCCACAAATTGTTTTTCTCCTTTCCTGATAACGGCAGTAAGTTCCATCAATGTGCTATAAAATGACACCCTTTATAAATTTTTACTTAGAATTTCTGCACCTGCTGGAGTCCACAAAAATGTTTCGCACCGCCATCGTCGCATAGCTGCCTTTGGGCAGGAAAAAAGTAAGCTTGGCTTTGTATTTTCCCGGGAACGCCTCATCGCTCTCCAATTTTCCGATCTCTAAATCTTTCACTTCCACCAAGGCTTTTCTCAGCTCACCTTCCAGGGTCAAGGCTGGAATTTGCTTGATGATGAAATCAGCAGAACTGACCGCTTCGCTGGCCAGCACGGAAGATACTATCTCCTGTACTTCACTATCAATATCCAACGTTTCCAATCCAAACCCTACAATCGGAATTTTTAGATCCTTAAACTCTTGCCCATTTTCGACAAACACAAAGGTTCCTTTCCGATAAGGAATTTCGACAATACCTCTTCCCTTCCTCCTTAAAAACTCAGCCAGCGTTTCATTCCACAGCAGGCTTTGATAGGCGTTGAGGTACATTCTCAGTTGGCGGATGGGCAGCAGCAGCAAGGCACCCACAAAATCGTGAGGGTGGCGGGTAAGATGCTCGCGGAATTGAAGAAGGTTAAGCGTTTCTACTACTTTCTGAAATTCCTTCTTCAGCAGCAATTTTCCCAGCAGGGCATTGTTCTCGCCAAACCGCTGCTCATCGAAGTAATTGGGGAAGAAACTGATTTTTTTTACTTTAACGCCACCATCCAGATCCCTCACGACAATTTCAAAATAATTCCCCTGCAGATCGCCAAGCGAGATCGGCTGATTACCATAGCCCAGAAATTCAATTTCGACGTCTTTGATTCTCAGGGCCCGCAACCGTTCCTTGCTCACGCCAACAAGGGAACAGACCTGCTCGGTGACAGCTTTCTTATCCTTACTGCCGGCAAAGCCGATCTGCTTGTCTTTGACCTGCAGCAGGCGGGCAATTTCCTGGACAACCTCTAAGGTATTGCGGTTTTTCTTCCTCAGCCGGAAATAGAGGTATTTCCCGCTTGGTCCGGGCTGGCGAAGAGGGATTTCCTTGACGATGAAATCTTCCGGGAGGTGTTTGAGGAGGTACATAGTTAGTCATACACTTTAGACCTCTTGTCGATGTCAGCGATCAGAATTGAATTTTGCTCATGGAAGACTACATACAAAATACGATAATCCCCTACCCTTACCCGAAACACTTTCTCTTCCCTCCCGACTACCCGTTTCACACCTGATGGGAAGGGGTTCGCTTCCAAAGCCCGGATCTCTGCCATCATCCGCCCATATAACTGAGGGTCACATCTCTTCAGAAACCTTTTTGCCGGATTGCCTAATTCAGCGTGGAACATGGTCCATTTCCCGCTCAAATTCTTCCCGAGAAGTTGTTTTTCCGTTACGCCAGTCGCTGAGGCTCTCCTCTAGTCTCGCTTCCTCTGCAGTGGTCAGTACGGTGTCGACGTCAATCAGGTGCTCTTTGATATAGTCTAAGTCCGTCCGGATCGCTTTGAGTTCTTCCAAAATCTGTTGGGTTTCTGCTGCCATAAAGCCATTAAATCAGCCTAACTTTAAATAACTTTTGGCGATAAATGAGCAATTCTCAATTGTAATATATTTCGGCACAGGTACTTCCACTGGCTGCGGCAGTTCCTTCCGGAAATGGTTGGTTACGTACTCTTCTAAGTGTTCTCCTTTGTTGCCGGAGCAGTCATCCGCTGGGAGCGGAAATAGTTAGCCGAAATTCCGCTGAGAGTACTAATGCCCAGCAAGGTACAGGTTATACTTGATAGTATCATCGGCAAATACGTTTTTGGAGTAAGAGATGATTGGAGAACGGGGAAATAATACGCAAAAAATCCGGCGATACCGATACCGAGACCAAAAGCAATCCCACCACCAGCAAGCAGGAGTGGCCGCCATGGTTTCATAGTGGGTATTCTGGCCGCCCCAGTCTGAGCCAGTGAATTTATCTCGTCATTATATTCTTTTTCATTTCTCCTCTGAGAGGTCCGGTAACATCTCCACCCCACGTATATTCCTAATATGCCACCGGCAACATACCCTACCTCTTCTTCAAGAATTCCTTGAGCAAAGTAAGAAATTCCCGCTCCAGTTAATGAGGCTCCATCGACCGTATCGGCAATCTGCGCCAAGTCATATTTATCCCACCCTAATCTCTTGTTAGCAGCAACCGTCACTTTCTCAAACTGCTTCCAGATCAGTTCATCGAGGGTGGTGAGAGGGTTGGTCATGGTGATTTTTTGTAAGCCCCGCACTTCGTGGCTCTCATTAGTCCTAATCTTCCAGGTTGATTTTTTTTCATTTTTTTTTGTTTTAATGCACTACTTCGGAACGTAACTACTTATTACTCCCTCCTTGATCATGGGGCACGCGCTCGACGTTCCCCGGAAAGATAATTTTACTGTACTCTATCCTCCCTTCCTTATAAACTTTCCTCCCTATCACTTTAAAATAGCAACCCTACCAAAAATTTATAAAGCCAACCTGCTTTTGCCTCGTCAATGATCATTGACCTTTCCCAGCCCCGTTCCCAGTACTTTGAAAATCCGACTGTCACTGAAATCCTGCGCCAATTCGTTCCCAAGGAAACGCCCATTACCATTGCTGATGTCCGGCAATTGCAGCAACAGGGAAGAGTCATTGTCGGCACGAAGGAAGGCACCCTCGAAAGCCTGCTGGGAGAGCAGCGGCCCGGCATCGATTCGCTGGCAGTAGTGCAGTCTATTGATCAATTGCCCGGCGACCAGCTTCTGCTCCTGCCACAGGAATACCGCATTGACCGCGGGCAGGCACAGAACGTGATCGCCTATTCCCAGGAGACGTTGCTGAAATTGGACAGTTCTCTGGTCAATAAAGCTTTACTGGGAGAGCAGGCTCCCCGCAGGAGATTATCATCCCGGCAGAAAGAAGTATTTAAATGGGATCCAGAAAGGGTGTTGGCCGCTGCCTGTAATGGCCTTCAGGAGCAGAAAGAAAAATATCGGGAACAGATCTTTTCCAGCTACTCCTGGTACGGCCGTGATAATCACCGCCGGGTCGTCTCGCTCTATCGTGCCATCCAGGGAGCAGAACTGCGTGCCTTCCAGGATTATGTAGCCTATCGCCTGCTGATTCCCACCATGAAGAAAGAAGTGCGGACGGGCAAGCAGGCCAAGGCTGGAACGCAGCTCACTTTGGAAGAACTAGACAGCCGGAAAGAAAAGATTGAACGCTATGAACGCTATGTTGCCCGACGAGGATTGAAACGCTCCCTTGACAAGTTGAAGGTTGATTTCACCGACCTGATTGAAGTGCAGGGCAAGCCGTTTGCCTATGAAACCGCGTTGAACATGCGCGTGCCGTCCCGGGCAACGCCACCGCATACTTATGTATTTTCCTTGACTTCTCTTCCTATTGTCATGGACGGCGACCCTAAAGCTTACAGCATCGTCTGGGAAATCCGCGGGAAAGACAATTGTGCTGATAAGAGGTATCGCAGTGATCGCCGAAAAGTAGCACGCTTTAAAGGCCAGGATGACGACTTTTTCTGCGCGCACGAGATCGCTGCCCTGCACAGTGTGCGCAAGATTTACGAGAAGAAAGAAAAGAGAATTCCCTTCCTGCCGTTGGTCCTGCCGACGGCCAGCATGATGGGCTATCTGGAAAAACTGCGATGGCAGACCATCATGATTGTGCGCAATCCGGAGACGGGCCGGGCATCCAAACAAGCGCTGAACCATACTGAAATGGAAAATCTGCTCTGGAAGAGAGTGATGGCGGCCGGGTATGAAGCGTGCTTTACGACGAATATTGGCAAATTCAAAGATCAGCAGTATGACCCGCACGTGGACCTGATTAAGTTCAGAAGCTGAATTGCAGAAAAACTATTCTCGCTTCCTGCGGGTTATCAAAAAACACGACACTTTTGCTGTTCTTAAAGAAATTAAAGAATCCTCCGGGAGTGCTGCGGCTAACCTCTTCCGCGGGAAAGCCTTTTCCCTGCTGCTCGATGGCGATGACAAAACTTTTCTTCCCCAGCCACAGGCGGAATTTGCTCGGTGCTTTATATTGGGAGTGGGTTAAGCTGTTGGAGCCGGCTTCATTGAGGAAGTAAGCCACTTCGTCTTCTGTATTTTCCGACAGCCAGTGGTAGAGGTCAAATTTATCTGGCAGCAGGGAACTGTAGCGCTGGTTGAGGAGGTCAATGATTCCCCATTTGGCCGCGCCGTAGGGAGTGAGAATCTCGTCGGTTCGGAGCTGTTCCTGGAGATGCAGGGGGAATTCGTGGTAATCACTGGTGAATTCAATGTCCTGTAAGGCTGAGCTCAAATTGGCGGTGAGGCTGACAACCATTGGAGATTTAAGGAGGGGATGGTATAAATAGGTTGTGATTAGTAAACTTTTGCGTTTTTTGGGACAGTACACCTGGCAAGTGGAGCAATATAATAGCAAAACACATTAATAATGTCATGAAAATGCGGGAAAGCGCCGCATTTTCAGGACGCCAAAAAAGAAAACCACGCCCTAAAATGAGGGGCTTTCTTTTTTGTGCGGAACAAATAG
>JAHFSD010000053.1 GCA_023265925.1 archaeon
TCCTTGCGAGCTTGTTTTTCCAGCTCTATAGGATAGGACAAATTATCTGCGCGCTGACTTAGGGGATTTAATTTCTTTTTTTACCGATTCCCAGGAATGGAATTCTGTGGCTTCCTTCATAGCTTCTCGAAGATCATAAGCATCCAAAAGATCTTCCACTTTCTCGCGGATCGCCTCCTCAACAAGAAAGTTTTTCCGTATGCCCAAAAGTCCACACACCTCGTTCAACTGTTTTTTTAAGTTCCGAGGCAATTTGGTAGCAAAGACTTCGTTTTTCAAGTTCACAACTAAAGTTTACCATGGTAATTTATAGTTGTCAAGTGTTCGTCTTTCTAGCCAGCGGTGAAGAATAAGTTTTTAGGTGAAGTCAAGAATTTAAGCATAGGGAAAAAATTAGGCTAATAAAATTTTGAGGGGAAAGATTTTCTGTGTCTGTCTATATTGATTCCAAATTCCGATATTGATTTTTCTTCTGTCGTCATTTCCGCGAAGATTGTCCCCGAATGTTTTAATCGGGGAGCGGGAATCTAGTCCGACTCAATGTTGGAATCCGGGTTGATGTAAGATATTGACAGGATGGGATAGGCTCACATAAAATAGGGTGGTGGTTATGGCTGGGACAGAAGGTGAAGGGGATTAACTGGAATCGAATCGGACCTGGATGCGCTGAGCCAAGAGAAGGCGAAGGCGGTCGAGATCGACGATTTTTTCAGTTAAGCTGGCGAGGAGTTTTTTAGAGAAGACCTTGAGACTCCCCAGGGTGCGCTGAATGCGCTGCCGCAGTAGGCTGCCTTTTTCTATCAACTGATTGAAGATGTGAGCGATCTGCATCAGGAAGTAGAAATTCTTCATCGCCTTGGTGTCGTGACTGAAGGCGTGTTCCAGGCCATAACCACCATTTTTCTGCACATTGAATCCTTGATTTTCAATCGTCCATCGGCACCTCCCTTCACGACTAAGAACCTCAACATTTTTGATGTCGAGTTTAAAGCTGGATAGGAAGACAAATCGAGTGTTTTTCTCATGCTCCTTTCTCCGTGGCGAATGTTCCATTTCCTGACATTCCAGCACGTTCAGGAGTCGGTCTTTATAATCAATGTCATTGACCCAGGAATAGGTTTGCGTGAGATTTTCCCGTTCGACTTTCAAGGCGTTCTCGGGAGAGATTTTTTTCAGGCTCTCATATTCCTTAAAAGTGGCTGACATGCTGCCTTCCTTAAAGGTGATCAGGTGAGCCCAGTGGTTTTGTTCACAACATTGGAAGACCGGCTCTGCCGCATACAATCCGTCCAATAAGAGACACAGGTGTAACTGAGGGAAGTCCCGCTTCAGTTTCTCGGCCAATCTTTTGAAGGCTTTTAACTCACAGTCTTGTTTAGAAACATCCTCCCGTTCATTTTCTATAAACTCCGTGGCCATGGAGGATAGCAAACCCATTGTTCAAGACCAATTTAGCTTCCAGGACGGGATGATAATAGCGGGCGATCTTGGCTAGAGAGCCGTTTTTCTTATTCTGGACTGTATGATGGCGGACCAGACAATGAGGGCAATGTCTTTTACGGAAGGTTAAGGATCCTGTGCCATCAATGGCGACCCCATAATAGCGGTTCAATAACCGGTATTCTTCCAGACATTTCTTCCGCAAAAGCTCTCGAATGATTTCAGTTCTTAAACCGCCGATTTCCGAGTCAGGGATTTTTTCCAAGACATAGTTCAGAGTATCTCCATGGGGAAGGGTCTCAGGGAACTTCTGAGCGGGGAAGAAGATTTTCCCAATGCCTTTGATATTTTGAATAAACTCCGGGCTGTTCAGTTGGAATTTAAGGTTTCTGCGAGATTCCAGCTTTAAAACAAATAGAAGGATTCCCAGGAGTAGTTCTTCTGCCAAGGGATAGGTGATTTTCTTGGGGTTTCGGGGGTCATGGATCTGACTCAGAGCCGTCAAGAACCTCGGCGCAAAATGGTGCATCGTTTTAAAGAGCGCTTCCGGAAGGGTTAAATCCTCTAAGGTCATCGGATCTTGCCTGCGATCAGACTTTCTTCCAAGCGATTCCACTCCCGATAAATTTGCCTGCTTAATCGATTCAGTTCTTTGCGCTGCCGCCTAAATTCACGGTAATGCTTTAGTTTCCTCACCAGTCCTTCGTCCTCCTTCTTCCCCACATAGCGTTGGACCGTTTTTCCTTTGACCTGGAGGGCGACATATAAGAAAGGACCATGTTTTTGTCCTTGAGTACATTTACAATGCCCTTTTCTACAAGCCGTGTAACATTGGAAGAGCGAGCCTTGAACCATTTTGTCCCTGCTTTGGACCAAGGATTTCTGCAACGTGAATTGATCCTGGATAAGAGAGGACAATTCCTGCCGGATTTTTGCGGGGTCAAGCATAAGGCCTCCTATCATAATAGTGTAATACTAATTGACTACTATGATTATAGCACGTAGACCCCCAAAAGAGAAATCTTTCTATCACTTTCTTGGATTTAGTTGAATTTACGAGCTAGGTAGGTGAGAAGAATTATTCATTCTTCAGGGCTGCAAGCGCCCGACGGTGAATCAAGTAAAAATTATTTCCTTCATGGACCATTGTGTATTGAGTATGATTGGAGATCTTTTTGAACGTGAGCTTTTCCCATCCTTTAGGTATTCCGTTCGTTTCGGTTTCGATGAAAAACCGGTCAATCACGAATTCTTGAAGCGCGGTTTTCCGAAGGCGACCCCTGTCACCAGCAAGACGCCGGCAAGAAGAAAACAAAATTTTCCGTTCATGAGCCGGTTCCCCATTAACAACAGCAAGCAGGGCCGCAATTTTGTTCAGAAGCGGTCGTGGCTGTAAAGGATATCTTGAAGCTCGAAGCGGGCTCTAAAATAACGAATTGATCAGCATAGGGTTGAGCTTTGTCGCTGTGTCCGTGCAAACCTCTACAGCTTCTACGCGCGGGAAAAGGTGTCCCTCTTCGTCGAGCGCGGCTTTGTAAGGTCAAAGGTAAATGACTTTCTGTCCGATGGATCTGCAACTCCACGAGCTACCTGTAATGGATCCTCAAAGTGCCTTAGACAAGAAGTTGGTCTTATTTGCCCCCCATCGGACATTAAGACAACACCCAAATAAAACCGCCGAACCAGACCAACCCCAACCGAACGCCGGAACACGGGTTGTCGAATTGAGGCAAGACTGGCGGGGACGACGCCCCCCAAATCCCACCGATTTAATTCATTCTATTGTTCCGTCGCC
>JAHFSD010000038.1 GCA_023265925.1 archaeon
CGGCCACGGCCTTAATCGTTACTTTTCCCTTGCCGTAGCGGTAGGCATACTGCAGGCCGGTGCTGCAGACCACTTCTGCTCCCGTGGGAAAGTCCGGAGCGGGAATGATCTGCATCAATTCCTCGACGGTAATTTCCGGATTGTTGATGGCCGCAATGATCCCCGCACAGACTTCCCTGAGGTTATGCGGCGGGATGGTGGTGGCCATGCCCACGGCAATGCCGGAAGAGCCGTTAATCAGCAGGTTGGGAATTTTGCTGGGCAGGACCGTTGGTTCCTGCAGCGAGCCATCAAAATTATCGCGGAAATTGACGGTGTCTTTCTCAATATCAGCGAGCATTTCTTCCGCAATCTTTTGCAATTTTGCCTCAGTGTATCGTTGAGCGGCCGCGGGATCCCCATCCAGCGAACCCCAATTGCCTTGTCCTTTGATTAAAGGGTAACGCAGTGAAAAATCCTGCGCCATCCGCACGAGAGAATCATAGATCGCCAGATCGCCATGGGGATGAAATTTTCCTAAGGTATCCCCGACAATCCGGGCACTCTTTTTAAACGGCTTATTATATGATAAACCCATCTCATACATGGAATAGAGAATCCTGCGGTGCACTGGCTTTAGCCCGTCGCGCACGTCCGGGAGGGCCCTCCCCACGATGACAGACATGGCATAATTGACATAGGCCTCTTTCATCTCCTCCTCAATGACGCGGGGAAGGATGGTTTCTCCTGATTGCAGTGAGGGATTATCGAGCTGTTCGGGTGGATTTTCCGGGTTAGTTTTGGTCATGGTGGGTGGAGTGATTGATGGGGTCAAAAATAAGCCTTCTTGGGATTGAGTTTATCGTCGGTAAATGACCCAGAATTAGAGATTCGTTTGGTTTATAAAGATTGCGGTGAAATTGCCGCAATTTCCTGGGTTCAGAGTGGACCATTATTGTTGAAATTGTTTGGTACAAAACGAACCGGTTGAACCAGTATAGAATTACTCTAGGGTAATAAAATAGCCGAAAGAGTTATATAGAAAGGGCGTTTTCAGGGGGAGATGGAGCGAACGATGAGTAGGAGGGCTACTGCCGAAGATTTGGAAAAGAAGATTAAACTTTATACTTAACGATACACCATGAACAGATTACTTTCATTGGAAGTAGGATCGGCATTTTTAGCTTATGTTCTTAGTTCTTCATCCACCTTTGCTCAAGAAAAAGACGTCTGCAGCGATCCGGCACGAAACTGGCCTTTGCCTTATTTGGTTAAGGTAACGAAACAAGTTGATGGTTATCGTGGCTTCTCCAATCATCCACGTGATGGGAAATTAGGACTGGAAGAATACGCAGATTATAGGCATGGGAATGAAATATGCAAGTATCATCTTTTGGAGGTAGAGAGAGAAATCTGCGCAGGTAGGAGAAAGACCAAAGAAAAGTGGTTGGTTTCTAATGCTGAAATAAATATACGCGAAGTGAAGAAATCTCTTCAGCCTTTCGACGCCAACCGCGACGGCTACCTTACCCCGGAAGATGATGTTGATGGCAACGGCTACCTTACCTGCCAAGACACTAAGAAATACGTCCCGCCGCCCAAGAAGATAAAGCCAGCGAAACAGGGGACGATGAGTAAACCAATGAGGAGAAAATGACCAACCCGACCACTGCCCGCGATGAACATCAACAACCACTGGCGCCCCCACAACTTCGTTATGTACTGCAACAAGCGGAACAGGCCGCCACGTTGGAAGACTGCGCCTTGGCTTTACAGGAAGTGCCAGAACAGCATCGTCATCTCTGCCAACAGCTCCTTACCAAAAAAGCTGTCGCCGCCTACAGCACCAGAGGCTTAGAAGAAGTGCTGGAAGCGCCGGCGGTGAGGGAATATGGCTTGGATCGGGAAGAAATCAAACAACAGATTCAACAGTCTTATGTGAGACGGCTGCTGGAAGGTTTTTTCCAGACGCAGGCTGCCTATTCCAAAATACAGGAGCTGGAACCGCCGCAGGCAATGGAACGCTATCAGGCTGTCCTTAACAACGTCGAAGCCATTAACAGCCTTCAGCAGCGCTTTCAGGAAGATTTCCATCTTGGCACGATTTACTTCGGCGACGGGAAAACAAAAGAAGATTTAGGGCAGAATTTACGTCAGTTCGCAATAGAAGTAAATACCCAATACCTCAATTTTCTGGTTCGGGAACTGCCGAACAGAGAATTGGCTACTGACAATTTTTATGACCGCTATGCCGAGATGAAAGCAGCGATTGAACGCTATACCCAGACGGCAAATTTATCGGAGGAACAGCAGGGGAATTTAACAACGCTTTTAGGCGGCATCGAAGTCAATTACCGGCGATTTGTCGAGAGCGTGCGGGTCGAGATTGAGCAGGAGCAGGATGATCGGTACCAATTATGTATTATAACCAAAGCACACGAAGACCAGTTTAAGGCTGGTGAGCAGTTCTTCCAGCGCATTTTCGGGCAGTTTCGTGATTTTTCCCTTCGCTATAGCAAATTATTAGAGGAGAATGAAGAAAAGATGAAAGAAGCCCACGGGGATATAAAATTTAAAGCCTTACGATTGCGGGCAGAAAGTTTGCCCCAGATTTTCTAGAAAAATCTGCGGAAGGAACTACCAGCCATTATTCCCTCATCATTTTCATTTATCCCCTTATCCCTTTCTTGACGTACCCTTACACACCTTTTTTACCACTTTCCTTACTCTTTCCGTACCCCTTCCACCGCCTTCTTGATTTCCTCCCGCACACTAGTTTCCTTCTTCTCCTGCTCGATCAGGAGTTCTACTTCATCCGCTTCCTTGCTGACTTCCTCAGCTTCCTGCAATACTGGAGCAGGCACTCGTTTCAGGAAAGCCTGCTTGGCCTCTTCACTGGGCAAGTCAAAATATTCAAAGAATTTCGGTGTTAATTTGACTTTAAAAGTCCGGCTGAATTTTTCTTTGGTGACTAACCCCTGCTCTTCCAGCAATCTCATGTGCTCATAAGCTCCGCTGCCGCGCAATTTGATCACTTCCGACTGCACCACTGGATATTTCCAGGCAATCACTGCCAGCGTTTCCTGTAAGGGCCGATCGATCTCCGTCGAGCTGACCATGCTGCTGACTAACGCCACAAACTCGTCCCGCACTGTCAACTTCCAGCCATTTTCCTTTTTCAGGAGGCACAAGGAATGGTCTCGCTCGCGGTACTGAACAGTTAAATTCTGCATAATTTTATCGACGTCTTCCACATTCAAAGAGCATAAGCTGGCGACCCGTTCACTGCTGATTTCTCGGCCCACGGCAAATAGTACCGCTTCCACTTTTTTTTCGTTTTCGTCCATGGTTCTGCTCTTTCCTTATCATCCAGACTTTTCCTATCATTCAGGCTTTTTTCTTCAGGAAATAAATCCCTTCTTTCAGGTCAATCAATCCTTCATCAATCAGCTTGTCCAGGAAATCTTCCAGCTTGTCCTGCTCTACCCCCGTCAACCCGCTCAGCTGGGCCGCAGTGAGGTTTTGCTGCGATAAGAGTACGTGAACGTAATTCTTCAGCAGGTTGGCTGTGCTCTTTTTAAGGATATCGTTTTCCGCCTTGACCTGCTTGGCGACCATGTCCACTTCATGCAGTTTGGCCTGCAGGTCATTCAGGAAGTTCGTGAGCTGGTTTTCCGACAATTTCAACTCAGCCGGCTCTAACATTTCCACGACGGACGGCATGTAGTCAAAGCAGAAGCTGATGATATCTTCCATTTTCTGCACCCGCAATTCCAGCTCGGCAAAAGTCACCCAGAGATCAGTCCCTTCCTGCGGCCGGATCTCAGCCAACTCCTGGTGCTGCAAGGCATAGCGCTCGTCCTGCTGCAGCTGCTGGATATAATCTTTCAGGGAAGTTTCAATATGCTCTTTAGGCTTGCCGAGGACTTCAATCACGGCGCGGAAGAGGATTGGGGTCATAAGTTGTGCAGTTCTCTATACGTCTTTAATACACCTTCAGTACTTTCCTTAAAACGACACTAAACACAATGGACAGCAGAATATAAAGCCCCAGCCAGCCGGGCTGCCAGCCAAAAATTGAAACCGACGGGCCTAACGGCAGCAGTTTGTTATAATTTATTTTAATCTGCTCAATGTCCGAGTGGCGGAAAAGAGAGACGGGCTGCTCGGCTTTTAATTCCGTGGTGATCAGCACTTTTTTGGTCTGCTCGGTCGTGCCCGCCTTGATGGTTATAAAATGCTCTCCGGCCGTGCTCTTCAGCGTCCAGGTCGTATCACTGTTAACCGGCTGCTTGGCGGGAGAGAGCAATTCCGTCCCTTCATCCGCCACCAGCTCCGCCCCACCGGTGAGTCCCGGCGGGAATTTGGCAGTGATGCTATAACTCTCCCCGGGATAAATCGGTTCATACAGCAGATGGCTGTTCATCCAGCCGAAGACGATAATGATTGGCAAAATGGTAATCAGCGTGGCCCGCATCGAATGTTTCATGTACTCAAAATTCTTGCCCATCGCTTCCTTCTGGATCTTCATCATCTCGCTGGGATTGTCTTTCAATTCTTTCATCCGCTTCTGAGCTTCCTTCTGTGAATCCTTGATGCGTTTCATCTCTTCCTGATTGGTGAAGTATTTGTAGGCGAGAACGATGATGACTGAAATCAGGAAAGAGAACAGCAGGATTCCCAGGAAAGGGCTGTTATTGAGCAAGGGCAGGAGTACCGGGTTTAAGATTGGATCCAGGAAGGCCATTAGCTCATTTTGAGGCGAATTCTTTATAAATTTGTTGGAACTGGCGGCTCTGTAGAAAGTGTCCTGGTTCACTGGATTTGCCACCACTTTGGCACTATTTTAATAAAGAAGACCGTTCTCCTTCCTCCCATGCCCGATACCCAAGAAATCAAAGAGGTCATTAAGCAACTAAGCTCCCTGACTAAAGAAGAGCGCAAGATTATTCTGGACTTGCCAGACCATTTCCGCCGGATCGTGCTGCACCTGGGCACGCTTAGTGTACTCCAGGCCTTAGTACGAAAGTCTATCCAGCAGTTCAGATGGGAGAACCGGGACAAGATTGCCCAACTCCTTGAACGCCTGCAGAAAGAAGTTGATCCCGAAAAAGGAATTATCACTGGTTTTGTGTATAGTTACACTTCCTTTGCCCCGTTGCAGCAGCTGGAAAAACAGAAGCTGGAAGAAGAAGAAAAAATAACTTTTCATTTTTATGACATCCTCGCTACCTTGCTGGAAAAGTTCCCGCATCATCCTAAGACTGCTGCCAAATTGAAGAAGATAGAGGAACGCTTAATCCAAGCCAAGCGGAAAGAAAAAGTGGTTATTGCTCTTTCCGTCCATTTGGACTCCTTGCTGGCGGCCTTTCGGCAGACTATAGGGCTGTGGCAGAGAAAGCTCCAGGAAGAGCGGGCTCTGCTCAACACTATCCGGGAGCAGTTGGTCGGTCCTTTCATTTCGACCCAGCTTCCCCTGCTGCGGGAATGCTCAAACAAATTACAGGAGCACCTGCGCTATGGGCGCCAGCTCCAAGTTCGTCTCCATGAGGAATTTTATAAACCATTTCGTACCTTCCTGGAAGAGAAATTTACCGTTGAAGATCGCCTCAACACCATTCTGGAAGCACGCCGGCACTGGTATTCCCCCTGGAGGAAATTACAGGTCACTCGCCAGGATTTCGTGTTGGATTATTACACGCTCACGTCTCCTGAAGATGTGTTGGAATATATTCTGGCACTGGAAGCTTTGGGAACAGAGTACATTGCTCCTGATTTACAGCGCTTCCTGCGCCGGAACAAGAAACGGCTGCTGGAGCGCGTCAGGACACAGAAAGCAACGCTCGTCCAGAAATTGATCGCTCTCGGAAAAGATCCGCTTACCGGCATTTACACCCGAGGCACTATCGAGCAGCGGCTTACGGAGTTAATCGAGCTGGGAAAAAGAAACGGCCTGCCTTTTTCTCTGCTCCTGCTCGATATTGATTTTTTTAAAAGCATTAATGATACCTATGGCCATCTTGCCGGTGATGCCGTGCTGCGCAGGATTACCAACGCTTTCCAGGAAGTGCTGCGGAAGTATGACCTTCTTGGCCGCTATGGCGGGGAGGAATTTATCATCCTTCTTCCCCACACCGGCAAAGAGCAGGCAGTAGCGGTGGCCGAGAAGGTACGTGAGAACGTCATGCGCAGAAATCAAGAGCCGGTAAATCCCATCACCAAAGGCCCGCTGACAGTAAGTATCGGCGTAGCCACTTTTCCCCAGGATGGTTCCGCCCCCCGCCAACTTATCGAGTCCGCCGATAAGGCTCTTTATCAGGCTAAGGGCCGGGGACGAAATCAGGTCATGGCAGCATAAAGAACAGGCGAGGGTGCACGTCGCGTAGCCGAGCTCCCTTCTTGGCACGGGCGGCGGCGTTTTCCCCACTTTTGGATCTACTGATTCAGCGGAAGATTTAAATATAGGAGACCACTTGTAAGTCACAATTATGTCAGCACTGCCGCACTCCTCCATTGTGGAATACCTTGATGGGTTAAATCTCCAGGGAACAGAGCAAGTTAATATTTACCTTGCTGCTAAACTGGTTGGTACTTCAGATTGGCGGAGAGGGGAGTTCCGCACCTACGATTTCTCACTCCCGATCGAAGTAAACCGGAAGCTGGTGTCCGAAGGGGGCTTCCCCTTGGCGCAAGTGCTGATGGCTCCCGCGACCGGGAGTTATGGAACTGAGCAAGGGCGAGTTCAGGCACTTCAAGAACAGCTGAGGGCCGGGAGATGGTATCCTGCTGAGCGTATCCTGGAGCCGTTTTTGTATGAGCATAGGCCGTTACGATTAGAGTCCAGCATGTCTTCCGATAGTACTTTATACGTCTTCAGTGGTTTAGTGGATATTGCCACGAAATTGAGTGCTATCGTTGAGCAGGTCACGCTGGTTGGCCGAGAGATTGAGGAAGATTTCCTTTCCCAACTTCATTCACTCACCCAGAAAATATTTCAGGGGTACCGCATCCGGACACTCCCCGACCTCGATTTACTGGCAAATAAAAGCGGAAAGGTCCAGCAGGTTTAAACAGTAAACGATTCTTTCGCAATACGTACGATGGGAAGAATAGACAGCCCTTCTTCGATGTTCCCCTCGGTCAATACCAAAATTAAATTTTGAATAAGATTTATAAAGTATGGAACAATATGATATCTATGACAATGGAGACAGTGACAATACCTAAAGAAGAATATGAAAAACTGAAGCAAGAGGCGAGAATAGATTTGGATCTTCTCCAACAACTCATGAACAGTTTCAGGGAAATTAAAGAGGGGCGAGCTATACGAGTAAAGTAACTGTCACTAATTTCTTAAAAGGTTCCGAATTTCTACTTGGAAATGATCCAGCAATAGCCAAATCGTATTGATCACTGCCTGTTGATCCTTCTTTTCACTAATCCCTACAAGATACACGGATTTAAGTTCGTCGTAAATAAGATAGTAAATGCGATGTTTATCCTTTTTCTTTTCTCTAAACCATGACACTCGAAGGGGATCTCCTACGTAAGGATTCTGAACAAGCTGATTTTCTATTTTATCAACCCATTCCTGAACGTCTTTCGACAATTTCTCTAGTTTTTCATTAAATGTAGGTGATCTATAAACTGCATAAGACATAACAAGGGGACTTTAAACCACCTATTTAAACATTCTGAACAGAAGCGGGTGTGGGACAGCATGGTTAAGAGACAGCTGTTTTCCACAAATATTCAAAATAACTTTTATACGATTCATACACTGCTTGATGTTCGATCAGAACGGCGAGCGGGCTGTCCACCCACATGATTAAAGCGACCTTTCCATCGAAAATGTAGGTGGAAACAGCAGAGGCAAATTCCTTCGGAACAAATTTAATCTCAGTCAGGAGAATTTTGGTTGGTTTTATTTTGATGTTAGCCACAATCCTCATTTTGATTTTTCGCTTCACTCTTTCTTTATCCCATTTTGGGTAGTCATAGGGCAGGAATTCCTTGATTTTGTACTCGGCTCCAAAGTCGAGGATTTCGGTGGCGGATTTAAGCATTTCCTGAAGCACTGTTTTGATTCCCGCCAGACCCTTAAAGCTGTGGATTTCCTGCTTTTGTTTCGCCAGCTTAAACTCTAACAGCAGCTGTGGGATCACTTTTTTAGCTTCTTCCAGTTGGTTCTCTTTTTCCTGAATCAGCTCCTGAATCTTTTCCGGGTTTCCGGCTTCAAACAGCAGCTTATTGGCCCGCATGATCTGGCTGATCAAGCCTTTTTCCCGCAAGCCCCGTAAGGCATCATACACCGAAACGCGATGAATGCCCGATTTCCTCGATATTTCATTGGCGGACGCTGAGCCTAATTTCAGGAGAGCGATGTAGCATTTCGCCTCATTCGGGCTAAGTCCGGCCTGTTCCAGCTGGTGCCAATCCATGGCAGGAAGAAAGCACTGCTTCTATTTAAAGTTTTCTAAAGTGTTGTAAGGTACCTTTCTACACTTGCTTTTATATAAGTACCACTAATAAGTTATTATGACTAAAAAAAAGAAAATACAACGTGTTGATCGGGGAACGGACTTTGGCAATTTTGGCGCTGATGCCCGCAGAGTATTCATCGATGAAACTGCTGACCATATCGCGCCTCTTTGCCAGCATATTCGCGGATGCAAAACCGTAGACGATCTTGTGGAAATTGCGGATGTTGGAGGCGGTAATGGCCTCTTGGCAAAAGCGGTTTTGAAAGAATTGGGCGAAGAATATCCTCATTTAACCATTGATCTCTTGGATATAGATGACAGTAAATTCCCTAATGGGGAGAAAAGAATTAGATACGTTGTTCATGATGCCCGAACGCCCCTGGAAAAACAATATGATGCAGTGGTGGCCAGGTCGATGCTTCATTATAATACACCTTCAGAGCAACGGCGCATAATAACAGAACTGGCGGGGGGCACAGCGCCAAATGGCTTAGTAACACTAGTGCAACCGACACCGACATCAAGAAAGGATAAGAGAGAAATCAATGGCCTCTATGACGTACTGTGCGGCCTGAAAGGTTCTAATAAGAAACATTGGTTAACGGTGGCAGAAATAATCAGGATGGTGGAAAAATCTGGATTGCAACTACAGGAAGTCAAGTCCTTAAAGAATGGATCATACACCATAAATGGTTTTTACAAAGAGAGGTACAATCTTTCTGATGAAGAAGTGGAGAGAGTCCGAACGTACCTGGCCGGCCAGGTGGGAGTATACATGCCCACCAGCGTCATTACGGCCATCAGGAGGTAAGCCATGCTCAAAATAAAAAAGCAA
>JAHFSD010000054.1 GCA_023265925.1 archaeon
CTTGCTGCTGGTGGCGGCGGGGGAGGTAGCGGAGGAGGAGATGGTGGGGGAAGTTCCGGTGGTGGAGGTGGTGGAGGTGGTGGCGGAAGTGGTCCCACTTTATCCAATCTGAACTGTGACAATCGTGGCGTCTTCAGTTTCCAGCAAAATCCGGCTATCAAACCAGTCGTCGTAGAAAAGGCCGACGGAACTAAGATAACCCTTGCCGGCGAATGGAACGGACTGACGTTTACTTCTGATGAAGCCGAATTAAGGGAAGCAGGAACCTACATCCTCCGTGATGAAAAGAATGGCGATAAGACCACGGATTGTCCCGGGCTGAAATTCAGCTGTAAACTGACTGACCTTTCGTTGAAATCCTGTACTCGGAGCGAAGGAAAAGTGCAGGCCGAATTTACCCTTACCGATGCCGCCATGGAAGATCTGTCGTTTCAATTCAGCCTGCCCGGGACGGCCAGAACTTTAAGTTACCAGAAAGATTCTCATTCCTCTGAGCTGAACGACTTGAAAATTGTGCGGCAGGGAAGTGATTCATATCGTGTGGAAGCACCTTTAGTTACAGAAGTTTCCCGTCTGCTGGTGTCCCTGCCCCGTTGCGTGGGGAAATATTATGTCTATTCCACTATTGACTGTGTAGAAGAACAGCAGGCCCCTGTTCCGGAACAGAATGGTAAAACTTTAAAGTGCGGCGGCTACCTGAGTATCGCCGATAGAGTCAACTGTCGTCTTGATCTGCGGGAAGAACAGGCTGATGAATATGAAAATTTCTTTCCAGAAGAATGCCGCTCCTGGGAAGATCAGGATGCCTGTGTCGTTCTCTATAAATCAGTGCAGTCCTGCTGGAAATTACCCAATAGTCAAGCCAGAATTTCTTGTTTGCGGGGGAAAGTAGGCCTGCTGTCAGTGTCGGAAGAAAAAGCAACCTGCCGTAATGACCAACCCTGTCTGGCGGCTCTGAAGAAAAAAGTCTATACGCTTATTAAGTTACGGTTATATAACCTGGAAGAGGAAGCAGAAAAGTTATGGGAAGATGACAAATTGTCAAAAGAAGAGTTGGCTGATTTTGTGATCAGGATGGAACAAAGTAAGTTAGCTTTTAACCAAGCCCAAAATAAACAGGAACGAAAAGCCGTGATTGGGCAGGCGCGGCAGCATTGGCTCGGACTGATCAAGAAAGTGAGGGGACGATGATGACAAAGATTATGTATGTGGAAAGCGCCAAGGGGCCAGCGAGGGCTTTGTATCCTCGGAAGTCAGACGAGATGCGCTCGTATCGACTCTTTCACGTTGAGACGAGCGCCCCGAGCGAGCTTTCCAAATACAAGATTATCGTGGGTGCAGTAGCTCTTTTTCTGTTACTTACTGTTGTGGCCTGTGCCGCTGAACAGCCCGCTGTGAAATCGCCGGAAACACCTACTACCCCCACTATACAGCCAACTACGACTTCCCTGCCGCTCTCTGACGAGCAGATCCTTACTCAACATCCCGACGATTTAGATGCTGCCTTGGAAGAATTGGAACAGGCGGAATGATTTTAATCCGAGCGTGTTAAACTGAAAAAAATATCAATGAAAAAATGAGGTGAATTCATGGAAATTACCCCCGCGATTAAACCAGATTTTATTGCCATCGAGGATGAAGCGACCGTCGCCGAATTAATCGGCAAAATGACGCAGTATGAGAAACATGCCGCATTAGTGTTTCGGAATAAAAAGTATCTCGGCCTCATTGAAAAGAAACGGCTGCTGCGTTCCCGGTTAGATCCTTCTGAAACGCATCTGAAAAAGTACCTGCAGAAAACACCCATCATCAATGAACATGCCAGCGTCATCGAGAGCGCTTACCTGATGTTCCAAAGCGATGCGGATTTTCTGCCCGTCGAAAGGAACAAGCAAATTATCGGCGTGCTGGACGGATTAGCCTTGGCCAAATTGGCGATAAGTCTGCCGGAAATTAAGCATCTCACCGTTGCCGATATCAAACTCGTAAAACCCAGCAAAATTGGTAAGGATGAACCCATTACCAGAGCCATGGAAGTGATGCATGACGAACATCTTGACCATGTCCCCATTTATGACCAGGGGAAATTGTATGGCCTGCTTAGTTATAAAGATCTATTGCGGCGATACTTGAACTGGACGCCCAAACGGGATTATTCTGTACGCTATAATAAAGCTGTGAGCGGGAAAGGCGGGGAAGGAGATATCCCCTCGTTGTCGGCCTTGCCGGTAAGTTCTTTCAGCACCAACGACAATCTGCTGGTGGTGACTAAAGGAGCACGGTTACGTGATTCCGTGGAATTAATGGTCAGGAATAATGTGCATGATCTGGTGCTGAAAGATGGCGAGGCCGTGTTGGGATTGCTGACGGTTAAGAACCTGCTGAGAAGGATTGGCAGTTTAAAAATCCCGCAAAATTTCAATATTCAGTTTATTGGCCTGAATCAGCTTGACCTGGATCCAGGAGAGAAAGAGAATGTGCAGAAAATAGCGTCGAATGAATCCATGAAGTTGCAGCGGAAGATTCACAATGAGTTTACCCTGGTGATTCACTTTAAGGAGTATGCCACAGAAGGCAAGCAGCAGAAACAACATAAATATAGTGTCCATCTGCGCATAGAATATCCAGGGAAGATTGTCACGGTGTCACAGGACGATTGGGATATCATCAGGGCGCTGCGGGAGACCTTTGCCAATGCTGAGAATGCGCTGGACAAGAAGTTTAAAGGCGATGAGCATGTGCCGAGGGCGAGAAGGTAAGGGATAAAGCCTTTTCCTGCCACTTTTATCGAGGCTGGCTGCGTGCGAATTAAGATATCTAAAAATGACTAATTCGCTCGCCACCGCTGGCGAGATTGGTATGCCCATCCTCAAAAAAGAGATAAATATTTAAATTAGGCCTCTTTTATATCCCCTGATGGTTGAATTACTTATTTCAGGAGAGAAATTGAATAAAGTACTTACGGACGTGGAAGTCCTTATTGAGGATGTAGTGTCTATTTTTGATCAAAACGAAATAGCCCAAAAAAGGTTGGTTGAAATCCGGGCTGACCCTTCTATCGGGAAGTCCGAACAAGAGCTGGATGAATATCTCAAAAAAAGGGGTGTAAAAGTTGGCTGAATGGGAAATACAGGAACATCCTGATTTCTTAAAAGATCTGGATAAATTAAGTACGACTGATTTAGAAATTTTCTATAAA
>JAHFSD010000021.1 GCA_023265925.1 archaeon
TTCCAATTCTGGATGAAAGGATTCCATCAGCCTGTATTTCAGGAGATTGATTTTGGCAGGAAAGGAAAAGTGATTGACCTGAGTTGTGGCACGGGAGAGTTATTGAAATCGCTGCAGGGAAAGGATGTAGAAAGGAATTTACAATTAGGAGGGATGGACATTTCTGAGGAGATGCTGAATAAAGCGCAAGCGAAATTGCCGCAGCTTACTTTTTCCCGGGGCGATGTCCATACCCTGCACTTTCCTTCCCATCATTTTGACTATGTGCTTAGCACGGAAGCGTTCCATCATTACTATGATCAGCCGAAAGCACTGCAGGAGATGGTGCGGATTGCAGCCAAGGGGGGAAGGGTCATTATTGTGGATGTGAACTTTTTTCTGGCGTCCATTCATTTCTTATTTCGGAAACTGGAGCCGGGATGCCGGAAGATAAATAGCAGAAAGGAGATGAAAACATTATTTGCCTCGGCGGGATTAAGAAATATTCGCCAGAAAAGGACGTTTTTGTTTGCCGTACTGACCGTGGGGGAGAAAGTTTGACATTTAACAGAGCTATTGATACTGAGAGAATTCCTCTTCATCTATCTCTACTGTAAATCCACTTTTTCTTCTTCTCCGGTTCAGAAAGATAATTTTCACCGGATATAATTGGGCGACCTAACTCTTTTTCTGTGTCTCTTCGGGCGTTTCCCGCAACTCTTCCACCTCTTTTGGCAGCATCCTCAACTTGTGGATATCCTTGTGCATCTTCCTTTCTGGTGATTTCAGTAGAAACCCTCTCGCCAAGCATGGTAAAGATAAGCTCTAAATCATTCATATGATCCCGCAAATTCTCTCTTTTTAGACCTTTGAACTGTTTATATTCACTGGGAGTCATGCCAAAAGTAGCCTTTGATATTTCGGCGGTGAGGATGGCAAAATCTCTTTCTTCCACTACCCCTTTCTTCTTCCATTCATCAGTAAGTTCATCACGTATAGCTATACCTCTTACTCTTTTCTCAATCCAATCATCAGAATAACCTTTGGCTTTATAGAACTCTTTCATGCGCTTTTGGGCCAGCTCAGGATTTTGGATTTCCTCAATTCTATCATAACCAACTTGAGCCAACCATTGCTTAAATGGCTCTGCTTTGGGAGAGGGAATGGATTGGATAATTCTAAGCATATTTTTGGTATTGGCACAGTCTGTAAGCCTCAATTTTCCATCTTCTGCCATCAATTTCAACTGTCCGATTTTTTCGGACACTTCAAAACCTTCTTCACTGAGCTTAATTTTTAAGTCAGACCAGTACTTTCTAGCCCGGTCTGTTTGTGTTAATACTCCGATTATATCAACTACCGAGAACCACCATTCATCATTAAACCAAGTTCTTCTGATTTGATTGCCTTGGAATACAATTAACCCCTTTTGAGTCTCCTCTACCATCTTAACAATTAAAAACGACCTTTAGTTTAAATACTTTCTTACAACGAATTTGCCCCCCCAATTCTCTTACGCACAAAAAAGAAAGCCCGGTCAGGACCAACGAAGATTACACTTTCACTTCCCCCACACTCTTCCTGGTAATTTCTATATTACAGCTATGATACTTCTTACAGAACTGCTCACACTGCTGCGCTAAGGATTTCGTTTTGTAGGCAAACTGGCAGATGGAACAAACATAGACAGCGGTAACCATGGTCAAATCAGCTCTCCTCTATCCTACCCTACCTTACCCTTTAAACTCGTGAATTTTCCTATTCATCCGATTAATTCTTTGCTTCGCTGAATCTAAGTGACGGGAAGTCTGCTGAATTTCAGCGGCAAACAGGTCCGCTTCCAGTTCTTCCCTGCTGATTGACCGGTCCAGGGTGATGAAGGTGGAAAGCGGCGAAAAAATCTTTAGGGTGTGTGTGGAAAAGCGCCAGAACGAGGTCTTGTTCCTGATGTGATACAGCTCATGCAGCAGCACCGCTTCCATCTCTTTCTCAGACAGCAGCTCGCATAATCCGACCGAGACAAAGATGGAAGGGCGGATGTTGGTGATGGAATAGGCTAACGGGGTAAGATCGTTGAATGTATAAAGTTTGGGAAGGGGCAGGCCCAGGGCCTGGCAATGCTGAAGCAGCAATCCTTTTAATTTTCCCTCGTTCACTTCCTGCGACTTGTTGGCCCAGGTATACAAGTACGGCAACAGGATGAAGCTGGAGATGAAGGCGATCCCGATACCGGCAGAAATGCCGTACACCAATACTTTCGTCGAACAATCACAGAGCGGCAGGATGCATTTCCAGCAGTTCTTGATGAAGAAGGAAAATAAGAAGGGGAAAAACAGGAAGAAAATGTGAGTGTAGAGGAAGGAAACCTTGACTTTAATCTGGTCAGTCTTCTTGAACAGGAAGTAGAACAGGGTAGAAAGAAACAAGGAAGCGATCAGAACGAACAGCGTCAGGGGATGGGAGATAAATTGGGTGAAATAAATTCGTGCCGTATCCAGCAGGGTTCCGAGCATTTTATCTACCTCTCTATCTACCTATCTATCGCTTTATCGCTTCATTTTTACCTATCGTTTTGTTTTCAGGCTTTCGTTGAAATAGGCTATAGCTTTGGCGCCAAAGCGTTTGATCAGGAGATTGACAGTATTGTCGACTACACTCTTTTCATAGCGCTCTTTGTTGGTTTCCAGGGAATAGATGAAACGGATTCCTCCCCGGGCAGTTTTCGTTTCTCTGCTCACGACGCCGCGTTTGTACAGTCGGTCAAGCAGGACAGAAATGCTGCTGTGAGCCACTTTTTGCCGGGAGGAAATATTGGTATAGATCTCCGCGGCACTATATTTCCCCGCAGGCTGCATCGCTCTCACAATATCTGCCTCTAAGGGGCTGAGAGCTTTAATCGCTTCAGAAGTGAGCAGGGGATGTTTCATGGAAGGGAAGGAAAAGGAAGGAAGTATAAATAGGTTATGATTTAACTTCTACAACCTTCTGTAACAGTTCCGCAATCTTTAAATAGGAGTGGCTTTTCCTTCCGTTGTATGATCGGTCCAGAGCAGGAAAAAGGGGCGGAAACAAGTTTGTGGAAGAATACCCTTTCTATTCTCCAACAGCAGCGGCGCTTGTTCTGGGGCAGTGCCATTGGCTTCTTCATTCTTTACACGTTTCTGTTTGGCATCTGGAAAATTCCGCTTCTTGGTTTGGGGATCAACCGCACGAGTGCAGTTACCCTGGCAGATTATCTGTTCATCCTGCTCATTACTGTCCTGATTTCTTCTTTTATCGTGCTGTGGAAGCAGGAACGCCAGGAAAAAGTTGTCTCTTCCTCCAAATGGGGTGCAGTGGGTGGCGGCTTTTCTGCCTTCCTGGCCGGCATCTGCCCGGTCTGTCAAAGCTTAGCCTTCGTTGCCTTTGGGGGCACCTTCCTGAACATACCTACTGCTTTTCTCATTCCCTATTTAGGCGTGTTAAAATTATTTTCCCTTGGTATACTGGGATTGGCTGTATATATGAAAGCAGACAGTGTCTATACCAAAACCTGTACGGTCTGCAAAGTTATTGAAGCAAAAGATGAAACTTCTCTTCCCTTTTTATTCCGCAACAACTGGCTGCTGGGAACATTAGCGGTGCTGGCCGTGCTGCTGCTGGTCAATCAGGTTATGCTGCCGAAAGCCTTTGCCTCGGTTTCGCTGGGTGGAGGAGGAGGTGGGACCAGTAGTTTGGGTGCATTTGAATACGGCTCTAAAATCACTTTAAAACCCATGCCGTTAGCAGCGGGAGAGCAGCCCAAGATTCCCGGCTATCAGGCCAAAGTGAAGCCCCTGCCTACCATCAGCGAATTGCCGCAGAAACCGTTGAGCGGCGATGCCGTACAGGATCTGCTTAACAATTTAGTTCCCACCGGAACGCCATTTTATGGTACGCAAGCGGGAGTGAGCTTTGACGATCCCGTCGGGGCACAAAAAGCCTGGCAGAAAGGATTAGGGGTGCAGTTGACTGCCGCAGAGCAGGAACGCTGGAATCGCATCGTGAATTCCTTCACCTGCGACTATTGCTGTGGCTCGCCGCAGCGGCCGACAATTATAACACATTGCGGCTGCGCCCATTCCCGGGCAGCGCAGGGCATGGCCAAATGGTTCATTAAATATTATGGCAACAGCTATTCCGACGAGGAAATTTACGGTGAGATGGCTCGCTGGTATGCGTTATGGTATCCCAAGGGAACGATTGAACGGATCATTCAGGAAGCGCAGTTGTAAGCGCACTTTACTATAAGAAATGTGGAGGAGGTAAAACATGGACAAAAAAGAATTATTGGTCGTCGTGCTGATTGGCGTGCTGGTGATTACAGTCGCACTGCAGACGCTGCAATTGACCGGATTGAGCAAGTCCAACGTCGTCGTCAAGACGGCAACCGGACCTGCACCAGCAACCGCGGCAAGTGGCGGAGGAGCTGCTCCTGCTGTCCCCACCAGCCTGCAGAATTTACCAAGCATGGTTGGCGGGTGTTGAAAGACAGATGGTCTCAGTGGGGGGTAAATAAAGGATGAAGAAAGAACACTGGTTTCTGCGTGTGCTGCCGCTGTTGCTGCTGGTGGCAGTCATTTTGTCAGCGACCAACATTTACCTGATTCAGCTGCGTAAAACGCAGTTTCAGGAAGCGGTCAAACTGGCAGAAGAAGAAGCCCGCCCGGCAGTTCTGCAACTGGTAAAAATTACGGTCAGCAACTGTGAGTTCTGTTTTGACCTGGAGAAGGCAGTCGAAGAGCTGAAGAAACAGAATGTGAACATCACTCAGGAAGAAGCGGTCAGCAGTGATTCAGAGCTGGGAAAAGAGCTGATCGAAAAGTATGGTATTGAGAAGCTGCCTACCTATATTACCGGCGGGGAAATCAATAAATCTTCCCTGGCCAGGTATTTCGCAGCACAAGGAGAAGTGCGGGATAATCGGGTAATTTTTACCGCTCAGAAAGCGCCCTATTTTGACACCACTGAGCAAAAAATCAGGGGTCAGGTCTCCCTTTATTCCCTGCAGGACTCTTCCTGCGGGCAATGCACCGACCTGTCGGCCGTGCCTAAAGCGTTGGAAGATCATGGCGTGTTGCTGGTCACCAAGAAGCCGGTGGAATACAGCAGTCAGGAAGGGCAGCAGTTCATCCAGAAATTTGGAGTGAAAGAAATTCCCGCTTTGCTGATTTCCAATGACATTGAATATTACCCGGAAGTGTTGCAGCAGCTTACTGAAGCCGGGGCTACTGAAAAGGAAGGATTTTATGCCGTGCATGCGGTTGCCCCGCCCTATCGTGATTTAGCAAAAAATAAGGTGGTGGGCTTGGTTGACGTTGTCTATCTGGCCGATGAATCCTGTACGGACTGCTATGATGTGACCATCAACCGCCGCATCCTGCAGAATTTTGGTATCGTGATGAAGACACAGCAGACAGTTGATGTCAATTCGCCGCAGGGGCAGCGGCTGAAAGCAGATTACCAAGTGACCAAAGTGCCGATCATTCTGCTCTCGCCGGATGCCGAGGCTTATCCCAATCTGGTGCAGGCCTGGAAAAGCGTGGGCAGCGTGGAGCAGGATGGCTGGTATGTGATGAGAAGCCCGGAACTGCTGGGTTCGTATAAAGATTTGACGACGGGAAAAGTGGTAAAGCAGGCGCAGCCGGCCGAAGGGTAAGGGCGCGGGTAAGACACGAATACGTTTTCGCGTGACCTGGTGATCATGGACCGACAGAAAAAAATCAAGTATGGCGGGCTGATCCTGCTGCTAGTCTTTCTCGGCCTCGGCTTGTTCCTCAGTAACACCAAGCAGAAACAAGAAGAGCAGCAAGCTTACCAGTTTCCTCCTCCGGAAACAGTAGTGCGGCACTATTTCACCGCCTGGAACGATAAAAATTATCCGGAGATGTATGCCACTCTTTCTGACGGGTTTAAGAAAATTGATCCCCACTCTAAGGATTTAGCAACGTTCCGGCAATTTGCCAGTGCGCAGGGAATAGAAAAGGTAACGATAATCGCTATTACAGAAAAATCTAATAATGGGCAAACTGCTGAGGTGAAGTATGCAGTAGAATCTACCTTATCTGACGGAACCACCAACCCATTCGAAGGAACATTCACCCTGAAAAACCGCCCGGGCGACGTGATCCGCGGCTGGAAACTGATTCATCCCTATGGTGACAACATTGATACGAGTTGAACTATGATCCTCAACAAGCTGGAATTTTTGCTGATGAACAATCCGGTCCGGGCCTTCATCCAGGATAAAGTGGAAGCGAAACGGCTACGAAAATTATCTTCCCTGCCCGCAGGTAAAACTATCTTAGAAATCGGCTGCGGCAATGGCACCGGGACAAAGCTTATCCAAAAATATTTTCGGCCGAAACAGATTCATGCTTTGGATTTGGACCCGCGGATGATTGAGAGAGCGCGGCGGAAAAACAAGGCTACTTCCATTACCTTTGAAGTAGGTGATGCGGCAAAATTACGTTTTCCCAATAATCACTTTGATGCCGTGGTCGATTTTGGCATCATTCACCACATTCCCAACTGGCAGGATTGCCTGAAAGAATTGAAGAGAGTACTAAAACCCGGTGGAGAATTGCTTCTGGAAGACCTGTCAATTGACACGTTCAATACTCTTCCAGGAAAGTTTTACCGGAAAATATTAGCCCATCCCTATGAAGAGATGTATACTCAGGAGGAATTCATTCGGCATTTAGAACGATTACGGTTTAAGGTGGTGGGGCAGAAAACCTATCATTCTTTAGGCTTCCTACGGTATTTTGTGGTTATTGCTCGCCAAGGAACCACAGCGGGAGGGAAAAAACTGCAATGAAAAAGTATAAATCCGCAGTGATCGGGCTCCTGGCCAGCATTTCGTTGTTAGGTTTTACCGTCTATCAGCAGACGAAATTCATCACCAGGAGGAGCATCCGGCCATGAGCTTGAACCGGTTTGGCTTGCTGCGGGAAAAAGTAATGGTGTCCTGGTTAAAGACTTTTAAACAGATTTTTAATACAGAAGAACGTGGAGGAGAAACCAAACTCCTGGAGAAAATCACCGGGGAGCAGCTTTCGGTTAGATTAGATCAGACTTTAGCAGAAAATCTTGAAAAGAAAGAAAAGTTCAAACAGGAGCTTTCCGCTTTAATTCAGCAGTTCGGCATCGATCTTCAGGAAATTCTCCCGGATTTGGAAAACGTCAACGTTGAAGAGAAAAGAGAACATGAAAAAGTAAAATTGATTGTCAGAGAGAATCTTAAATTGTACATCGCTCAGTTAAAGCAGTTAGCCACACAATTACGGGAAAGGAATAATCTTCATGGCCTTACGGCTCAGGAATATCATAATAAAATATTAAATTGTATCGATGAATTTGATCGCCGGTCTCATCTGCCCTTTGAAAAGGCAACTCTGCTGGTGGGGAAAGAGCTGGGGGCGGCAAAAACGGCCATTACCAATCTTATTCGTGAAATCAATAACACCGCCCATACCTCTCGCGCCGTTTTTGAGGAGTCAGAATTAATCAGCCAGCTGGCGGCGTTGCTTCCCAAACTAAAATCAAATGAGCTCTCCATCGGGGATCTGGACCGGCGAATAATCGAATTACGTGAGGGATTAGCTCAGGCCAAAGAGACAGGGGAAGCAATGCAAAAAGAAATTGAAAAAATCAAAGCCGGTGAAGAATATCGCCAGGACCTTCAGGCGCAGGAAGAACACCAGCAACAATTAAGAACATTAGACCGGGAGCTGCACGAGGCCAGGCAGCAGATCAACCTCAAGTTTATGGCCAAACATTTCCATCATGACCCCGAAAAAAGTCAGCTGATCAAGGCCTATTCAGAAAATTTCCAGGCTGCTCTCGAAAATGACCAGAACTTAGCGATTATCGGGCTGGTCAAAGATTCGCAAAATATTGATCTGAATTCAGGGAATTCATGGAAAGGACTTCCCGCTAAGGTTTCCGAGCTGAATAAGCCTTTCCTGACGAAAACCGGCCAGGAAATAGCTCAGTTAGAAGATAAAGTAACCGCCTTAGCGGCAAAAATTGTAAGTATTGAAGCAAATATCATTCAGGAAACGAAAAAGAAGGAAAAGCTGGCCAAAAAAGAAGAAGAAATCCTTCGTGAAGTAAACCGGCTTTCCCGGCCATTGTTTAGTACTATAACGGAAGACGCAAATAATCATACAAAAATAGTTGCGTCTTCCGAATATAGCAAATGACAGATTTGTATAAATATTTGTGTCATTTGCTATATAACAGTAATCAGTGCTGGTAGTTCATTGTTGAGAAATAGCGGGGAAAGTTTATAAAATGGGGGAAGTTAAAGCGATCATGACCGAATATAACTGTGCTTTGTGTCAAAAGAACTTTGATTCTGCCGAGGCGTTACAGATGCACAACCAGGCCAAGCATGCCGAAGCGGTGAAACCGCCGCTGTTGACAGGGAAACAGAAAAAGAAAGCGTTGAACTGGATCATTGTCGCGGTGATTGTTGGTTTCCTTATTTTTGGGACGACGCTGCTGGTCAAGAGGGGGGGAGGAGGAAGTTCCGACAGTACGCCTCTGCCCGATTTTGACGTTCCCAAAAAGCCGATTCATTGGCATCCGCATTTAACCATCCGCATCGACGGAAAGGGAATTCCTATCCCTAAAGATATCGGACTGGGCTCGGTGCACCAGCCTATCCATACGCATGAAACTGATGGTGTGTTGCACCTGGAGAACAATAATCCCTCCAAGCAAACAGTTGTACTTGGCTTTTTCTTCAAGGTCTGGGGCAAGAAATTCAATAAAGACTGCATCTTTGACTATTGCACGGATAAAGGTACTTTAAAGATGTATGTGAATGGGAAGGAAAATACCGAATACGGGAATTATTTCATGCAGGATAAGGATGAGATACTGATTGAATATACCTCTACCGGTGGCGGATGATGGAACCAGGACAAATATCGGCTACCAGTACTTCATCGGAACTGTCCACCAGTTCTCCCACCGTTGCCGGAAAGAAAACTGGCGAAACCATCATGGCAGCTTTTATCATCCTGACGTTGCTGGTTGCGGGAGTAGCCTTGTTCTTTACTGCCAAATCCATCTTCTTTTCCCCGGCGGGCCTGGCGGCGAGCATAACTACCGGCGCAGTTGCCGGGGTGGCCGATGCCCCCGAAGAAAGAAATGCTCCTGAAGAAAAAAGGATGAGCAGCCTTTCTTTTACAGCTTTTGATACGCAGTTGGCCAAACAATTCATGGATAAAAACAACGACGGCAAATGCGATAGTTGCGGCATGCCCATTGAACAGTGTATGGATTCGGGGCAGTTGCAATGCAACATGGATCCAGCCTCGACGATTGGCCTGCTCAATTCTGATCATCTCCACGCTGATTGGAAAATATATATCAATGGAAAGACAGTAGATCTCTCTGATAAAGACCATATGGGAAGAATGCGTTCCGGTTCATCGGTAAGCAGTTTCATTCACGTGGATTCGGGCGCTCCGGAGCTGGAAAAGACGGGTGATCTGCTGCATATGCATGCGAGCGGTGTGCCGCTATGGATTTTTTTTGAGAGTGTGGGTATGAAGTTTGATAAGAGTTGCCTTCAGCTTGATTCCGGGGAAAATTCCGGGAAAAAATATTGTACTGATGATAAAAATTCCCTGAAGTTCTACGTCAATGGGCAGCCGAATGACCAGTATGAGCAGTATGTGTTTAAAGATCTGGATAAAATTCTGATCAGTTATGGGCCGCTGGATGAAGATCTGAAAGCACAATTAGCGTCAGTTACCAATTTTGCCGGAGTGCATTAAAAAGTTTAACTGCGGGTGGTCAGCGACATTAACCATGGAAGAAAACCAGCTCCAATCTTCACGGAAAGGAAAACTTGCCAGTATCTCTTCCTCCATCTCGGGCGGATTAAGTTTTCTGGGCGGCTATCAGGTCTGCCACAATGTCTGCCTGGGAATCATTGCCCTGCTTTCCTTAATTGGAATAACCGTTGTGGGAATGCCGTTACTCTTCCTGCAGAAAGTTGCCGTTCCCTTCTGGATTGCTGCCGTAGTATTGCTGGGCATCACGCTGGCAATGTATGTTAAGATGAAATGCCTGTCAAGAAATCTGCTGCTGCTTAATGGTGGAATCATTGTGGCGAGCGTGCCTTTTTATCAGCTGAAGCCGTTGCTGCCCGTGTTCTGGATGGTGGGAGGGACAATGGTTGCCGTGAGTGTGGTGCTGATGGTGAAAGGGAAAGTAAAGAAGAACAGGGAAAGAGTAAACTAACTCTAATTTACTTTTTATCCGATAGCTAAGCTCACCTTCTCCAGCTGTTTCCCCAGCGCGGCGGCCGGTAGCTGCGAGACTGTTCACGGCGAGACGAGGGAAATCGTCCCGGGCGGTCAAAGCGGCGGGAACGCTCACGAACATTGCGGTCACCAGAGCCATGATAACCTGGCGAACTGCCCCGATCAGAACTTATCCGACGGGCATCAAAGCGCAATCGCTGGAATGCTTCTAACGGTAATTCCTGAACATTGACGCGATAGCGGCTCAGGATGTCACTGAAAGCCTGATAATCCTTCTGGCTGAGCAGCGTAATGGCTTTTCCGCTTTCCCCGGCCCGGGCGGTCCGGCCAATGCGGTGGATATATTCCTGCGGGTCCGCGGCAAGGTCATAATTCAGGATATGAGAAACATCTTTGATATCCAATCCCCGCGCGGCCACGGCGGACGCTACCAGGATCGGCGTCTTGCCCTGATGGAACTGTTGAATGACTCTTAACCTTCTGTTCTGGCTCAATTTGCCGTGCATCATCTCATTGTCGATACCCTGCTGGCGCAGATTCCTGGAAACTAATTCCACCGTTGAGCGGGATGAACAGAACAGGATTGCCCGCTGAATCGGCTCTTTCTTCAGCAGATGAACTAACAGCGAAAACTTTTCATGGTGCGGGACGTTGTAATAGAATTGTTCCAGATATTCTTCCTGTACCTGTGCTTCCGCTTCAGCCGTGACGGGAGCATGCATGTAGCGCTGGGTCAGATAATCAATCTCCTTGGAAATCGTGGCGCCAAACAGGAGCAGCTGCCGGCTTTTAGGCATGTAACTGAGTAAGTATTCAATGTCTTCAATGAAACCCATCTCCACCATCTTGTCGGCTTCATCCAGAACGACACAGTTTAACCGTGATACGTCCATGGTGCGCCGGTCCAGGTGATCTTTCAGCCTGCCCGGCGTTCCCACGACGATATCCGCCTGGGCAATCTGTTCCATCTGCGGGGCGAGCGAGACGCCACCATAGACCGTGGCCAGGCGGAAGGGCAGGTATTTCCCAAATTTTCGCAATTCCTGCCCGATCTGGACGGCTAATTCCCGGGTGGGAGCGATGACTAAGGCCTGCAATCCGGCCCGGGGCTTGATCTTTTCCAGAATCGGCAGTCCAAAGGCGGCGGTTTTTCCGGAGCCGGTCTTGGACATGCCAATCAAATCCTTTCCGGCCTTGATTGCCGGGATGGACTTCTCCTGAATCAGGGTGGGCGTGGTAATGCCTAATTCCTGTAACGCTCTCACCAGTTCCGGGCGGAGGCCTAAGGCCAGAAAAGGCTGCTCATGAGATTGTTCTGTCCTAGCCGGGGACAGGCTATTTGATAGGCTATTTTTTTCTGCGAGAGGTTGTTCCTGGTGCAACTCTCTCTGTATTTCACTCTGTTGGAGCAGAGCACTTTGTTCTTGGTTCATATTTATTTCTCCTTGGAAAAACTCAAAATATGATCTTACTATACTCGTTTAGAGGTGGTTAAGATCCACAATTTCGATTGTGCTCAAAAATCATGATGATTTTTGGCACGCCAAAATTGCTCTCACAATTTTGAGCGAAACAGAATGAGCTTGGTTGGACCATACCCCCTGTTTCTGCCTTCCAATGTCTGGTTCAAAGAGGGGCTACTTTATAAAGGTTTCGTGTGGAAATGTTGTTTTTGTATAGTGGTTAATGCTGCGGAGTAGTAGGTGGGGAGCGATAAGCACGGCCCTGCTCCGGGGATTGATTTTGAAACCACAACTTGAAGAAAATTTTAATTGTTTCATTGCTTCGATGTTCACGGCTATGGGGCAGTAAAGTTACGCCCCGCAGATGGAGCAAAGATTGACGCTCAGAAAAAATAAATTGGAAAAAGAGTGTAGGTGATTTTACTTAAGAACGGAAGAATAGCCTTTTACTGTCCCACAGCCCGATGTTCAGGCAATATTTATAAATTCTGAGTGAGTAGGGAACCCTGACATTCCTCCACGACAGTAGCATTGTAAAAGACTTCATTACTCTCTTCCATGCCCCTCCGCCGCCTCAAATTCAAAGACATCGAACAAATCCCCCATCCGCAGGTGAACAAGGAGTTCAAACAGGATTTTACGGGCAGTTCCCCTGCTCCTTTCATCGGCAGATTTGGCTATCCGCAGGTCAATATCGGGCTGCTTAGCCCGCAGATTCCGGGCGATACTTCTGCCTATGATTCTCCCCGTCTCTGGAGCCAGCAGAATCTTCCCCTGGGCACGATTGCCAGCAGGAGATACAGTTTAGTCAATTCCCGGGCGAGATGGAATGTTAAGGAGATTTCTAAACCAGGAAAACTGTTGGGGATAACTCAGGAAGTAGGGATGGCTTCCAGACCGGTGGAATTGGAAGTGAGCCTGAAGAAGCAGCCAACCTTGTCACGCACGGCCGAGAAGGAAATCATTCCCTTTGGCCCGCAGGCGGAAGTGAGCAGGGTGCGAATGACTGAAAATCCCTGGGTAGATTCGAGAGTGGAAAAAACCGTTGCCGATACGGATCTGAAAGCGACGCCGGCCATTACTAACCTCTACCAAAAAGGCTTTGAAGAAAATTTCCTCACCAAATTGTTGTCAACGGGAAATGTGGGGTTGGGACAGAATCGGAAATTAGTGCCGACGAGATGGTCTATTACGGCGGTCGATGACACGCTGGGGAAAAAACTCATCACGGAAGTGAAGGATTTTCCAGTTGGTGAGTGCCGCGCTTATTTTGGTGGTGGCTGGGGGAATTATTATTTGATTTTATTCTTCCCGGAAAGATGGAGTTATGAATTGTTTGAGACCTATCTGGGGCATAAAGTAAATCCCTGGAGTCCACAGAGGCACGAGCCTCTGGGACGCCAAAGGGATAATTTTCCCTTTGTGCGCAAGGCGGGAAATTTTTACAGCACCGATTATGAAGGATATGAAGGACGGAAAGAGTATGCCGAAGAGACGGCGGGTGGATATTACGCGGCGCGGTTGGCGGTGCTGGAAAAAATGAAGGAATTAAAACGGCAGGGCAGTGTGCTGGCGCTGCGCTTCATTACGTCCGAATATAATGTCCCTTTGGGAGTCTGGGTCTGCCGGGAAGCTGGGCGGAAAGCGGTGCAGGAGAAGCCCCTCCTCTTCGCTTCTGAAGTATTGATGATGAACCATGCTCGGGAATTCATCCAGCACAAATTTGGGTTCGATCTGCTGGTGCTGTTGAGGGAAAGCAGGCTATTGAGGAATGAGCGGCAACAAAAAAAGCTGAGTGAGTATTAATGAGTGAAAATCCTCCTGAAAAATCAAAGTCGTAAGATTTATAAATCTCAAGATTTTCTTCCCCCTCAATCATCCATAGTTGGCTTTAATTGGCTACTATATATAAAATGGTTTATCATACTACAACAAGAGGTGTATTCTCATGAAACCCACGATGAAGCGGCAGCTCTCGCTGCTGGTTATTGCCTTAATGGTGCTGAGCCCGATGGCTTGGGCGCCCAGCCATCCGGTATTTACTGACGAGGACGGTCAAACTATTGATGATGTCCTCGGTAATAACTGGGCCGATCCTGGCACATTGCCTGACTCTTTTTTATGGAAAGTAGACATTTGGTGGGAAGGTGTGACGAATGTTCCTCCGGATGAACAACTCCGGGAACGTCTGGCGGAAGCGCATATTGAGTTGACGGCAGGAAATATTGACGCAGCACAAGATGCCATTGCAGCTGCTCAACCTGAGATGCAGGCGGTCGAGCAAGGAGTAGAAGCGTTGGAAGGTAATGCCGACAATTTTGATGATTATGTTGAACATACGGAAGAGGCTGTCAGCTTTGGCGAGCAGGTGGATGCGTTAACTTATGATCTGGAGCAAGCAGTAGCAGTTGGAATTGTGGCAGCAGATTCTCCCGTGGCAGATGCTATTGACAATCTTCAGGATGCGGCAACGGAAGTTCAGGATGTCGTCGCTGATCTGCGGGATGGAATTGTTGATGATATCGCTAAAGACCAGGATGTAACTCATATTGAAGCTGAAAATACCCTGGAGGATCGGGAGGAAGCAGCAGGGGTTGCTGCTGTCCATGAAGCAGAAGTGCGGGACGAGTTAGATGATGCCCAAGAGGAGCTCAATCAACTGGAACAGCACATTGACACAACCACAGCTGCCGGTGGTACCGTTGACACTGCTACTGCTCACTTGTTTTATGAAGCAAGTTTGCGGCTGGAGCACGCCGAAGAAGCGGTGGCTGATGAATCGTGGGGAGAAGCGTTTGGGCAGCTTACTGCGGCAGAACACCTCGCCGGAAATGCCCAGAATCATCTTGAAGGAGAACCTCTTCCACCAGAATTGGATCCTACAGCAGTGCAGACCGAACGACAGGAAGACAATCAGCAATTTGAGCTGGAATTAGAAGCTGATCCGGCTCTTCTCACCGCCAATCCTGAACTGTCTGATAATCTGGAGCAAACTCAACAGGAAGCGCTGGTGGATGAGCGGGTTGATGTGCTCCTGCAGGAAGGTCAGCCAGCAGTAGAAGTATATGATGCGGCCACGCAGGAGATCACTAAATTTGTTTATAGTGAAGAGCCTTTTACCCCGCCGGGAATTGTCGTGGAGGGGGGAAAGGCTACCACGGAAGGTGGTTTTGTGGAAGGGTTTACCTATGTTGATTCCGCTTCCGGGATTCAATATACATTTACTGATGATGGCTGGGACTATCAAACTTCCTTTGGAATTCCTCATGAAGAAGATTTCCCGGAAGGATTTACTATTCCCGATGCTTTTGCCACAGGGACGGAACAGCATTCCTATACTACACCTGACGGCAACACTTATACTTATTCTGCGGTTGGCTATTCCATCTCTAAACCGGATGGCACGACCGAAAGTTTTGCCTACGACTTAGGGAAATACGCTCTTCCTGATGGTGGAAAGTTAGAAATCGATCCTATCGGGTATTCCTTTTTCAATGAGCGCGGGCGGGAAGATGCCCGGATGGAGTATGTACCGGAATTTGGCACCTATGTTTCGGCAAAAGATGGGACAGTTTTCCGTATGCACTCAATCCATGAAGAAGCAATCCAATACGACTATGATACACACAACTATGTCTTTGACCCGGCACGGGCAGCACAGTTCTTAGGTGAGCAGTACAGCCAATATGCTGGCTTTGCACCGGAAGGAGCAGGGGGGCCAGGCGGATCAAGTGGACCAGGCGGGCCGGGACGGGGAGGATTGGTGAGCCATGATGAATGGACGTACGAACCAGTAGCTAACACCTGGACGAATGAGAAAACCGGTGAAGTGCATGCGGCGCAAGTAGCAATGATAGCGCCGATAGGGCACGAAGATACAGGAAGTTATAGCACGGCAACGGGTGAAACGTGGAGCTATGATACGGCAACAGGAGCCTGGACGTCTGGTAAAGGAGAACAGTTCATTTCAGAAGGAGGGAAAGTAACCGGTGCATACCACGACATCAGTGGAAAAACGTATGAGTATGGTCATGAAGGGACGTACACCGATTCTAGCACAGGAGTTGCCTGGTCGTACGATGCTTCTTCCCATGCCTGGACGTCAGAAAGTGGTACGACAGGAACGTCAACGGGCACCGCTCCGGGAGGTACAGCCGGAAGTGTAGCACCCAGTACCGGCACAGCAGTTGATGCACAAGGCAATGTTTGGAGTTATGACCAAGGAACGGCCACGTGGTCATCGCCGACTTTTACAGCTCCCACTGAGGGGCATACAGGGGTAGCACCAGGTGGATATACTGCACCACCTGCTGGTACGGATACCGGCGGCCATACCGGAACAGCACCAAGCGGTTATAGTGCTCCCAGCGACGGTGGCAGTGCTCCCAGTGGTGGCGGGTACAGCGCTCCCAGCGATGGTGGTGGCGGAACGGGAGGCAGTGCACCTAGTGGTGGTGATTCTGGTGGTGGTGGTCATAGTGATGGCGGAGGCGGTGGCATGGGCGGGTATAGTGTCAGTTCGCAGTCTCAGAATGCGATCACGGGCAATGTGGTGCGTAAACTGGCTCCCGCCCAGGAAGTAAGCCCGGTCACCAAATGGCTGGCAAAGTATCTGGGATTGGATAAGAAATAATTTTTTTTATTTTCTGTATGTATTAAGCTCTAGAGTATGCTTTCCAGCAGCCGGCGATAGCGGTTGATGTGCACGTCCATCGAATCTCGAACCGTTTAGGATGGGTAAAAACAACCACGCCGGAAGAGACGGAGGAAGAGCTGAAGAAGATTGTTCCCCGGCAGCGGTGGGGCCAGGTGAATATGCTCTTGGTGGATCATGGGCAGCGAATCTGTTTGCCGCGGAAGCCACGATGTGGGATTTGTCCGGTGAGGAAGGAGTGTGAGTTTGGAAGGGGGGTGTCGGAAAGGAGGCAGTGATTTTTAGGCTGAGAAAATAAATAGAGGGCCATTTTGTTGGCATCAACAAAACGATACCGATGCCGAAAGGGGCGTCAAAAGAAGTAGATGATTTGCGATTGACGAAGTGTTGTGGGAGAGCAATTACATCCCATTCCCTGTCGGCTCTTTCAATGCTTTTTTCATTCCCCTGGTTTTGTAATAGGAGACCGTAAAGATGTTATTGCCATGGGCATTGACCGGATCGGTAAAAGAAAAAGCGTCGGCTTCCAGTTCTTGTCCCTGCTGGCAGATGCTGTTGATAATATCCTGTAAAGAATGAAAGTCCATGAATTGATTTTTAACTTCCTGCGCCAGAAGTGAAGCGGTAACCGGTTTTCCTTCCTGGTCGACCAAGCGATGTTTTTGTGGATTAAGATACAACCGTTGCAGGCCGGGAAGAGCAGTTATCCCCAGTGAAATCATAGTATGCACATCGCTGGGGACGGATGACAAATGTCTTTTTTCCAGTTCTTCCCGTACTTTGTCATTCGTGATTTGCCCACTGGCCAGGCGCGCTTCCAGCAGGTTACCCTGATGTACTTGATGGACAGCATAATCGTAGCGCAAGGCATCTTTAATTTGTGGAGGGAGCTTGCTTTGTGCTTGGCTTCGTGCTACTGCACCCGCCGCGAAGAGGGGAGGAAGCTGGCCTTGCCCAACTCTGCCTGCGGTGAAAATATCTTCAGAAATTCTGATCTGCCCGTGCTCAATCAGCTTGGTGAGAAGAGTAGCATACTGATCTTTAAATTGGCTGTATTCTTGCTGCAGTTTTTTTGCTGGCCGGGAATTGCCGAGGCGAGGTAGGGTATAGTCAAAAAAGATTCGAAGAGCACTAATGGACCCAATCCCTCCCACAAAAAAACCAGACAGACCTACCATAACATTAGCAAAATCATACATTGCTAGGTTTTTAGCAAACAAGGCAAACCCTGTTACACCGATGAGAGCAAGTATTGAAGGAGGGGCATAATACCGAAAACGCTTGAATCGTGGCTGCAGGTAGTTGTTTGTCACCATCTCCAAGGTCCTTTCTCCCCTGTTCTGCAGCGAAACTTTCCTTTCCAGATCATCCAGTACTGCCCGTGCGTTCTGATAGCGTCTGTCAACATCCGGTTCAGTCATCTTTTCCATGATTCCTGTCAGATGATCGCTGGCCCGCACGTGGGAGCGTACGTCCAATCGTATTCCTGTCAGAGAATCGGTTGGCTCTTTCCGCGCCAGCAAGCGAAACAGCGTTGCGCCCAAAGAATAGATATCGCTGGCGGGAACCGCCTTACCAACCAATTGCTCCAATGGCGCATAGCCCGGCGTGCCCAGCATCGTGGAACCGCCCACGGTCTTAGCTAAATCGAATCCCACCGAGCCAAAATCCACCAGATACACTTTCTTTTCCTGCTCATCCAGAAGAATGTTGTTAGGCTTGATGTCACGATGAACGATCGGCGGAATTTGAGTATGAAGATAGTCTAAGATTCCTAACAGCTGTCTTGCATAAAGTACTGCTTCTTCCTCCGTGAAGACCTTTCCACTGCGAAGATACTGTTCCAGATTTTGATGCGGCAAATACTGCTGGACGAGAAAGAATTTCGTTTCACCATTCTCCTGCTGGGAATAACTTTCAATGAAGCGGGGCAGGTGGGGATGGCTCAGCTGCTGCAGGATGCGGCCTTCCCGCTCAAACAGGTCATATCCTTTCCAGGCTTCGTCTGCCGACATCCCCGGCGGAAGCCGTAAATGCAGTTCTTTCAGCAGGACCGGCTGACCTTCCTGATCAACAGCTTTATAGGTTGTGCCCATACCACCCTGTACCAGAAATTCCCGACGAGAATACTTTGAGATGGCTTGTTCCAGAGAGGTTGGGGATAAAGTTTGTTCCACCGGGGAGCGGGATGAACAGTGGTATAAAAGCTTTTCTACCTATGATTACTGGGGAGTGCGAATTCATTCCCGGAAGATTTATAAACCACTCTCTCAACGGAACCGGAAATGAGACATTTACACCTTCATCAAAACAGAAGTGGCCTCGTCGAAAAAGGTATCGTCGATCTGGTTTCACCAAATAAAACCGCGGCAGTCAACCGCACGGCCCAACACGTGATTGATAATTTACAGGTGATGCTGAATGTCCAGGCCGATTTTAGGCCTACCACCGGCTATTCCACGCGGGTGTACGATCATCGGTCAGGAAAAGGGTTGTATGAAGTGAAAGGTGTACGTCGGCGGGGACATACCGAAGTGCATGTGAGCCCGTTGACTGAACAAGCACGGGAATATCTGCCCCGGATTAGATATTAATCTTTCAAAATATTACCCTTTCAAAATTCTTCCCAATTTAATCACTGCCGCCGACAGCCACACCGCATTCAGCACCACAAACGGCCAGCCCTGAATACTTATACCATAGTAAATTAACAACCCAGCGCCAAAGATGTTCAGCAGGTTATAAGCCACGGTATTAGTGTCAAAGCTTGGGACGAATTCATCTAAGATAAATGCGATCAAAATGCTTATCATTCCCACTATCCCAAAGACCAGTACCATTATTTTTCCCCTGATTTCTCCCTCGCTAAGGCGACGAACTGATCGCCGATCTGGCGAATCAATCGTTTGTGTTGCTCCACGGCGTTCTGCAACTGTTGAACCGCGTGCTGGTGCGGCAGATCAGCATACCATAAGGTTCCTTCCAGCGGCAAGTGCTCTTCCAGGTAGGCATTGATCGCGTGGTAATGCTGGATGAGAGTCTTGACTGTATTTTCAAAATCCTGAATTTCCTGAAGAGTCTGTCTCAGGTTAAGGAAATTGTCCTGAAGGAATATTGTAATCAGCTGTTGGCGGCGGGAGCGGTTTCCCTGAAGCTGCGTTAACTTTAATTCCACGAGATAGTGCGCATAGCGCTGTAATTTCTCCTGAATCACTGTTCCCTGCGGCAGGGCTGAGAAGATGTCTTTCATCTTCCCCAGGCGTTTCTTCACTTCCTGTTGTTGCGGCGGCTCCAGATGCAGAAGAACTGAAGAAGTACGTGCCCGTAACGGCTTTACCCAGGAGAGTTGCAGGTTCTGGAGCGTTAGCGGGATAGCGGGCAGCTGGGCCACCTCTTTTTTAAGGGCACGAAGATCGGCCATACCAAACGGGACGACGGAAATCTTTATAAACCCTCCGTTAACCTCAGGCTCACTATGTTTTACCGCGTCAAAGCCCGGGACTATATCCGTGTTCCCCCCAACATGTTCAACCTGAGCAAAAAGGAATCCGTGCTCAAGAATGTCCGTACCAGCTATGACAGCTACATCTCCAAGGAGCTGGGGTTTGTGATTAACGTGATTGATGTCGGGCAGATCAAGGAAGGCGTGATCGTTCCCGGTGATGGAGCTGCTTTCTATGAAACGGAATTTGAACTGCTCACCTTCAAGCCGGAGATGAATGAATTGGTGTTCGGCAAGGTCCGTGACATCACCGATTTTGGCGCCTTCCTGGACCTGGGCGGGTGTGAAGGCATGGTGCACATCTCGCAGAGCATGGACGATTATGTCTCGTTCAGCAAGGATAAAGTATTACAGGGCCGGAAGACCGGGCAGTCCGTCAAAGTGAATGACAAATGCCGGGCCCGTCTCATCGCCGTCAGCTATAAAGATTTGACTAACCCTAAAATTGGCCTGAGCATGCGCCAGGAAGGGTTAGGCAAGTTAGAGTGGCTTGAGCAGCAAACGGAAGCCAAAGAAGGAAAAGAAACCAAAGAAACGAAGGAAACCAAGGAGAAGTAAACCATGAGCAAAAAGAAAGCCTGTAAATTATGCAAAATGTTCGTCGAAGGGCCGAAGTGCCCGTCCTGCGGCTCCGAAAGTTTCAGTGACAGCTGGCAGGGAAGAATGTACATCAGCGATGCGGAACGATCGCAGATTGGTCAGAAGATTGGCGTGAAAGTGAAAGGAGAATATGCCATTAAAGTGCGGTAACGCCTAAAGTACGGTAACGCCCATGATGAATCTTACCATAACCCAGAAGAAGGATAATCCGCTGCTAGAGCGGTATGAAATAAAAGGGCGGGTGGATTTTCAGGGTGCCACCAGCAGCAAGGCGCAGGTCGTGGAGCAGTTGGGGAAAGAATTGCCCGCGGAACCCGGGCTGATCGTGCTGGGCGGGATCAATACCATTTACGGTCGGCAACAGGCCGCCTTTTCCGCCGTCGTCTATAAAACCGCGGAAGCCAGGAAAAAGTTTTATGTCGTTCCCAGCCACCTGAAGAAGAAAGAGCAAGGCGAGAAGAAGGAAGAGGCGAAACCGCCGGCTAAGAAATAAAATTTCCATACTGCCTCAAGTAACAGGATATTAAACATATAAACTACTCCACCATGGCCGATAAACCTGAAAAGAAGCCGGCAGCGAAAAAAGAAGCTGCTAAAAAGAAAAAGAAGGGCAAGCTGGTAAGTTCTCTCTATGTCCTGGCCGGGGAAAGGATTCAGCGCAAAAATAAATTCTGTCCCAAGTGCGGGCCGGGAACGTTTATGGCATTGCATAAAGACCGGGTGGTCTGTGGGAAATGTAAGTATGTAGAGTTTGGAAGAAAGGGGTAAAGCAATCTGCTCAATAGTTACTGAAAAAAGAGGTGTAGAAATGCCGGTACGGAAAGGCAAGGTTGTAGAAGGGAGCTGTCTTGGCAAAAGAGTTCATGTGATTATTGGTATGCTGGTGCTGATTATTGTTTTTCTTCTTGTGCTTTATGCTTTTATCGAGCCTGTGCGCGAAAAGGTAAGCAAATATTTACAACGAGCTCCTATGACATTGGAACTCAATACTATCTTAACCCCTCTTTCTGATAGAAATTACATTACCGTTGCTAAATCACTCAAGGATGTCCCTCAATATAAAACTGGTGTTAATGTCAGAGCAGAACTGAGAGAGTACATTGTAGGCTTTTCTTCCAAAAAGTATGACCAAGCAGCCACCACGATTATCGGTTTTCAGGAGAAGATTAACGGATTAGATTTGGACACGGCATTAGAAATCGATGAGGCTCTTGCGAAATCGATACAGACTGCTGCAAAAGATGTTAAAGCTAGCAGAGGTAATCTCGCCAAAGAACAACAATCCTGTGCACTCTTTAACGGCTTATTGAACCCTTCTTTAATAGTGATGGACTTAACGTTATGGACAGGTAAATCAAGAATTTATCCTGTCCTGCAACAAAATAGAGACGTCGGCATTCAATGTGAGTTTTACTACCCACAGCTCAGCCATGGAATGTTTACCTATGATGTCCGAACAGGACGAATCGTTCAGCGAAGTGTCTTCTGCGATCCTTCCGAGAACAAAAGCAAATGTTTTGGCGTTTGGGATTACTTCTGGAAATTTGCCGTTGATCCAGTGAAAGGCCCAATAAATTATGGCGTTGGCTGTTCTTTGACCGATTGGATGAATCAGGGGTTTGTCTGTGTGAATGGCATAGATTTGAAAAGTGATTCCAGCGGAAAATTAATGCGAAGTTCCCTGCTCTTTAGCGTCGAAGGTGATCAGATAGGAATAGTAAATACTGACATCAAAGATGAATTCCAAAATGCCTTAGGTGCCAATGGAAAAACAATAATTGATAACGTCAAACAGAAATGTGCTAAAGTAAAGGAAAAATAGTCCAAATACGGCAGCATTGTTCCGACATTAACTGGAGCAGGAAGTTCTCTGACGGGCGGAGTTATTTCCACAGATGTAGCCATCGCCAGCACGGGAAAAGACCTCAAGGAGGAATACGAGAAAGCGATGCTGTTTGCCTCGTTGTTCTCAGAAGCTTGTACCGCAAACCCGGGTGACTTAGCCAAAGATTTAGCTGGTGGGGGAGGAGCTGGACAATTCGGGTTAAATAAACCGAATGCCTGTATTTTATCAGATGTGAAGGAGATAAGTTCCAACGAATTACAGGCAGAAAAAGTCTGCATTGATAATTTCTTTGGTCCCAGAGGACTGGAACTAATACAAAATCTGAACGGGCTTCCCGACAATCGGTGTATACCTTCCGTTTCGTCAGGAGACAAGCAAGTCTGTACAAGCACTGCCTGTTTAGTTTCGGACACGAAAAAAAATTGTTCTGATCCCTCAAAATGTGGCCGAGAGCCCACAAAACAAGAACAGAAATATCTTAAAGAAGCAGGTGCAGGAAAAGAAGGTGAGAAGTGGCGGGTGGTGGATACTATCAATGAAATGGCAGGGATCTGTGGTGCAGATGCCAAGAGTAGTGCCTGTACAGACAAAGGCAAAAAAACATCGTATATACGACAAGAGAACATCCAGCCGCCGGGCAAGCCAACGATGGTTGATTCGCCAAAGAATGATGGCCAGAGGTATACGACTGCTGGCATTGTGCAGCATGAACATAATCATATTACTAAAGATGATCCCAAAAAATCAGGTGAGCAGAATGAACAAGATCGAAAAGAGGAGGATAAACTGAAGTCTAAGAATTTTGTCAATCCTCCCAAAGGAGAGCCTACTCCCGATGGCTTGGGGCCAGATGAATGTTCTGCCCAAGCCCAGAAGATAAATGCTTTCGCCGATTGCCTGGACAAATCCCGGTTAAAAAATATTGAACAGCCCGGCGGTCTTGCACCGGCCCGGGGTGGGCCGGCACCAGATCCCTTTCCTCCTGGCGATGAAGTAGGAGGTACATCAGTTTCAGCTTGTGATGAGGTGGGGAATAGTGGTGGTGCCGGCGGTTATTTCGGAACAAAAGAGAATTCGGCAGATGATTGCATTATTGGAGATTTCTGTGATTTTGGCGGCTCGCTGCTGGGCGCTTCTTTTAAAGGGAGAATATCAATCAAGTGCCAGCAAGTGGAAAGTACAGGAGAAGGAAAAGGACCTTCCTGTCCGGGCTTAGGCAATGACTAAAAGAATACTTAAAAATGCATCAGCCGATAGTTCTTCGCCGGGACATGGCGTTGTACTTCCCGGAGGCATTTCTTATTCTTTCCACATAACTCTTTCATAATTTCTTTATAGAATGGTATTAAATTGCCCCACAAATATTGTATCGCATCATAATATTCCCCTTTTTCAACAGATTCTGTAGATTCCTTCACCAATTTTTGATATTCTAGCGACTGCATAATGAAGTCTCTCCCTCTTTCTTTATTCCCTAAATACCATTCAATCTTGCCGGCGCTCCAGTAATTCCCATTTTGTATGTCCGCATCCCGTGTGACAGCAAGCTCTTCCGGTGGCGTTAGTTTAATAACCTCTTCAACAGCACTCCACCTTTTACGAAAATATTCTCTAGATCTTTTCATATATTCCTTAGACCTTTCAGCATCCTTATTGGAGTAATATTCCGATAAATGATAATATACCCGTGCTGCCCCTACAAATCTTTCCCGTCTTTTATAATGCCCAATAATATCATCCATCAGCTCTCGGTATTTCTCTGAATCATTTTTATATTTACAATTGGCAAGGTTGGTATCCAGATAAATTAGATCATCTGTCAGGTTCCATATACCGTGGATTGTTCCCGTGGTTGTGGCAGTAGGAAGAGCCGCCTCCGCCGCGGCAAGTCTTTTTAGAAGTTCTGTGTGTTTCTTCCGTATTTCTTCTTCATCACAGATCTTTTGTATTCCTTCCACTTCTAAATCTTTTCTGTGGATAA
>JAHFSD010000055.1 GCA_023265925.1 archaeon
TAGTCTTTATATATTCCCTGAAATTCTTTTTAACCGCGATAGATGTTTGAAAAAGGGGTGATAGATTTTATATGGCCATTTCTTACAAAGCGATGATGGGGTCAAAGAAGCTGAATTCTTTTACCGCAGAGAAAAAAGAGGGAGAAAAAAAGGATGTGAAGGATACTGAAGAATAATTTTTTTGGTATTTTTTATTTGGTGTCGTTGGCAACTGCAACTGTTTTAATTCTATCATGAAAAACTTAAACTTTCACCGTCAAAAACATTAATACCCCATCAACGGATTCACGGCAGCAATGAGCGCGGCGGTAACCTCCTCCCTGGCAGGAGTCCCATCAACAATCACGATATTCTCAGACTTCTCCAGCTTTTCCACCGCTGCTAAATAATTATCCCTAATTCTTTTCTGCAATTCCACTTTGTCGAAATATTCTGAAGTCCGATCGGCCGCAGCGCTCATTCGTTCCATGGCAATTTCTGCCGGAACGTCAACGAGAATTGTCAAGTCTGGCTTGCGCAACGAGGCATGGCGCTGAATTAGGTTGTCCATGTCCGCTCCCTGAGTGCTCTGATAAGCAATGGTGCTGAGCTTATGGCGGTCAGAAATGACGATCTGTCCCCGGTCAAGAGCAGGGGAAACAATGGTATCCACATGCCATTTTCGGTCATTGATAAACAAATCAGCCCAGAAATCTGGATCGTGCTGCGGCACTTCTCCTTCCAACAGCTGGCCACTTAACCGGCGGCGTAACTGTTTCCCCTCGGGAGAAAGTTTTGTGGGTTCACGAGTCAACAGGACAATATTTTTTTTATCTTTTTCAAATAAGTAATTGGCTAATTTCTGGCTCTGAGTAGTCGTGCCCGAGCCATCGATTCCTTCCAGTACAATGAATTTACCGGTTTCAACAGCGAAATGAGGAATTAAGGGAAGCAGCCGCCGTAATTTTCCCTGCAGTTCTTCTCCTTCACGAGAAAGAATCTGGACACCTTCCGCATAACCAGTCTCCGCTGGTTTTTTCTTCAATGTTGTTAGTCCATGCTGATGATAGAAAGCAACATCAGAAAGATTTCTTTCCACCGCGGTGCGATCAAGTAATGCCGCAACCGCCGGCAGATCTTTTGCGGTTAACTGCAGCGCATTCAAACGGTAATCACGAATCGCTTCCATTACATCCGGAGCTTGCGCCTCAATAAAACGAGCATAAATATTTCCTAAATCGCGGATTTCTTTCTGCGCATGAGCATCAAGACGCAAGCCAAAGTAATGTGACCAATTTTGCAAATCTCCTGTTCGCCAGACAAAAGTATAGAACCCCACCCCTTTCTCCCGGCGTTGATCTTCCTGAGAAACACCGAGCCTTTCTAATTCTCCCACCAGCGTTAGTTCAGCATCATAAGATTGATGAAGAGACGACAACACCGTTTCTTTCAATTCATCATCTAATTCATTCCCGCGGCCCTGCCGATTCTTGCGGTCTTGATGTTTTAATTCAGCAACGGCAGGAACATATTGTGAAGTTCCAAAAATAACCGGCTCCCCCATGAATCCGTGCCAATCTAAGGTACGATGTCGTCCTCCCTGTCGGGGATCAGCAAAAGCCGGCGTTTTGGCTTCCACCGCTAACTCCACATGTTCAAAAGGTGTGGTATGCCTATGGCGAATGAGATAGCGGATTAAATGTCGGTCTTCTTGCTGTCTCGTCGTGCCAAGACCGTAACTTATTCTGGCACTTTCGACGGGACTATTATTATCACCCATATACGAAACGGCTTGAACTTTGCCATGATCATAATAAAGCTGGGGAACGTACAGCAGATCTTCCAGTACGGGAACGGTTACCCGGCGAGTAGGAGCTGCTAGCCAGGACGCCGGAAGAGGTAAAGGGTCCAAGATCTCGTGGTCATGAGGAATGGTAAGCGTGATTCTTTTTTTCTTGCTTTTATACAATAAGGCTTTAGTCGCTTCCGGAGCGACGGCCAAGGCCACGGTTTCCATATAATCCAGATAGGGCTGCAGGGAATGATGTTCCTGCTTCAAATCCCGCTTTTCGGCAATAAATGCACATAGATCATCCAATTCAATCTTCCAGAACATCTTGGTATCAGTATTGATTGCTAAAGGCGCACGGGCAAGTTCACGGGCTAAATCGATTTCCTTGCCAATTAAGTATTGATAGCGTCCATAATTTGCGGTTCTTACCTCCGCAATGCGTTGTGCTGCTCTTGTCGCGTTTTCAGTAGCTGTCTGGGGATCAATCCCCTTCATTCTCGAAATCAAATATTCTGCAGTCGGAAAAAAGCCCGTCTCAAGCATCACCGAATAACGACCGCTATATTCATTCACACTGGCGCGTTTATCATAGACAATATGCAGTGCATCCATGATACTGCACTGAATTTGAAATTTGAACTGGACAGCTTTAAATGGCGTTAAAATAGCTTTTCGCTCCAAATAGCGGATAAAATCTGGCAATTCCGGCTTCTCCGGGAAAATGGTGGACAGATGCCCGGCCGTGGCCACTCGTTCAATTTCCAGATCACCGCCCATATAATCAACGAGCGTGATCTGTTCCCCGCCAAACGTGGAATGTTTTTGATATAATAACTGTTCTGCTGCCGGAACCACCAATCTCTTCGTCACCGAAATCCCATAAGGATTAATTTCATCCGGGAGTGAAACAACGCCGCCAGGAACAGAAAGAGTCATGGAAACCTCACTTTTTTTTACAAGAGGTTTTTTCTCAGCTTTAAATAGATTTATAGTCCCACATCTCCACATTTAATCCTTTCTATTCTACCAGCATAATCAATTTAAATGAACCGCTACATCTCCAAAATCATGATCATCGGCGTTACGGGAAACTATGCTGCGGGAAAAGATTCTGTCGCGGAAATTCTGCAGAAAATGAACTTTTTTCATGTCTCTTTTTCTGACTTGCTGCGGGAAGAATTGAAAAAACGCGGGGAGGAGATTACCCGACAAAAGCTGATCGATGTGGGAAGTGAGTTACGCCATGCCTATGGTGCTGACGTCCTGTCAGGAATCGCCCTGCAGAAAG
>JAHFSD010000002.1 GCA_023265925.1 archaeon
ACAATAAATTGGATCTCTTTTTGATCCAGGCGGCAATAATTTATGAACGTATTTCCTTTTGCGGAAGCACCATAGCCGGCAATCTTTTTACCTTGAGATTTTAGCTCTTGCAGCTTTTCCGTAAATTCCTTTCTTACCCGTTGGGCCTTCTTTTCCAGATTTAAATAAGGTTTTAAGGTATGCAAGCCTTCTTGTTCTTCGAAAGCGAGATACTTTTTGATCGTAGCGGTATGGGTTTCCATCAATGTATTTGAATCCTTGGCTACCTGCACTCTGATGGTTCCACCATGCATTTCAGATTCAGATAAGTTAGTGATGTGCAGATGATATTGTGGAAATAATATAAGTAATGGTTTGACTAAGAAATACGAAAGATGCTCGTGGTAGATGGTATCAAATTCGTTATATTTTATTAAATTCTTCAGATAAGGAAATTCGATCACCAGGATTCCCTTATCAGCTAAGGCATAGTAAACGGCATCTAAAAAACTATGGAGGTCATCAACATGGGCAAACACATTGGTCGCAGTAATAACATCTAACTTCCCTACTCTCTCAACCGCCCTTTTTGCCGCTGCCAATCCCCAAAAATCAGCGATGCTAGGAATTCCCTTCTCCTCCGCAAGGGCACAAAGATTTGTCGCCGGATCCACTCCTATAACTTTGTATCCTTCTCTCTTGAACTCTTTCAGTAAACACCCGTCATTACTGGCAATGTCCAGGCAGGTTAAATTTTCTTTTCCGTTGAACAATCCTTGCAGTTCCCTGGCCATCAAAGCACAGTGTTGACTATAGGTGTTGGATACAGAGGAATGATATAAATAATCGGAAAAGAGTATTTTAGGATTGACCACCATACTTAATTGGGAATGAGAACAGCCATGACAATACATCACTTCCAAAGGCACTCTTAAATCTCCTGGTTCCCCGGCGCCAATAAAAGAATCTACCAGCGGCATCGGGCCAAAATCGAAATATTTGACCAAATCTTGAGAGCGGCAAATACGGCAATGTTCTTTCATCCTCCATTGTTCTTCGTTCTCTACCGAAATGACCATGAGGTGGTAAATTTATCGTAAATTGGTTCCTTACAGCGCGGCCTGACCTTTGAGATGAAAAGTCCTCGTTTTTAAACTTTACTCAATTCAATTCCGTATCACGCTCTTACATAATGCTTAAAAAGTAAGGTCCTCCCCTGTTTTTGATACGCTTTATGGAAACAAACTTTGGTTCCACACCTTTAATGTCTATAACACCTATAAAGAGTAGGCAGGTGATTGAATTCCTATTTATTATTGCCGTTCTTAGCTTGGCTTTAGTTGTGCTGACTCCCCGATATTGGGAACCGAGCCAGGAGAACTGGCATAAATGGGCAGCAGCCAGGATCCTGTGGGAAACGGGCGAATTCCCGCCCCCATCGATGGGTCCATTGTATGTGGCCTATCTGTTGCCATTCTCCCTCATTTTCAAGTATCCTTTTTCCGTGACGTTGGAATATTGGATTACCCATTTATTTAGTTATACTGCTATTTATTTATTATTACAACACTTTATTCGGCGGCGATACGCTTTGCTCCTGACGATTGCCTGGATTCCGCATTTAGCCACTGTCGAGCCAGGAGGCGCCATCCTCGGAATCGGTTTAATTTGCTGGTATTTTCTGCCGGGAAAAAGTCCGCTAAGAAATAAAAGTTATTTACCGCCGGCTTTAGTTGCAGCAGGACTCTCGCATACAGTCTATTTTATCTTTTTAGTCGGCCATCTGATCGGAACATTTTTAGAAAACAGGCGCGGGCTGAGTGCCGCAAACAGTTCTTCATTTTTAGTTAAGAATAAATCAGGGCAAAGGCTTCCTGCCAGAACACTGACAGCAATGCTACTACTATTGGGATTAGCAGTAATGATAATTCCCTTCTCAGCTCCGGATCGAAACCATATCTTAATGGATCCAACCTATGTCCCGATCCCTTTGGACAATCCCGTTAAAACGGCTTTCTTTGTCCTGGGAACCGAGCGCTATGTGCGCAGAACTTTTCCCGAACAGGAATGGGTTTATCAGGATTGGTACCTTTCTACACCACAGGCGTATGGCGGGGCAACCACGATCACGCAGGCGATTATTCGTAAGCCGGAAACAGTGTCCAGAAACTTTATCACCAACCTCGCATCGGGTCTGCAACTGCCCCTGTTTTTACTATCCGGCGCTTTTCTAGGGCCAATTGCTTTGCTTTTTCTCTTTTTCCCCCTCTTTGGTTTCGTAGGATTACGTAAAAAATGGAAAGAAGAAAGAAATTATCCCCAATTATGGTCAGTCATCATCGGAACAAGTTGCGCTTTAATTGTTCTAGCGCTGACGAATTTTAATGCGGCACGGTACGTAGCTACTTTGCTGCCGGTAGGATTTTTACTATTAATTCATACGTCTAGTGGTTTTAGCATCGTTACGAAATATTGGGCAAACCAGTTAGGCCTCAGAGCAGAAAAATATCGAATAGAAAATGTCAAAAAGGTTGATTTCAGAATCATCGGATCAGGAATACTATTGATCTTATTAGGATTGGCGGCAGATGAACAGGTTATTCATCAGATCGTGCTGCAGAACCAGGAACTACCCATGTTTATTTTAAGGCAAATTGAAATCGCCAGGATGTCTTTTATTGTTATCGGCGCTATACTGCTGTTATTTAACAAAAAAATAAATTTTTATAGGGAAAAAATAAAGGGATTAATCCAGGATCGTCCTGAACGTCTGTCATTGATATTACAAAAGGCAGATTTGAACGGCACTAAATACCTTGTAGTTACCAGCGCTATTTTATTGTTATTAACGGTGCACTATCCCTTTGGAATCGCCCAGCAATTTCAGTCAGTGTTCCAAGGAAAGGCATTTTTGTCCGGGCTGGAACCGGTAAGTCTCGCTGATGCGTATCCAGAACTACAAAAGCATTTAAATGCCAACACTGCGGTTCTGACCAGAGAGTACACTTGGGTTATGGCTTTTACCGAGGTTAAGCTTGATAATGTCTATCAGATCTGGAGTTTGCCCCCGTTCCCTGATCTTTCCGGAGAAACTGAAAAAAAGCTGCGTGGTTTGGATGCCATTTTCGTAAGCTTCTGGCTGGAGAGCGCTCGGCCCAACCCCGGAACACAAACGTATCCCCGTTACATCTTCCATCTAAAACCATTCTTGGAAAAAGCACGTCGGGAAGGCTGGAAGGAAGAAAAAATCAGGGGTTATGGAACTATTTACCTTAAGGAAGAAACATGATTTTGAGAAGAAACATTTAAATATAATTCACCATTTTAATGGAAATAATGAGGAGGATATCGTGTTTATGAACAAGAAAATTTTCCTGGCTGATCTGACTCATACTGGTAGGGGGATACATGCCTCAACGTTCCCTTTAGGGTTGTCCTATGTGGCCAGTTATGCTAAGAAAGAACTGGGAGATCAGTACGATATTAAAGTTTTCAAATTTCCAGATCATTTGGTTAAAGCAATCATTGATGAATCTCCTGATTTTCTCTGTTTTACTAATTATTGCTGGAATTTGGAATTGAGTTATAAAATGAGTTCACTGGCCAAGCAGAGAAACCCCAACTTGATTGTCGTTTCCGGGGGACCTAATTTTCCAGTGTTACCTTTAGAAAGACTCCAATTCATGAAACAGCGGTCGGGAATCGATTTCTATATCCAGAATGAAGGCGAAATTGGCTTTGTGGAGCTGGTCAGAAAGCTGGGGGAATATAATTTTGATATAGTTGCTTTAAAACGCAAACGGGAACCAATCATTAATAGCATCTATTTATGTGGTGAAGAACTGGTGGAGGGGCCATTTCAAAGAATCCTTGATCTGAACCTTATCCCTTCTCCGTATTTAAGCGGAATCATGGACCCTTTTTTTGATATGCCTTTGACACCAATGATTGAAACGACCAGGGGATGCCCATTTACCTGTGCTTTTTGCGCTGATGGAATAATCTTTAAAAGCAGAGTGATCAGATTTAATCGTGAACGAGCGCTGGACGAGTTGAACTATATTGTAGCGAGAGTGAGAAATATGGATGAATTGATTATCACTGACCTTAATTTTGGCATGTACAAGGAGGATGTACCCATTGCAGAATATATTGCTGAGATTAAAAGAACGCATAACTGGCCGATTGTCATCGGTGCATCAACCGGTAAAAATAATAAAGAGCAGGTACTCAAAGTGATCACTATTTTAGGTGGTTCATTAGTGACCGGAGCAGCTATCCAGTCCGCTGATCCGGAAGTGCTGAAAAACATCAAACGGAACAATATTTCACTCGAAGTTTACCGTGGATTCCTCGAGTTCAGTAACTCTTTCACTAAAGATGCGGTGGCTTTCACGGAAATTATTCTGGCCTTGCCCGGGGATACCAAAGAGAAACATTTTTATTCCCTGCGCTACGGTATCGACAATGGGGCAAAAATAGTGCGGATGTATCAGGCAATGTTATTGTCGGGAACGGAGATGGCTTCCGAGGGCATGCGCCGTGAATTCCAGTACCTGACTAAATTCCGGGTCATTCCTGGGGGAGTGGGGATTTACCAGTTTGGAGACCAGTGGTACCCCATCGCGGAAGTCGAAGAGATTATTGTCGGCAGCAAAGACCTGCCTTTTGAGGATTATGTATCCTGCCGGGTGATGAATCTCATTATTGAAACTTATTTCAACAATGCTTTGTTCAGTGAAGTTTTCTCGGCACTTAAAACTCTCCAGGTTTCTGCGTTTGATTGTTTACTGTATATCTTTGAGCACCCCGAGTTGTACACACCAACGATGAAGAAAATCTTTAATCGCTTTATCGATGCTACCAGCAAAGACTTGTATAATTCGTACGAGGAGGCGATGGCGCATCTCTCCCGGCCGGAAGTGATTGAAAAATATGTCTCGGGAGAACTGGGAATTAATGAATTGCTGGTTCACCGGGCGGAACTGTATCAGGAACTGGAAGAAATCTCCACGGTACTGCTGCAGGCGGTGACTGGGTTATTGCAACAACGGGGCTTCTGGAATGACCGAGCTCAATCTTATTTTGATCAACTGATTCAATTCATCCTCTGCCGAAAAAAGGCAATTTATCAATACGAGCAGGTCAGCGAGCAGAAATTTAATTATGACTTTAAAGCTCTCGAAGAACTGAACTTTGAAATTGATCCCCGCCATCAGGAACTAAGCCCCTGGCCGTTTCGCTTTAAATTTTTCCATGATGAGGGCCAAAAAAGCCATATTCAAAATGCTCTTCGCCTTTACATTAACACTCCCAGTGGCATTGGGCGATTGCTGCAACGGAGTAACCTTAAAAAGATGTACCGTAATTTTGACTATTGTGCCATAATTCAGGAAGCGCCTAAAATGTTACAATCATTAGCTCTGGAAATATAGAGAACTGTGCAACTTTGATTACATTTGTGCGCAGTTTTAATCTGGTAAACAGCGTGTCGAAGTGTGCTATAAGCTACGTAGTTTACCATAACGTAAACTTGTCAGGAGAAATCTGATGGTCAGGAAAGCATTTGTTGATAAAGATATCTGTATTGGCTGTACTGTCTGTAGTTCTCTCTGCCCGGATGTTTTTACCGTGAAGGAGGATCCCCATTACCAGTATGGGTTTAAGAGCTTCACCAACGATTCTGTCGACCAACAGCCCATCGAGAAGCAGGTTCAGGAGGCTATCGACACCTGTCCGGTGCAGTGTATCAGTTGGCGGGAAAAGAAAGAGGTTCAAGAGTCTGCCCTGGTCGAGCCTTAGCTGGTAGAACTGCTTCGTGGAGAGGTGGCATCCAACCCTTCTTTCACGACCTGAATAATCTTTGCGGTGGTTATTCCATATCGTTCCATCATGCTAGCCTGGCTTCCATACCCTTCCATAAACTGGTTGGGCAAGCCGATACGCTGGAACCATTTCGGCCGTTGGTAGTGCTGCTCGGCTAAAAACTCGGCGATGGCACTCCCTAATCCGCCGATGATTGAATGTTCTTCAATGGTTACGATTACCGGAATGCGGGAAAGATGCTGCTGCAATGCTGGTATGTCTAACGGCTTGATCGTGTGCAGATGCAGCACCGTTGCCCGAATCCCCTCCCGCTCCAGCTCAACCGCTGCCTCCAGCGCATTTTTGAGGGTGATTCCCGTGGTGACGATCAGCGCATCCTTTCCCTCGCGCAGGCAAATTGCTTTCCCGATCGCAAATGGAAGGTCTGGACGGGAGACGATGGGATCCCCCCCCTTGGCTACCCGGATATAAATTGGTCCGGGATGATCCACAGTCAAGGGCATAAACCTTCTCATTTCTTCCGCATCGGCTGGACAAACAATAGTCAGATTAGGTATCACTCGCAAAATAGCGATATCATCGATAGCTTGGTGGGTTGGCCCTAAATTGGCATAGACGACCCCGCCGCCATTGGCAATCAGCCTGACCTTGGCTTTATGCAAACCCAAATCGATCACGATCTGCTCAAAACAGCGCCGGGTTAGAAACGTGGCAATGGTATTAACGTAAGGAATTTTTCCCTCTAATGCTAACCCTGCTGCCATCCCAATAATATTTGCCTCGTAAATTCCTTCCATAAAAAAGCGTTCGGGCATCTCCTCTTTAAACTGCTTTAGAACACCAAATCCTAAATCCGAGCCAATGAAAAAAACTTTATCATTCTTCTTCGCCAGTTCATACACCATATCTAACACTACTTTTCTCATGCTGACCTCAATCCGGCATATAATGCTTTAAATTCATCAGCGGTAATGGCGCTCTTATGATGCCAGGCAAAATTTCTCTCGAGGAAAGGAAGACCCTTGCCCTTAACAGTATGACAAATGATTGCGCTCGGTTTGGCTTGTTCGACTGGCAAGTGGGAGAAGACATCGTCAAGCTGATCAATATCATGCCCATCAACTTCCCGAACACCAAACCCAAAACTTCTCCATTTATCAGCCAATGGTTCTAAATCCTGTACTTCAAACGTGGAATTACAGGACTGCTGTTTGTTATAATCAATGATGACGGTGAGATTGCTGAGTTTATGCTTCCCGGCACATAAAGCTGCTTCCCAGATAGAACCCTCATTAGACTCTCCATCACCGATCACCACAAACGTACGAGAACTGGTTTTCTCATATTTGGCATTAATGGCAAAGCCCACTCCTATCGGCAGACCATGACCCAAACTTCCCGTTGATACCTCCACGCCAGGAATAAGGTGTTCGGGATGTCCTCCGAGGATGCCATCACTCTTACAAAACTTCCACAATTCAGCTTCAGGGAAGAAACCTTTCTCAGCGAGGATAACATACAAAGCGAGACAGCCATGTCCTTTACTCAGAATAAACCGATCCCGATAAGGCCAGCGGTGATTTTGATGATCATAGTGTAGAATCTTGTCGTATAGTACTCTCAACACTTCCATGATCGAGAAGGCTGAAGGGAGGTGCCCACGCTGGGTCGATTTTTGTACCATTTCCACCACTTTCTCTCGTAGTTGTATTGATCGCTCATCCAATTTCACTCTACTCACGGGCGTGGTATAGAAATAAGGAAAACTCTCATATTCCCGCAAAATTTTAGCCAGCAGGGCTTCGGCTTTAATTAACTGTTGCTGCTGGCGCTGTTCTCTTTCTATTCTTTCCTGATCGGCAAACTCCCTTCGCTGCAAATATTCCGGCACAAACTCATTGAGTAAGATCGTGCACCACTTTAACCCAAACAAAGGATAGACCAATTCTACTCGTCCCAGCAAATTCGGATGCCCGGTAAACACTTCCGGCATAGTGAGCACAAATTCCCGTTGTAAATCATGAGATAACGACATTCCTGGATGCAACAGGAAGTCAGCGACAGTCTTCGCTGGATCATCCCAGCCAAAATATTCAAAATCTATAAATACTATCTGGCCGTCATCTAAGCGCAGGGCATTATGAAAGCCAAAATCAGAAGGACTTAGTATTCGTTCTTCCGGGCTAAGGTCGGCATAAAAAGAAAAACCGTGCCGGTTTAAAGTATACTTACACCACTTGACAATTTTTTCAAAGGCCGGCCTGAACTGCTGCTGTAAGAAATCATGCAGTTTATGTTCTATCACTGTTTGTTGCGGAACGGCCTTAAGGCGCTGTAACCGCTGTTCTATTGAGGCCACCATGGCCTGCAGCGAAAAACAGGCTTCCGATGCCGGAGAGAAAAGAGTGCTTCCTGGTCGTGCTTTAAGTTGATTTATGTTCGCCAGAAACTGACCAGCCACCGTAATATCATCACTGGTAACTTCTTCGGAAGAAATTTTTTTTCCGGGTATAAACTCATAAATTCCCCAGCCTTGCTCCAGGTTCATGGCGATGGGCTTAGGGACGCAGGTCAGGTTATGCTGCCAGAGAAATTGCAGAGTGTTAAACTCGACTCCGAGCCGGTTTCGGTGATCAAAATTATCACGAAAATAGTGCTTGGCGACATAATTCGTTCCATCGGCACACGGAACTTTATACACCCGACTATTCCTTCCCCCCCCTATTTTGTGGAGAGAGAGAGCATTTTTTCCTACTAAGTCTGAGATGATCGGGAGAAGTATGTCGCCGGTTTTTTCACTATTAGTGGGGGAAGAAGTCGTCATGTAAAATCCTCCAATGGTGAAATAAAAAGATCTTCTCAATGGATGCTTGCCGGGCCTGAGGATCATATAACCACTTCCGCACGCCTGCGGGAAAATCAGCATTTACAAAGACCTCGATCAAATCATCAATAAAATCAGTGCAACCTAATTGAATAAGGCGCTTTACTTTTTCCTCTTGCGTCGACTCAAAATAGACCTGCTCGGGAGCCAGGCCTAAAGTAGGGTCATCAAAAAAGTGCTGCTCCCGCATCCACGACCATGCCGCTTCCCGCAAATTGACTCCTCCTCCGGATAAGTTAGAGTACATCGTCTTGTGGCTGATAATATAGACTGGAACATGGTGCTGCTTACAGGCCGTCAAAAAATCCCGCACTCCTTGGTGTAAAGTAGCCCCCGCAATGGCGTTACCATACGCTTCCACCTGGATTTCCTGCCATTGTAACTCTCCGCCCGGAAGTTTTCGAATCGTATCCCGGACAGTTCGTTTGTTTTTTGGCACTGCCGAAGAGATCAGGCCTTTTTGTAATGCCAGAGAATGTATCACGGGTTCATAACTAATAATCGTATTATCAAAATCAATGCCAATGATCAGTGGTCTTACCGGCTGGGGAGCGGGGGATATTAAGGGATCCATCATTGTAGGAAAATAGATAATATTTATACTTAAAGATGGTCGAGTTTGCTTTATAAACATTATTGAACTCTGGCTCCTCCAACTGTCTCTTAAAATTATTAGGCCCAGGCCTCAAAGAACTTCTTAACCTGTTTTATAACCAAGTCTACTTCTTCATCAGTCAACTCCGGATAGATCGGAAGACTTAAGATTCTCTTGCCTTGTCTTTCACATACGGGAAAATCTCCTTCTTTGTATCCCCAGCTTTGAGCAGCTGGTTGCAGGTGTATTGGAATGGGATAATGTATTTTGGTTTCAATACCCTGCTCGAGGAGGTAGTTCTGTAATTCGTCTCTGGCAGCACACTCGATTATGAACGTATGATATACCGGCAGCTCATACGGTTGATCCCGGGGGACTTTTACTAGGCCAGCAAGACTTTCCGTATATTTCAAGGCGATGTTTCTTATTCTCTCATTCCACTGGTCTAAATATTTTAGTTTTATGTTCACTACAGCCGCTTGGATACAATCTAATCTGGAGTTGTATCCCCACAATTCACTTTCGTTTCGATTTCGTAATCCGTGGTTCCGCAGTTTGATGATTTTTTCGTATACTTCTCTATTGTTGGTGGTAATCGCCCCCCCATCTCCGGCTGCGTTGAGATTTTTAAGGGGATGAAAGCTGAAGCAACCGGCGATTCCGAAGGACCCCACCATTTTCCCATAATATTTTGCTCCCACTGCTTGTGCTACATCTTCTATCACAGGTATTTTATGTTTATCGGCAATCTCTAAAATCCTGTTCATCTCCGCTGGCCTTCCCGTCAAATGGATTGGAATGATGGCTTTAGTTCTAGATGTAATCGCTGCTTCGATCAGGTCCGGGTCGATATTGAAATCTTCTTTCACATCTATGAATACTGGAGTGGCCCCCACCGCGACGATGGCTCCGACTGTTGCCAGGAAAGAATTGGGAGCGGTGATCACTTCATCACCGGAGCCGATATTCAGGCTCTTAAGGCAGAGAATGATGGCATCGGTTCCATTGGCTACACCCAGAGCATAGCCAGTGCCGCAGTACGTCGTGAAGTTTTTTTCAAATTCTTGAAGCGTTTTTCCTAAGATGAATTCTCCCGATTCAAAAAGAGGGATAATGCTCTTCAGGATTTTTTCACGAAGCGGTTTGAACTGCCGGTGAAAATTAGTGTATTTAATTGTGTTCACGGTTATCACCGAAGGGTTTTCTGGGAAATCATTTCAGGGCAAAATGTAATGGTAAAATGTGGTAATAGTTTCAATAACATATTCTATTTGTTCCGGCGTAAGGTGCTGGTGCACTGGAAGCGAAATTATTTTTCTGGCTTGCTCTTCGGCAACCATAAAATCACCCGTCTGATAGCCCAAGTACTGGCTGGCCTGTTGAAGATGTTGTGGTAGGGGGTAATGTATTTTACAGTCAATCTCCCGCTCTCGAAGATAACGGTATAATTCGTCCCGGCGTTCGGCCATAATCACATAATTGTGATACACGTGTTTTACGCCTGGCGTTCGTGGAGGGATGGTTATTTCTGATATCTTTGCGAGCGCTTGATCATAGCGGTTGGCGTGGTGGATTTTGCGGTTAATAATCCAATCTACCTCTTTCATCAGGTGCAGCCCGACAATCGCCTGGAGGGGATCCAGTCTGCTGTTATAAGCATAAAACAGGCATTCATCCCGATTTTTCAGCCCGTGATTTCGCAATAGGAGAAGTTTGTCTCGCAGCTGTTCCGAATTGGTTGTAATCACTCCTCCATCCCCCCAGACATTTATTGGTTTTAGAGGATGAAGACTGAAACAACCGGCATCGCCGAATGATCCGGTTCTTTTTCCATTGATTTCGGCACCAATCGCCATACAGGCGTCTTCTATTACTGTGAGGTTATGTTTTCTCGCCAATTGGCTTATTTTTTCCATCTCTGCGGGACAGCCATGCCAATGCACTGGTAAGATCGCTTTCGTTTTGGGAGTTATGGTTTTCTCTATTAAGTCTGGGTCGAGAGTATAATCTTCTTTGACATCGACATACACGGGGCGCGCTCCCACGGTTACAATGGCACCGATCGTAGCAAAGAAAGTGCTGGGAGTGGTAATCACTTCATCACCAACCCCAATACCAAAAGCGATGAGTGATAATCGTAAGGCATCAGTTCCCGAAGCAACGCCGATAGCAAATTTGGTGTGGCAGAGTGTGGCAAAGTTCTGTTCAAATTCTTCAAGATGTTTGCCTAAAGTAAATTCTCCGGAACGGATCAGGCTTTTGATATCGTTCAAAATAGGATCAGGGTCAGTAAATTGTTCTGACAGGTAAGAGTAACTTACTTTCATGATGATTTCTCTTGTTGCTTTTTTATTACTCCTGATTATTGCGTTCTATGAAGGAACCATATTAAAGAAGCATATTTTCTTACTTTAATAAAGTTTAAATAGGCTGGTGGAACCGAATGGAGCAAGGTTTAAATACTTAATGAAAAAGGCTATCATCACCGGCGGAGCAGGATTTATCGGATCGCATTTGGTAGAATTATTGCTCCAGGAAGGCTTTACCGTGATTGTTCTGGATAATATGTCCAACGGGCAGTTAGATAATGTAGAGTTGTTTAAAGATAATCCACGATATCACTTCTATCAGGTTAATTTGGCAGAAGAATTCGATGACTCTGTTTTTAAGGATATAGATTATGTCTTCCACCTCGCTGCTTTAGCCGATATTGTCCCTTCCATTGACGAGCCGTTCAAGTATCATCAAGCCAACGTCACGGCCACGATTCGCGTTCTGGAAGCCTGCCGGAAATATGGCGTAAAAAAGTTAGTATATAGTGCCTCTAATTCCTGCTACGGAATTCCTGACTCCTATCCCACTCCGGAGACGGCGGAAATCAAGCCGGAATATCCTTATGCCTTTATGAAAGCCATTGCCGAGCAGTATGTGCTGTTCTGGGGCAAAGTGTACAACATTCCCGTAATCTCCCTGCGCTATTTTAATGTCTTTGGAACGAGAGCAAGAACGAATAATACCTATGGAGCCGTGTTTAAAGTCTTCCTGACCCAGAAACTGCATGACCAGCCGTTAACGATTGTCGGTGATGGCAGGCAAACTCGTGATTTTACGTACGTCACGGATATTGCTCGGGCCAATTTACTGGCGGCCGAATCAGAGATACAGGGAGAAATTATCAACATCGCGACGGGGAAACCACAGTCAGTTAATTATCTCGCCCAGTTAATTGGCGGTTCCACCGTGAGTATTCCCCGGCGTCCTGGAGAGCCTGATTCGACGCATGCGGATATTTCCAAAGCCAAAGCGCTTTTAGGATGGGAACCAGAAGTTTCCTTTGAAGAAGGCGTAAAAATCATGCTGGAAAATATTGACTATTGGCGAACGGCGCCATTATGGAATTCTGAATCTATCGGGAAAGCGACGGAAAACTGGTTTCGATATCTTGCTAAAGAAAATCCTACCAAGGGAAATACTGCCAGAGAAAATACTGCCGGAGGAAACGATGAGTAACGCTAAACAGCGAGTTCTCATTACCGGGGGAGCAGGCTATGTTGGTTCAGTGTTAGTCCCTTTACTTGTCAATAAAGGATATCCCGTCACGGTACTGGACACTTTTTGGTTTTGGGATTCACCGCAGCAGTATCAAGAGACTATTGGGTTAAGCAACGCTGCATTATTACGCCTTGTCCAGGGAGATCTCCGCAACAAGGAAGATATCCGTCAAGCCCTGACAGAAGTAGAAAGTGTCATTCATCTGGCCTGTATTTCTAATGATCCCAGTTCAGATTTAGATGCGGGGTTTACGCATGCGGTGAATTATACCGGTTCGCTGAATGTTATTGATCTTGCTAAGGAAAAAGGTGTGAAACGGTTCATCTATGCTTCATCCAGCAGTGTCTATGGAATTAAAAGTGAACCAAATGTTACGGAGGATCTCCCTTTAGAACCGTTGACGCAGTATTCCAAGTTAAAAGTAGAAGTGGAACATTATCTCCTGCATCGGCTGGATGATGATTTTAAAGGGGTCATTATTCGTCCTTCCACGGTCTGCGGCTATTCTCCCCGGCAACGGCTCGATGTGGTGGTAAATCTTTTGACCAATTTAGCCCTGAACAAAGGAAAAATTAAAGTGATGGGTGGAAACCAATTGCGCCCAAATATTCACATGAAAGATATGGTGCGATTGTATGAGCTGTTGCTGGAAGTGCCCATCGATAAAATCAACAAAAAAATTTACAATGCCGGCTACGAGAATCGAACGGTGCTGGAACTTGCCCTGCTGGTTAAAGAGGTGATGGGCAAGGTCACCATGGAGGTTGAAGAAACTACTGATCTTCGGTCTTATCATGTTTGTTCTGATAAAATCAGGCAGGAAATTGGCTTTGCGTCAGAGCATACGGTGAAGGGGGCGATTATGGAGCTGAAAGAAGCTTTTGAACAGGGTAAAATTAAAAATAGTGATGATGAGAATAATTTTAACGTGAAGAGGATGAAAACGTTGTTGGAACGAAGGGAAACATGATGCAATTACTATTTCTTCACCAGCTCATACGCCCAGTGGGCAACGCGTTCCGACGATTTCCCATCGATGATCGTACAGAACTCTTTCACCATCTTCTGCCTTTCTTTACGCAGCAGGGAGGGGTTGCCGAGCAACTTTTTGATAGCAGGCCGGAGTGATTCTCTCTCCCAGACGTACAGGGAAGGATCAAAGCCGCCATATTTGCCACTCTTCTTTTGATTGTAGGGGAAGGTGATGGAAGGAACGTCTAAAATCGATGCCTCCAGCACGCCGGCGGTGGCAAAGAAATTTATCACCACCTTTGCCTCTGCAAGCAGGCGGTAAAGAAGGTTCAGTTCTCCTTTCTGCCGGATGGAGATTCTTCTGCTCTTAATCTTTCCCCCTTCCAGACGCTGAGCGAGCTCTTGATATCTCTTTATGCCTTTCTCTCGGGGATGTAATTTTATGGTAATGCTGGTCCCGGGAATGGCCAGTATTTCTTTCAGAACCGTTTCAACCATCTTAAAATAGGCCTTCGTGGAGATTAAATTGTCTTCGATCAGCGGCTGAGTGAGCAGAAGAAGGTTTTGCCCCGGAGCTGTCTTTGTTCGCTGTTTTACCACCTGATATTTTACAATATTATCATACATGGCAGGACCAGTAACACGAAACTGCTTTTCTGATAGGCCTGATTTGATGAAAGTATCTGCTGTTTTCTTGTTGAAGATCGGAAGATACATGTTATCAAGCACGTCCTGGGGTGGAAGATTTCCGATAGCATATCCATGTGGCACGAGCATACAGGGAATTCCTTGAGTTTTAGAAGCAGCGGCCAGACAGCGCTCTAACAGGCCATTCTGGCCGGAAATGAAAGTAATGGCGACATTCTCTTCTTCAATGATTTTTTTACCGGCTTCATAGTACATCAGTGTGATGAAGAGAAACTCCTTCGACATGAACAAAGAAAAAGCCGGAGAGAGATAAGGCCATAGCTTATGGTTGTTAACTTTCAAACCCCCGGCGATCATGGCGGTATCCAATTGCTTCCACTGCCCCACAATCTGGGCGGCCTGCTGCTCTGCCTTGAGTTTAATTTCCTCGTCACAATAGTGGTAGATGGTGCAAAAATCAGGATAATTACTAGAAAAATCCTGCAGGCTTTTTTTGTTTAGGGAGGACAGTGGTGTCACAAAAAGAGGAAATGGTTCCAGCAGGGCGTCCTGGTGCAGCACATCAATGATACTTTGAATACGATAAAGTTGATTCTCCTCACTAAGATGATCAGGATAGGTTAAGAAAATGGCTTTTGGCGTATCGGTCTGTCCATGGTGGGCGGAGGTATATTTTTTCCCCCTCTTTGTTGATTGCCGGAAGGCTGCGTTCACTTTCCTTCGTTCATTAAAGAGAAGGTATTTCTTTATTACTAACGAGGACAGCTGTAACTGGAGCTGTCGGAGAGGAGTTAGTTCCTTGGCTTCGAGCAGCTCTTCATAGGTGTTCAGCGGCCGGGGCAGGACATGTTTCAGCAGGTAGCGCTTATAAAACCAGAAGAGGGGGATACTATCTACCTGGAACAGCTCATCGAAGGATTTTCCATTCGATAATTTTCTGCTGCTAAACACCTTCTGCAACCAGCCTTGGATGAAATCTTCCATCTCGTTCAGGGGTGGTTGCCATGCATTAAATTTATAAACCTTGTCAAACCCTAATCTCACAGAACAGGAGCGCTGCGGGAGTACTGAAATTAAAAATCCCAATCACAGCACACGAGCAACTGCGGTTGCTGGGGTTGCTTATCAGCAACAGCTGTGGTGATTTTTAGTGCAAGACGGGATAGTTTTCCCGTCTGCACAGAAAACAAATCGCTGTTTGTTTTCTTGTGTTTGTTGGGGAATTTATGCTTTTCACTGCAAGCAGTGGGGTTTTAGACCCAACAAACAAATAAAAAACAATGGAAAAGAAAGTCCCGTAATCTAAATTAATCAGAATCAAAAATAACCATGACCAAAGATATCATCGTTGAATACCATCAGGGAAGATGCATTGGTGCACAGAAATGTATTGAAGCTGCACCAGCTTACTTCTCTTTTGATGGGGAAAAAGCCGTCTTGTTGCTTTCTCAGCAGGAAAATGGTAGCAGCGTTCTCCGCCTGCGGATGAATGAAGAACAGCTTTTGCGGATCAGGAAAGCAGCGGAATTGTGCCCGGTGAATGCCATTAAAGTAGCCGACGCCGAAGGCAACATTCTCGTTTCCGATACGGTCGAAGTTCAGCAGCAGGGATTACGGGAAATCACCGCAGAATACGATGACTTGAAAGAATTTGTTATGGATAAAAAAGGATATTTTCTCATCCGCATTGACCAAAGCACCAACAAAATTGAAGTGGCCTTTTGCCCCGAATTAAACAAAATCGTGGTCAAAGTAACCGGCAGGAAGCCGTTAGAGATTTACCAGACCATTATTAAGCAGGGCCTGATCTCAAGGTTAGATCATGCTGCCTACCTTGGCCGGGAATTGCAAAAGGCCTACATTGCTTTGCAGAAGAATATCCTTTATGTACAAGATGATGAGCTTGTTCTTTAATATGCCGGATGATGAGCTTAATCTTTAGGCCGTGATCATTTGAGCAGTCTGGTCGACGATGGCCTTTTCCACCTGAATAGCCTGGTCCACACTGATCTTTCCTCCCTGAACTATCACCTGGACAGCTCCATTGTCCTGCCCATTTCCAGAAACCTCTTTCTTTCCACCAAGGTTACTCTTCTGCCGTGATTCTTTATCATAGCGGCGCGCTCCCCTAAACTTGTAATCGCCTTCCAGGTACAGCCGACGATACCCTTCAATAATCTGGTTAGCTTCTTCCAAATCACCTCCAGCATTACGAAAATGATGAAAGACAAGCTCTTTGTTTGCCTCAAAAAGCATCTCATTACATTCCTGGTCGGAAAAGCGTGTGAAATTAAATGTTATTAGGTCTGAATTCCTGAACTTCTTAAAGAAATCATCCGGTCCTGAGATGATACCTTTCTCTATCGCCTGGTAATATAATGGTGATCCCGGATAAGGAGTAGGCGGTCTGATGGTGCGCACCTGATCAAAACGGGTATAGGTTTTAATGGCTTTCACATTCTTCCAAAGAGTTTCTTTTGTATCTTTTTCGAAACCCCAGATAAAGTTAAGTCCCATGCCGATCTCCACTTTATTTGCTACTTGGAGCGCTTTGAGGTTATCCTCCGCCGTCACCCTCTTGTTCATCTCATCGAGAACAGTTTGATCAACACTCTCAAAGCCGATATTGACAAACAAGCATCCGGCCTTTTTTAAGGATAAAGCGACCTCTTCATCGAATAGCGGCGCCCGGGAATTACAGCACCACTTAACATTCAAATTATTTTCTTTGAGCAGCCGTTCAAATTCAAAAACTCTGTTCCGGGGAAAGGTTGATAATTCTTCCAGGAAGTGAAAATAAGTTATACCATATTTTGCGGTCAGGTATTTCATCTCTTTAATGATCTCATTCAGGTTGCGCAGGCGCAGGCCTTTCTCGATTCGGTAACAGAAACTGCAGGTATCAGTGCACCCCCGATTAGCGATGATCGCACAGGTTTTTTCATCACTATCCATCCCCGCCATTCGCCAGCTTTGCGTATAGCTTTCCATGGGAAAGAGGTCCCAGGCAGGCCAGGGCAGCGAGTCTAAATCACGAAAGACTGGGCGGCGGGGATTTACCTTGACCTGATCACTTTCCCAATAAGTAATTCCTTTGATCTCGCTCAAGCGGCGCTTGCCCAGTTTGGCATCCATAACTTCAACAATACTGTGCTCAGCTTCTCCCATCAACACCAAATCAGCTCTTGTCCGCTGCAGCATATATTCTGGAATGGGCGTTGGACCAGGGCCGCCCAGGAAAAACCAGGCATTTTTTTTGTATTTGTTCACGGATTCGCACAAGCCAACAATGGTTTCTTCAAATCGGGCCGGCATGAATCCTGCCCCGATAAGGTCATATTCGCTGTTCAAAAGCTTCTTCTCCAGTTGGGCATTAGTGTAATGGAAGACGTCCATGCAGTACACTTCAACGCTATAGCCTGCTGTTTGCAGCATGGCTGCCAGGTAGCCATAAGCCAGAGGAAAGACATTAAAATCCTGATAAACATCATGGATTATGAGGAGGACGTTTTTCTTCCAGGGATGGTTGATTTCAATACCTGTTGAAATTGAAGGAATAATTCCCGTTGAAGAACTACCGGCTAAAGAATCGCCTCCTAAAGAATTACCAGTTAAAGAATCACTTTCTAAAGAATTACCAGCTAAAGAAATACGTGCTGAAGATTGAGCTGAATTTCCATTCATTTCACCATTCCCTCCAACTGTAGGTATAGGTAAACTATCCACCATCATTCCACCTCATTGTTCCATCTCAGAGCACCTTTTGCTCTAGAGCACCTCTTTATTTGCTTCATCGAATATTTTAATTACCTTCACCGGGCAGCTCCGTGCTGCTTCCTGATTTTTGGGAAGATCATTCTCATCGATTTCCCTTTCCCAGATATCATTACCTGTCAGCGTGGCACCCACCAGATCTGCTTTGTCATCACTATCCATCTGCCAGAATTTTTCGGCAACGATAGTGCAGGCCGCTACCCCGGTACAGTTAGCCCGATCATAGACCACTTTATATTTTGTCATACCTCAAACCATCATCTGAAGCAGTACATAAGCATATCCTTTTAAAAACTTTCCGGACGAAGTAAGGAAAGTCACGAACTCCAGTGAGTATACTTTCCAAAAGGAAAACCTTTAATTAACATTTACTGTCCCCCGCTTTGTAATGAATATACTGCAGAATAAATCTTTTCTATTTCCTTTCCTACCTTTGGTACGGCGAACCTGGCCGCTTGGCCTAATCCTTTCTTTACTTTAAGAACATCAGGATGCTGTAATCTCTCCACTATTTTCTCCACCAGCTCTTGGGCATCCCCGGCCTTGACAAAATCAACACCGCCTTCGGCGATCTCACGCAGCTCTGGTAAATCTGCAGTGACGACAGGAGTTCCGCAGGCCATTGCTTCCAGCAGGCATGATGGATTCCCATCCGTGCCGCGCAAATTCAGGTAAGGAAGCGCTACTACATCTGCAAGATTAACATAATCTTCAATTGCTACATCCTTGGTGATGAATTGTACCTGAGCTTCGATCTGCTGCTCATTCACTAGATCAACCCAAGGCTGGATTCTTCCATGTCGTGGGAGAAAGAGAAATTGTACGTTGGAATAGCGGGCCACGATTTGCGGAATAACGGAGATTAAGAGAGCTACGCCTTTGTTCTCGGACAGTGCGCCATAATACAGAATAACTTTGCTCTGCCGGTAGCCACGCTTTTTTTTAAGATCTTCTTTTTTTTTTGGATAGAACTTTCTGGTATCAATCGGAGAATGGACGACGTGTACCTTGTTGTTGAAGGATAGTGTTTGAGCAAAGGTTGTCGTTGGGACTGTAATAGCATCCGCAAAGCGGAGGAAGTGATAGCCCAGTTGCCTGAACACGTTTTGTCGATGAGACTTGCTTCGTGGGTAAGACTTCAGGGAATGGACTAATTTTCCCGGTGCCCAAAGATGAGGCAGGATAAATAGAGGTGAGGCACTAAAACTATGTACAATATCAATTTTTTTTTCTCGATGCAATTGTCGCAGCAATAAAGGTATCCCTAACATAGGACTTCGGTAAACAGAAAAGCCCTGAATTTCCTCCTGACATTTTGGGCCATTCAGAATTATTCTTAGGTCATGTCCTTGCTCTTTCAATTCTTCCGCCAGCAGAAAGAGAGTAATCCGTGCTGACTCTTTTCTATTTTTCAGGGCACCGCTGGAAGATAAAACGAGGTTCATACTATTTACCTATTCTTTCACTGAAGATAATTATTTGTCTAGCATCATCAGGCCAAATGAGTCTCTTCTTTCACCAGAGACGACTACTTTACCTCCTGTTCTGATCTCCATACCACCGGTCATTATAATAAACACTGTCGGCGTGATCCTGAAAAAAACCTTGGGAAAAGGCCTGGGCTGTTTCTACGATCCCCTGCTGGAGAGTCACTTGGGCAGTAAAACCCAGCAAATGCTGAATCTTAATAAAATCAACACGATAATTCCTTAAATCCACTTCTTTATTCTGATACACCAGTGATGCGGAGGGAACAACTTCTTTCACGAGATTGGCAATTTGATTGATGGTGAAATTATTTTCGTTGGAGCCGACGTTAAATACCTCTCCGCCAACCTGTGCAAGCGGTGCCTCTAACACCAGGATGACTGCTCTCGCTACATCGGAGACATGAACATTGGGGCGCCATTGTTCCCCGCCAAAGAGAGTGATTTGATGGTCACGTACTGCTTTCATCGTCAGTGTATTCACCACCAAATCAAAACGCATTCGGGGAGATACCCCGAAAACGGTTGCGAGGCGTAAGATTGTCGGGCTGAAAAATCCGTCCGCCATATTGAGCAAGGCCCGCTCGGACTCAATTTTCATCCGGGCATACAGGGAAACTGGATTAACTGGTGATTTCTCCGTCAACAGTGGGAAATCTTCACCAGCGCCATAGACGCTGCAGGAAGAAGCGTAAATGAAGCGGTTAATTTGAAAATGCTTGCAGACGCTGGCGATGAGCGCGGTTGATAAATAATTCATCTGCTGGGTTTTTTCCGGATCTAAAGCGCAAGCCGGGTCACCCACAATCTCCGCCAGGTGAACCACGACGTCAACATCTTTGATGGCAGTAATGACCGTCCCTAAATGGCCAGTATCCCCTTCCACCAAGATGAAGGAGGGATGCGTTTGGACCGCCTGCAAGGAGGCAGCGCCAAAAATAAGTTTGTCCAAAACTTTCACGGCATAGCCTTTTTCCAGCAATTGACGCACCAGGACCGAACCGATGTAGCCTGCCCCCCCTACCACCAGAATGCGCTTATGAAAATTTACCTTAGGCGTAAAGAGTGAAGACGGACTTTGAAGAAGGCGTTGGATCTCATCCGTTACCAAGAGATCCACGGCCCGACCGGCCGGATCAATTACCGGAATATGCCGGTAAGACCGCTTGCTGGTCAAAGCGACAATCTGCTCCGGCTTATACAACTGGGGAACGGCGGTGAACGAAGAGTTCATAATATTCATTATCGGCAAGTCCAAAGCAACGCCAGCAAGGATAGCCCGGCGGATATCACCATCAGTAACAATACCCTGCAGGATTTGATCATCGCCAGCCACCAAAGCTACTCCCTGACCATTCTGGTCAATTTTCTGGATAACCTGCCGTAACGTAAAACCTGGCTCCACCAAGAATTTCCGTAAATCCTTCTTCATTCTACAACACCAGTTTATATTTTTGTTGCCGGCTTTGAATTACTTTTATCGCTTCCGTAATTTGCTGTACTTCTTCTTTCGTCATGTGGGAATAAAGCGGCAGGCTTAACACTTTTTGAGCAATCTCTTCCGTTAACTGCAGCTTATCATTATAACCATCTTTATATTTGTGGTAGGTCTTCTGCAGATGTAACGGCGGATTAAAAAATTTCTTGGTCTGAATACCTTGTTGCTGTAATTCCTCTGCCAGCAGATCCCGGGTCAGGCCAAACTGTTCCGGATCAATGAGCAACGAAAAATCCTTGTAGGTTGTCCTGAGTAACGGATCAATCTGCTGGAAGCGTATGCCGGGAACACCGACCAGCAGCTCTTTGTACTTTTTTACGGACTCATTCCTCCGAGCGATATTATGTTCCAGCATCGCCAGCGATTTCAATCCCAGCAACGCATTGAATTCTCCCATCCGTGCACTCAGGCCGGGAAATTCACAATCATAATTACCCGGATTACCGTAGTTTCTTCCGATACGTACGCTCCGTGCCAATTCATCGTTGTTCGTGGCAACGATGCCGCCCTCAACTGCTACCAACAACTTAGTGGGCGAGCAACTGAAGATCTCTGCATCGCCAAACGTGCCAACCATCTGTGAGCCTACTTTGGAGCCCAGAGCATGGGCTGCATCGAAAATGAGTTTGAGCTGGTGCTCCTGAGCAATCTGTTGCAGTTCTTCTACCGGAGCAGGACAGCCAAAGATATGCACCGCAAGTATGGCTGAGGTGTGGGGTGTAATGGCTTCTCTCACTTTTGTGGGGTCGATGATAAAGCTATCTGGGTCTATTTCTACGAAGCGGGGAGTAAGACCGTTCCAGAGCAGGACATGTCCTGTGGCCGAGAACGTAAAGCTGGGAACAATAACCTCTCCGGTTAACCCGAGGGCTCTCAGGACGAGCATCATCCCGGAAGTGCAGGATGAAACGGCAATAGCATGTTTAACCCCCAAATAATTCTGCAGCTCCCGTTCCAATTTTTTTACCTGTTCATGGTTCGTGATCATGCCACTAGCAAAAAAAGCTTTAAATTCTTGCTCAAAATCCTCCCATAGTGGTAAAGTTGGTTTGGTTATAGGAATCATAAATTGAACCATCTCTTTTCTTGATTATAGGGATAAGCAGGAGTAAGTAAGAGCGAGGGTTTCCGAAACGTTCCCGGGAAAAAGCACTTTTTAAATGTTGTTAATTAAAAATCCAGGTTTACCCGACTTTTGCGTTTTATACCAACAGACATAAATAACCATGCCGGAATGATTTTTCTCCCGGGAACGCAAAAATGTGACAAAAATGTGAGTTTAATAAGACTTATAAAGTCACTATCAAGTTTTAGAAGTATGCCTTTAATACCAGTTGGTAAGGGAGACTTCCGCCTCCTGCCACAATTTGCTGAGGGAGATTTTCCGGGTTATGAGTTGTATCTTCCTGAATTTGATGATAAGGTGTATAACTGTCTGGAAGCTCTTCCGGGCCATATTAAGATAATTTCTATCCATCAGCCGCCTAGTGTGCGTGTCGATGGCCAACTCCATAGGTCAAACATGGTGAACTTTGGAAGAATTGGTGAAGCAACTGTCTTCTCTATGAAAAAAATAGTAGAATTATGCCATCAGCGGGGTATCCCTCAAGTGGTGGTTCATGGCGCTTTTTATGATTGCCGAGAGAGGGAGCAGCAGGAAGCTTTTTCATTGTTTACCAGCAGGTTGAAAAGTTTATCCCATCCAGAAGTGGAATTGTTGTGTGAAAATGATGCTTTGTGGGGACCGGATCATTATTCAATCCACTCGCTATTATGTACCATGGAAAATTTTTTGTTGCTAAATAAGCTGATGGATGGAAAAATCAAGATAACGCTCGACATTGAACATTTTTTGATCACGCACTATTTTACTCGCTTTCTTGGTTCCATCACCGCCAGGGACACGGACTTTTATGTAGGATCTGAGGAAAGAGGAGAGCTTTTACAAAAGGATTTTCTCTCTTTTCATGCTCCTCAGGAAAATGTGCTAAAGCAAACTTTATACAGTTCTCTTGGCCAATTCATCAGTTTCTTTAATGACCAGATTGAGATGGTGCACTTAAATGGCTCTGATTTTCATAATTTTATGTTTGATGCAGGGAAAAAGCTTCCGCTGATCGGAGAGCATTTGCCTCTGGGCTTTGACCAGGGGGGAGTTAAGGACAGGATTGATTATGGTTTATTGGTAGTGGCACTCCAGAAGCTGCCTCATCATAAAAATATCCCTCTGGTGCTGGAAGTGTGGAGAAAAGATCCAGGGGAATTCATTGCAGAAATGCGGCGGTCAAAACAATTTTTAACAAACTATTTAAGCTAGTTTTAACAGGCTGTTTAATTAAAAAACTGTTTAAGCAAGTCAAATGCTAACAACACATGAAAGAGGAGGTTTGAAAATATGGTCATCATTGCCGGCAGGGAAATTAAGAATTTTAGTGAACCTTTCATTATAGCTGAAGTCGGCTCTAACCATAAGGGGGATCTCGCATTAGCCAAGCACTTGATCGATAAAGCAGCGCAATGCGGTGCGGACAGCGTTAAATTCCAGGTGTGGTCTAAAAAAAGCTTATTCAGCAAGGTGGTCTTCGCCAATAGGCCGGAGCTGGAAGAACAGATTGAACGCTACTCTTTGTCTCTGCCTGATTTCAAAGAACTTAAAGAATATGGTGATGCCCGGGGAATCATGATCTCAGCTTCAGCATTCTGCAAGGAAGAAGTGGATTTTTTGGTTAGGGAGGTCAATGTAGCCTACCTTAAAGTAGCTTCGATGGATGTTACTCATCTCCCCTTCCTGGAGTATGTAGCCCAGCAGGGCAAGCCGATAGTCATGTCTACGGGGCTAGCCAGCATTGCTGAAATTGATGAAGCAGTAACTGTCATTCACCGTTATAACCGTAACTTAATACTGCTTCACTGTACCAGCTTGTATCCTCAACAGGATGAACAATCTCATCTCAATAATCTCCCATTTTTACAGGAAACCTTTAATGTTCCGGTGGGCTATTCTGACCATAGTTTAGGTATAACTATTCCATTAGGTGCTGTCGTAAAAGGAGCGTGCTTGTTAGAGAAACATTTTGCTTTAAATAATCAAGATGAGAAGATTTGGGACCAAAATTTCTCCGCCAGTCCAGAAGAATTGAAGAATTTAGTTGTGGAAAGTAAAAGGTTAGTGAGAGCTTTGGGCAACATTCGGATAACGCTGGATGCAGCCAAACTAAAACAGCGGGAAGTCATGAGGAGAAGCATAGTAACATCGCGGCATCTGCCACAAGGACATATTTTAACTATAGAAGATCTCCTTTTCAAGCGCCCGGGAACTGGTCTGGAGCCCAAACAGGTGGCGATTGTGATTGGAAAACAACTTAAGCGTGATCTTGCACCTGATACTTTGTTAACTTGGGCCGATTTGTTGTAAATAGAGTGGAGCAGTCAGTCAAATAGACAGTGAAATAGACAGAAAGAACATGACTCCAGAAGCAATCTTATCCGAAGAGCGCGCAGCACAGCTCATTGAAAGGTGCACTGATTATCAGATAGAATCCATCCAGCTCATTCCTGAAGGGGGTAGCCATTACAGTTTTAACTTGGTCTGCTCAGGTTACCCCCTTCAGGAACTCGGGATGGACTTCGTGATCTGTGGAGTGAAAAATTCAAGGAGTTACTCTTTAAAATCATTGTTAGTGGAACCGTAGATTACGTTCGATACGCTGATATTATCAGCGAAAAAACTAAGCAACCCAGGCGGCCATCAATACTTTAATAAAATGTCAATACTTTAATAAACAACGATACTAGAATCTAATCTAATATAATCTAATACAATATAATCTGATTTGAAATATGATTAACGGAAAACGAGTTTTGGCGTACATCCCCGCGCGAAGCGGCTCAAAAGGGATTAAAGATAAGAATATCATCGACCTATGCGGCAAACCGCTGATTGCCTATACCATTGAGGCAGCAAGGCAGAGTAAATACATCGATCGGCTGATTGTTTCCACTGATTCCGCAGAGTACGCGTCCGTTGCTAGAAAATATGGGGCGGAAGTACCTTTCCTGCGTCCCGTTGAGTTAGCAACAGACACCTCTCCAGAGATGCATACGACTTTGCATCTTATGGAGTGGTTGGAAAAAGAAGGCTTGGCAGCATTTGATATAATTATACGCCTGCAGGGGACGTCTCCCTTGCGCACGGCCAAAGATATTGACGGGGCTTTAACATTGTTTTTCCACAAAAATGCCGATACGATTATCGGGGTCTGTGAGGCGAGAACCACCCCACTGGCGATGAATACCCTACCCGCCGATCACTCCATGCATGATTTTATTCCGGAATGGATCAAAAACAAAAATAGGCAGGAGTTGCCTACCTATTATCAGCTTAACGGCGCCATTTTTATTGCGAACTGGAAATTTATCAGGGAACAAAAGAGTTGGTTTTCTGGAAAAAGTTATGCTTATATCATGCCTCAAGAGCGATCCGTAGATATAGATAATCCGCTAGATTTAGAGTTTGCGAAGTTTTTGCTGGAGAACAAGTTAAAATCCAAAGAATTTTCCACCGGTCCACAACAGGTGAGAAAATTGCCTTTGTGCGTCTGACCGATAGTGGGCGGTTCCTTTTTGAGGAAAGAATGGGTAAATCATGATTTCAGAGCAATTGTTGGCACAACTGGAGAAAGAGTACGGATTATTATTGCAAAAAGTAGAGAGTGATATTCCCATCCAATTTCAGGCTAAAAGTTCATTATCTCTTCTTAAAGATGAGGAAGATTCTTTTTACATTTTGAAAAGAATTCCTCCGGCTTATTTTAAATTGTCTACACCAGGAGATTATTTTCATGGTTTAAGTTTGTTCATCAGGCAGGTTCATGCTCATGAAATTCCGTTAGTAAATTATCTCTTTACTCAGGAAGGGGCAGTCTCATTGCAGTATCAAGAAGATTATTATGTTATCTATCCGTACGTTTCGGCAGCAGGCTATAGTGGTGCTTTAGAAGAAGTGAGAAGTACTGCTTCGATCCATGCCCGTATGAATTGTGCTTTGAAAAGTATGGATCCTGCTGAGGTGGATTTTATCAGGAGGAAGATTAAGAATAATTTTCTTACTGATGAACCTCTCCCCGTTCTTCTGGAGAGAGTTAAAGAGAAATTGTCTTCCAGTCAGAAAAATGAGGTGACAAAAAAGATCAGCGCATTGGTCCCGGTCGTGGAAGAGTGTCTATTCTCATTTGATGAAAAGCTTTATCATTCTCTCCCGGCGGGAGTAGCGCATAAAGATGTTTGGCCAGCTAATATTCTGTATGACCAGAACGAATTAAAGGTAATTCTCGACCCTGATGAAGCAATGTATATTCCTCGAGTGCGGGATGTGATGTATTCGATATGGTGTTTTTCAACTCTGACGGCAGAGGGAAGAGTAACTTCGCCAGATCTGATTTCAGCAAATGCTTATCTAGATGCTTATGTCAGAGCGGGAGAACTTACCACGGCTGAAGTACGATTTCTTCCGGAAGCGGCGATTCGAATTTGGACTGAAGATTTTCTTCATTTTATGTTGAAGGTTAATCTTTCTCGTAATCATATTCCTGGCTTAGAAGAAAAAATGACCTATCTAACCGATGCTGTTGCTGCCCGTTCTGCCTGGGGGTTTTGACTTAGTGTTAAAGTGGTGGAGATCCTTTTTAGGATGGAGGGGTATTCCTTTAGGCTTTGGAGAAGGAGATGCGGTTGCTCTTGTTGGAGTGTAGTCATCGTTGAAAATCCGGTAGCAACTGCAACGGTGAAACAGGAATTAGCTTTGCCAGCCCGAATATCGTGGACAGTGTCACCAATGACAATCTTTTTTTTGATCGGTGCAATTTTTTCTGCTTTATTGATAGCACTTTCAACGAGTTTTTCTCTGTTCTCACCCCGATCAAAGCTAAAAAAACTAAAATAGGAGTATAATCCGGCCTTTCGGATCATTTTCTCCCCAATATTTTCTTTGTTCCCAGTTACTAATCCCAGAAGATTTTTTTTCTCTTTTTTGAGGTAATTGAGAAATTCTATAACTCCCGGTAAAGGCTCCAGAGGAATCAACGCCATTTTTTGGTCAAGATGGAGATAAAAAAAATTTAATAAAATTATTAATTTTCTCGTCTGAATGAATTCCCATCTTTCGAAGGACGATTCGTGGACCGTCTAGTCCGGCCATCCCAGAGGTCGGGATTATAATTTTGGATGGAACGGTAATGCGGAATACTTCTTGATATGCCGCTTGGTGTGCTTGAATATGCAAATGGTCAATATTTATGAAGACACCATCCAGGTCAAAGAGCCAGAGCGTAGCCATACCCGCATTTTATAACGTGGTTATTAAAATCTTTCGGAACTTCAGGATACTAAAGTATTACGGAACTATGTAATTATTCAGCCATCTGAAGCGTGGTGAGCATCATAACCTTAGGACGGGGGCGCTTCACGTGGCTGAATAATTACGGAACTATTTCTGTTTATCTCCTCATAAATATACCCTTCAATTTGTTGGGAAGAGTTCACTGCCCGGGGATAGGGCTCATTCAAAAAATAGTTTGGATCTTCTTTCATTTTTTTCCACAACAATTGATGCATATCCTTCTCTTCGATCACCATAACAGTCCCATCCCCCAATGTAGTCTTTTTAAGCAGGTGCTTATGTTCTTCAAAAAAAGACCTGAATTTCGATTGGTCGATTTGTGGAGTGGGCACAACCTGCCGATTGCGCACATAGACATCGACGGCTGCTGGTTTGCCGTCAACCGTGCCAGTAAAATTCTTGATATGACGATAGGGGACTTTTGCCTGCTCTTCAACATAATGAAATTGGGTAGTAGCAGGAACTTCTAATCCCAGCAGCATTATCTTTACTGTACTCTTCTGATGAATAAGGTCGAAGAGGCTTCCTACTCCCGAACAGTTCGTCGTGCAGGCTGACAAATAGTAATCCTTATCTTTTCCCATCACCGCCACTGAATAAATAGGGTGACTGGACCGGACAATATTATTTCGCTGTCGAAATACTTCAGATAATAAACCAACCTCCGATTTACTATGGATTGAATCAAAGAAACCTGTTTTGCAAAAAGACAGGGTGAAAGTGGGAACAATCAATGTTCCTTCCGAACCGATAACTGATAAGATAGCTTCAATGAAAATATTGGCAAATCCCTCTTTCGTGCATTCCCCCACGGGCCGGCCAAAAGAAAATAGGCAGGAGTGAATGAAAAGAGTATCTCCAGAACTGATGCCGATCTCTTTAAAAGAGTTGGTAATATCGGCAAAAGTGATATTTCCATTAGTACTTTGAATAACCGCATTTTCATTCATGTTTCATTTTCATAACGAGCTTTGCTAGGGTCTCAATAGATTTAAAGCTCTCTTCGATGATATCTTCCCCTTTTATCTTCATATTGAATGTTTTTTCCAATTCGTCAACCAAATTAATGATATCAAAAGAATCTAAAAAACCAGTGGCGAAAAAGTCTTCAGTATCCGATACTTGTTCTACCTGCTTTATTCTTCTGATAATTTCCCTAATCTGCGCTGCCTCATCCATGGGTCATTCCTCGGTATTCTGATTGCAGGATATCAAAGCACATCCTATTTTGAAATCCCCCCTCTATGAAATGTGATTCCCGCTGTATTCCCGAACGCTTAAAATTGTTTTTTTCAAGGACGCGTAACGAGGCGGCATTTTTTTCAGCTACTATCGCCTGTATGGAATGGAGCTTGAGGTCAGTGAACGCTTTCTCTAGAAGGAGATTTACCGCGATGGTCATTACGCTTTGTCCAGCATAGGACCGTTCGCCTAAAATATACCATATCATGCCGGTTTTGTCTAAATTATCAATCAAACTCAACCCCACAAATCCAATGGGCTGATCTAGATCATAAACCATACAAAAGAAATTATCACTTTTTTTCAAGATCCTGGTGTGAATGATTTGATTATATCTCTCCAAATTATACCGGGAAATCAACCACTTATTATTTTCCGGATTGTGGAACCAGCTAGCTAAAAGTTCGAAATCCGTATCTCTTACCATTTCAAGTCGAATATTCATCTTTCAAGGAAATCTTATCTTTTTTTTCTGTATTCGTTCTCACTAAAGCATTTCTCGGCAAGGCATTTTTAAATATTATGGTTTAGGAATCAAGGAACCACTTGGAAATCGTACGCCACCCCTATTCTCAATGCGGGAGTTTTTTTTAAGAAGCAATCATAATATCCCTTACCAAAGCCAACCCTATCCCCCAAAAGATCGAATCCAATACCGGGAATCAAAGCGAGGTCTATGATGACCGGTTCAATGAGTGGACAGGTTGAAACTGGTTCCTTGATTCCATAACTTCCTTTTATTAAATCACTGATTCCATTTGTTACTTGGGTAACAACCATTGCTCCTGTTTCAGGGTTCACTTTTGGGAAAGCGACCCGCTTACTTTCATGAAGGGCATTCTGGGCAATGGCATGAAGGTCTACTTCTTTATCAAATGGGGCGTAACAGAGAATGGTTTTTGCACTGGCATATTCCGGTAGAGCGAGAATGCGCTTAGAGATTAATTTACTTTTATGGAGGACTTCTTCATTGCTAAGATGCTGATGCCAAAATCGAAGTTCCCGCCGAAGCTCTGCTTTATTGTGCGCGTTCATGTTTTCAAAGCTAATTTTTTCATTCATCATTCATTCACAATAATTCCTATCTTTATCTTGTATTGTTCAATAAACTGCGAAAGCGAAATCCATTCTTGTTTTTCATTTCTGAGTTTTTCTAATGAGATTTGAGCATCATTTACCTGAATGATAATCTGTTCTCCATCTGCGTGGATTACTTTCCCCCAGTTGTTTTCTGCAGGTATTTTCTCTGCCCTTCTTATCTGATCGATATAGAAATTTCTGTTATTGATGGTTGACGATGGTCGAATGAGCATGTTTTCCAGAGGATCAAAGTTAAGTCCTCGAATAAAATTATATATCTTCCCGCTCTCCCAGCGGTAAGACACTACTCCGTTATTGGGGGTGTCTTTTTTTTTATAGATTGTCCGTTCCGCTTTATTTTGCGGTGTGCCGGTTAGGCGCTGGTCTGTCACTATTGGGAGTACTTCCTTAAATGTATCAATACCATACTTGATACATTTCATAATGAGTTGCAGTGCGGTTTCGTGCTCGCCAATGGGAAATCTTCTTTGGGTGATAATATTTCCGCTGTCCACTCCGCAATCTACATAATGCCAGGTTATCCCATGTTCTGTTTCACCGTTCACAATCGCCCAGCTGCATACGTTTAGCCCGGCGTATTTTGGCAAAGGCCCATTGTGAAAATTGATGACTCCTAGGGGAGGGATATTTATAATTTCTTCTTTTAGCAACTGAAAGTTGTTTATGCTGAAAATAATGTCTGGTTTCAGTTCTTTTATCTTATTTGCTATTTCGTTAATGTTCTTCGTTTCTAGGGGGTGCATTGATTCCGGCACTTTGATGAGGGATTTGCCGATTAGGTTGCTTGCCGGTTCAGTTACAAATCCGATAATCTCCTGGCTGGCCTGGGCAATCTGTGCGCAATCAATGGCTACTTTCCCATTACCTATTATTAAAATTCGTTTTTTCATAATCTTCGTTTACTTTCATTCGGTCTATCTTTCCCGTCGTGGTTCGGGGAAGTTTTTCTACGATTTTAATCTCAGGAATCATATATTTTGGGAGCAGTGTGCTGAGCTCTTCCTGTATTTGCGCATGGTCCATACTCTTGCTCAGGGCAACGTAGGCAACGAGTTTTCCCGCTTCATGGATTTTTGAGAAAATGACGATGGCCTCTCGTACTGTTGGAAGGGACTGCAAGGCTGCTTCAATCTCACCAAGTTCGATCCGATGGCCCATATATTTTATCTGATGGTCTTTTCTCCCCTTAAATAAGTAATTTCCATCTTCCTGAAGCTGCACCAGATCGCCACTCCAATAGACTTTATCATTCAGATTTGAAAACAAAGGATTCTTAACAAAATGCTCTTCCGTTTTTTGTTGATTATTCCAGTAGCCTGGACTGACACTCAATCCCCTCACATACAGCTCCCCTAGTTCCCCTACCCCGGCGATAGTCCCGTCCTCTTTTAAAGCAAAAACTTCCAGATGATCACAAGCTTTTCCAATGGGAATATTCAAACTCAAATCGGTGGGGACTTTATCAATAATATAATAAGTACATTCCACCGTTGTTTCCGTAGGCCCAAACATATTCACAAAAGTCTTTTGAGGAAAGAGGTTCATCCATTGCGCTAGAAACGGAGTAGGAAAAACCTCTCCGGTCGGAATAATGAGCCTTAATTGTGGTATCCTGGTGGGATTCAGGATATCCACTTTGGCGATGTACGTTAGGATACTGGGAACAGACATCCACACAGAAATCTCTTTCTGCTCCATAAATTGAACCAATCTTTCCGGAAAGGAATTCAATTCTGGCGGCACGAGAACCAATCGGGCCCCAGATTTAAATGTGGAGTACATATCAAAAGTGGAAAGGTCAAAGTGCATGGGGGCATGATTGGAAAGTATATCCTCCCTGGCGATGTGGAATTTAGGGACCACCCATTCAATAAAACTGATCACATTAGCATGGGTGATCATTACTCCTTTTGGTTTTCCCGTTGACCCGGAGGTATAGATTATGTATGCGAGATCGGATCCTTTATTTTCAAAGGGACGGGGTGTTTCTGGCTGTTGTAGCACTGCTTCTTCGGTGTATAGTTCCCCTTGGTGCTCTTTTTGGTATCTTTTCGTGTTAAAGTCCTGGGGCGAAAGAACAATTAGTTTAGGGAGGGGAGAATCGCCGTTTCTTCTCTGGAGTATGGAAAGAGTATGATCTAGAGTAGCAGTGTCACAGAGTACGACTGCTGGTGAGCAGTCTTCTACTATTTGTTGCAGTCTTTCAGGGGGGGAATGGGGATCTAGGGGAACGTAGCAACAATCAGCTTTCAATATCCCCAGGACAGATTTTATGGAATGGAGGGATTTATGGAGACAGAAAGCGATTCGACTGTTTTGCTGTATTCCAATATGAATAAGAAAGTGGGCAAGCTTATTACTGTAAGCATGCAATTCTGTATAGGTAATATTTTCCTCTTTGAAATTGACCGCAACCTGGTTAGGGAATAGTTGTGCTGACTTCATAAAATATTCTTGAATTAAACGTACCATCTTACCTACTCCTGAAAGCCAGAGCAAAAGCCAAGGCTTTATCTTTATCGTGAGACAAACTTATTTTTAGACAAAATTTCTCACTTTTTGTAGCGATTAGATTTACATAAGGTATTCCTTTTTTATCGTTATATATCTCAATAGTATTTAAAGGTAGCTTAGTTGTGCCCAATACACTTAAAGCTTTTAGTACAGCTTCTTTTGCGGTAAATCTGACCGCCAGGTGTTGTGCCGGGTATTTTTTAGCAAAACAATACGAAAGCTCTTTTGGGGTGTAGATTCTTTGAAGAAAAGTCTTATCATGAGTCAAGTTCAGCTTCTGAAATCGCTGCAGGGATTCAATATCAACGCCAACACCAACTTCCGGCATAAAACCAAGATTTTTATTTTTCATAGGATAAATCTTTATTTTTCCAAAATTATTTTTATATTACTTACTGGGCTTTTGCAGTTTTTAACATATAAAGAAGGGGGTATTAAAATGTAATGGAACACAGATAAAGTCAACTTATCGTCTGGATACGAAGTTCAAATCTCATAGTAGTTTTCTCCAGCTTTCTAGGATGATTGTTGTGGTACATTGTTGAATGTCCATAGCGGTGTGGAGGTAGCGAGTGGAAAGGTACCGCTGCAAGAACAGGTAGTTCTCCCGCTGTTGTTGAAGGTAGTCGTAGGGGTAGATTTTTCGTTCTATCGCGGTAATCTCTTTCCCGGCTTCTCGATTGATTTTCCCCCTTTTTCTTAATTTTTCTACTTCCAAATCAAGGAGATAGGTGAAATCTGGTTTAGGAAAGAGATGGAGGAGCGGCTTGATCAGGAAGCTGTTGCCGGCGTACGGATATTGCCCGTACAGGTCATAAAAATAGCGGTCGGTGATGATGAGATTTCCTTGCCGGAGTTGTGGCCGGAGATGGCAAACGTACCGATAGTAAAATTCAAAAAAGAGATAGATGAAGAGCAGTTCCTGAAAGAGATCAAATTTTTTAGATTTAGTAACAAAGTTTATTTCTTGAAATAATTTTTTATCATTCTTCTGCAAAATCCTGGAAAGTAGTTTCGTCAGTGGAAATTCCGGTTGCCAGCCAAAGTAGTACGATTGCTGTTTCTTGCCGAGATGCCGGGTAAGGGGCTGGTACTGTTCCAGTGTTTTTCGAGCAAGAGTGCTTTTGCCACTGCCATTGACGCCTATGAACGCAATCAGGCAGCCCCGGCGTTTCCACTGTAGAGGGCGGAAGATCTTTTGGGCGATTTTCATGCCCACATACGCGGCTGTTGCCGGTTCTTGAACTAATTTTTTTATCCAGGTAGCGGTAATGCTGCCAGGAGGAAGAGTCGGAGAATCTTTATACTTTAGAACAGATACAAATCCTCCCTTCCATTTATGGTGAGTAAGTTGCTGCTGGAGGTACTTTCGGTCCATAGGCTTAAGATCCTTTTTGTCTCTTTTTGGATCACCATTTTTGCTCCTATTTTGATCCAAAAACTGATTTAAGAAGGGCCTTTCTTTCTCCGTCACCTTAAAATTCTCAAACAGCACATGGGCAGCATGAATCAAGATGGAATCTTCCAGGCTGGGCACAACAATCAGCGGGGTAACTATTTTCTTTCGTTCAAACACCCATTTTTTATCCAGTGCTTTTATTCCATGCCAGGCAATCTCACGATGAAGATGAATGAAATGGAAAGTTTTTTCTTTGCCAATATCCGCAAATCCACAATACATCAATTTATACTTCTCAAATCGTTCGGAAAAGCGGAGCGCCCAGCCTTGTTGTTCCAGCAGCCGCGCTGCCTGCCCGTAATCATCATCGGTTTCAAACAGAATATCGGCATTCTTATTCTCTCCCGCGAAAATATGCTCGCATTTAAAGAGAATGTAGCTCAATTTAGCCTGATGAAAGAGTTGCAGCACGTTCATAATTCCCGGGATGGTTTGCTGATAGGAAGGGGTGGTAGTCATGAGTTATCGTCTTGCCGTTAGGGATGAATAAACGTGTTCATACTTCTGTAGGAACAGGAGGTGGGAAAAGTATTTCTCCGCCGTTTTCCGGCAATTTTGCTGATAGGAATGATAATGCTGTTGTAATTCTTTAATAGCTCTGGCCAGATCTTCAGGGGTAGGTTCAAACACCACACCACATTTTTCATTTTTCACTATTTCAGCCATTTCAGTCTTGGTGGAAACCAGCAGGGGCTTTCCGGCCGCGAGACTTTCAATCGCCGAATTGGGAATAAGCTTCAGATAATTATCATATCGGGTATAGGGGATGATGGTGCAGTGGGTCAAGGCATATTGGTCATTCATTGGGGAACGAATACCCTGATGGCACTGGACATTCTCCAGCGCGTGCTGCTGAATTTCCCGTTGGATCTTGTCGTAGGCTCCTTTCCGCCACAGTAGCAGAAACTGTAGTTGTTTAGCTCCTTCCGCACAGTTCAGCAGCAGATAAATTCCCCGTTTGGCAAAATCTTCTGCTCTGGTCGGGCAGCTGGCATTGAGGATGGTGAACGGTCCGGTAGCAGATGTGTAGATAAAAGTTGCCAGATCAACTGGGGGATAAATAATTTCTATTTTCTCCAGGGAAATTCCCAGCGAAACTAACTCCTGCTGCTGTCGTTGTGATTCAACGATAATTTTTCTCAGCTGGGAAAGATATTTCATTCTTTTTTGTATCTTGGCCAGATGACAAGAAGCAGCAGCCGTCAGGATGGTGCGCCGCAAGTCCAGTACCGGCAGATAGGGGAAGTCGCCCAGTGAGGTATAAATATGGTTTAGATCACTGTTTCTGCTGAGCAGATAGGTCGAGGGCAGCAGCAGGGGATAATAGGCAAAGTGAAACGAACGGAGCGCTGAACTGAATTTTGTCGTCAACAGTCCATCGAGGTGAAGGTCATGAACTTTAACGGTATTATTCTGCGAAAAATGGTTTGCTAACAACTGCACTTCTTTAGAGACAGCTTCATACTCAGGACGATACCGCTGGACATAATAGGTTATTTTTTTCATAGGGTTATTTTTTCTGACAAAGCACCAGCCATTCATAAGGGTTCTCAGATGGAAACTGTTCGAGAGAGTGTATCAATCGCTGTGCAGTCTTTTTGAATCCCAATAATTTTAAAGGGCGGGAAAAGAAAGCCTGGCTCCAGAAATGGTTAAGCAGGGGATATAGTTTCACAACCCGAAAACCATTTTTCTCCAGTTCTTTAATCAATTCTTCTCTTTGATAGAGTTGGTCATAGACGATATAACGCTTCCTTCCCAGCACACACCGTAATGGTGAAACTATTTTTTTATTCATGGCTTCAAAAACAAGATATCCCCCGGGGCGTAAAGAACTAGTCGCTTGTCGATAGATCTTTTCCCGCTCTGGTTCCTGGAAGTGCAGCAGAAAACGAATACAGAACACCAGATCATATTCTGCCTTCAGGTCCAGGTTCTGGTTTAGGTTCAGGATATCTCCCTGCACAAAATTCCATTTCTTGCCGGCGTGCTGCATTCTCTTTTGCGCAAGGGCTAACATGCTTGCGCTCGAATCAATGCTGGTTCCTCCTGCTGTGGCTAATTCTGCGGTAACACGAGCGGGACCAGGAGCAAATTCCAGTATTTTCCGGCAGTTTTGTTCCCGAATGATCTGATTGAGTACCGCCACCTGCCGTTGATGTTCAATGACATTCAAAGGCTCGCTAAAACGTTTTCTGATATATTTCTCAGCGACGTCTTCCTGTTGATAATATCGCCGTACTTCAGCGGAAGTCGTGACCTTCATCGCGCGGCCTCATAGCGTTTTTGCAGTTGAGAGCTAACAACGGTAGGGGTATATTGATGAAGGGATTCTCGTCTTAGCCCAAAATAATTCCGACAATTTTTTTGGCAGGTTTGGAGAGCCTGATGCCAAGCTTCTACGTCTCCAGGAGCAACCAGCACACTCCCCAAAGGCATTACCTCCGGAATCGCCCCAATCTTCGACGCCATCACCATTTTCCCCGCCGCCATTGCTTCCAGCGGAATCCGGCCAAATGGTTCCGGCCAAAGTGAGGGATAGGCAACAATGTCGGCAGCGGCATACAGCTCTGGAACCTGCTCATAGGAAACCAGCGGATGAATTTCCGCATCCAGTCCATTCTGCACGATCATATCCTGCAGTTGTTCTTTCAGCACCCCGTCGCCATACAAGTCGCAGTGGCAATCCAGTCCTTTCAGCGCCTGCAGGAGAATCTGCGGCCCTTTGGATTCGATCAGGGCGCCCAGATAGAGTATTTTCAACTTTTGATTTTTCTCTCTTTTTTGATTTTTTTCTTTCCTGACAGAAGAGAATTTATCTGCTTCAATAATATTGGGGATAACAGTCTGGCTCTGAAAACGATGCTGTGCTAATAAATTCTGAACATACCTGCTGATGGAAATCAGCTGGCAATGTCCAAGAGCCTTATTCAAGCGCCGGTAGTACCAATATATATACAGCAATAGTGGCAGGTTATATTTCAGATACCACTTATTTTTCATCTTGCCAATTTCCGGTGAATGTGCCTGACAAGGCAGAAACTTAGCTACAGAGCAGACTACTTTACATTCTTCCTTCCCGCGATACCAGCGGTCGCCCTTGGGACAGAGCGCCGGATAACTTTCAATCGTGGCAAACAAAGGCTTGTGGAGATGTTTTAATTTTGGGGCGGCAATCACGCTGGTTCCCTGGAAATGAATCAGGTCAATGGTGGTTTCCTTAGTCAATTTCCACACTTCCCGCACAATGGAGCTAGGGAAGAGCAGGCGGCGTTGAATGTTGCTGAGAAATCCAGAAGGGGTTACTCCTGTTTTCAGCCGGCGGTAGATCTTCACTCCTTCTTTTTCTTCATATCGTTCCAGACCGGGGAAGAACGAGGTCAAGACGAGTACTTTTTGGCCCTGTGCTGCCAGTCCTTTGGCTATTGAAGCCAGGTTTATTTCCCCTCCGCCCAGGACTTTGGGTGGGTAATATTCGGAGATGAACAGGATGTTCATAGTTTAAATCGCTTAAAAGTAGGTATATAATAGTTATGGTCGAGTATTCTGGTGGTGATTCTTCTGGTCAAGAAGCTTCTGATAGATTCCTAAATACTGCCAAATGCTTTCTTTCCATTCAAACTTTTTTCGCGGCTGGTGAAGAAATTCCTTCCTAGCTATCTTCACCACCTTCTCTGCCAAATCCCGTACATCTTTACTTCGAAACACCTGATATTTCCCCCCCACAATTTCCGGCAGAGAACCGGCATCGCTGACCACCAGCGGCTTGTTCATGGCCAGCGCTTCCACGGCAGTATAGCCAAAGCCTTCGGCAAGGGAAGGAACAACGATACAATCTGCTGCCTGCACGTAATTCCGTAATTCTTCGTACGGTTGGGAATCCAGCAGCTGAATCTGCTCCTGCTTAATTTGATGGGAAAGAGTAAGCTCCTGAATCAACCAACGTAATTCCCGATATTTTTGTGGATATTTCTCCCTTGAGCCGAGCATCAGCAGCAGCACGGAATCAGGAATCTGCTGGGCAATCAACGGAACCGCTTTAATCAGGTATTCAAAGCCCTTGGACGGCCCCGGCCGGCCCCAGGAAAAATAGGCAAATTTATGGTAGAGGTTATGCCGCTTCTTAATATCTTTAACGACAGCAGCCTTGACTTTCTTTGGATTCCAGAATTCATAATCCAGCCCATTGTAGATGACCTCTACTTTTTCTGGCGCTATTTCCTGCCGAAGTAAATCGTCTTTAGTTGCCTGAGATACACAGATATACTGATCAAACGGCAGGCGGTAAATCAACCCTTCGAGAAATTCATGGAGGGCACTTTTCCAGCGAGGAAAGCCAGTAATTTCCCGCCACTTCCCCTGCCAGGCTTCATGTACCGTCAGGACAACCGGTTTTCCGGCAAGTTTGGCTGCCAGCCAAGCCGGAAAAGCGCCGTTAAAGGTGGTGGTTTGGATGAGATCATGTTTTCGGGCCAGGCGGATGGCGGCCGGGATAGAAAAAAAAGTGAAGAGGTAGCGGGAACTAAACGAAAGGATTCGTCGGACGGTAACTCCCCCAATCACGTCACTCCTGGCCGTTCCTTTCAGCCAATGGGTAAGAACGGTAGCAGCATGTCCTTCTTTCACCGATCCCTCGGCCAGGTTCTTAAACAGCACTTCGGCGCCGCCATAATGGGGGTGATAATTCTCGCAGACAAACAGAATTCTCATTTTTTTTCAACTTTCTGCAACGCGTCCTGCCGGACAAATTGCTCCAGTTTCCGCTCCATTCTCTTGACGGAACTGTAGTTGAAGAAGCCCAGGCCGAGCAGGACGAAAAATCCTATCACCACAAAAAAATCTAGCCGGCGGTAAAAGCGCAGCGGGGCTATGATTGAATCAAGGGCAAAGGGGATGATTGCAATGACCACCAGCAGAATCCAGCCGGTGAACCAGATCATTAACTCAGTTTTAGTAATCTCTTTTCGCTTGAATTTCACAAATGTAAAGTACATCATCCCTAAGCCAAAGATAACGCCGAGGAACTGAATCCAAAAAGTTGTGCTAAGTCCCATTATTTAAATAACCTCCAGCCAATCATTTTGGCCACGATCATCAATCCATCCAAAACGGTTGTTCCTTTATATTTATCGCTGTAAATTGTTTCAATGGGAATTTGGGTATACTTTAATCTTTTCTTGCCGGCTTTAATGACCATCTCCATCTCCACATAGTAATTCAGCGCCTCCCAGCGGATTTTCTGATAGGCCGCTGCGGTAAAAGAGCGGTAGCCGCATTGGCTGTCAGTGATGGTAATGTTATAGAGAGTGCTCAGGGTCTGGTTGATAACTTTGTTGCCCACCAGCATCACTAACGGCATGGAATCCGGTACCGTTCGTGCGCCTAAAGCAATATCATGCTGCTGCAAGGCTGCCAGGAACTCTGGTATTTTGTTCGGATTATGCTGGCCATCAGCATCCATCACCACCAGCCGCTCGGCACCCTGCTGTAAGGCGTACTCGCAGCCAGTTTTCAGTGCTGCTCCTTTGCCTAAATTAACCCGATGCCGAAGAACAGTTGCTCCGGTCTCTTCGGCCCGGCGAGCGGTGTCATCCTCTGAACCATCGTCCACGACGATGATGTTCTCGACGTGTTTCTGAGCAGCCCTGATCACCGGGCCAATTCGTTCACCTTCATTATGGGCCGGAATCACGACTGCGGTTGTCATGGAAACAGGATCACCACTACTTTTAGCCATAGGAATCACACGGCGGAAAATTGCTTTATAAAAATTGTGGAAGTATTCCTGTTTCCGGCCCCTCACCGTTCCCGTTTCTCCCGCACCAGTATCAGATGATACCCGAATTGCGTCTTCACCGGCTCAGAAATTTCTCCGATATTGAGAGCAAAAGCAGTTTGTTCAAATTCCGGCACCATCGCTCCCTTCCCGAACCAGCCTAAATCCCCCCCATTATCTTTCGACCCGGGATCCTGAGAATATTTCTGGGCATACTCGGCAAAATTGGCCGCAGTAACATTTTTTCTGATTTCCTCAATAAGCGCCAGCGCTTCCTCTTCCGTTTTATTTTCAGTGGAAATCAAAATATGGGCAGCCTGGACTTCCGGCTTGGACTGGAAGAAAACATTGTTCTCCTGCTGGCAATCGTAATCCACAATCCAGGTAATGATTCGCCCCTGGCCATAACTTTGGGTGTCATAAAACTTCTGGAAACATTTTAATCCGTGTCCCTCAAAGAAAAACAGTTTGGTAAACGTGCCAGCCGCCTGCAGCGGATCAGCCAGCAGATAGACGTAGCCTTCTCCCTGAGGGATCAGGACGACGGAAAAGCCCGTTTTCTGCTGCCCGGCCAATTCTTTTTCGAAAACACTTTCTTTTGTGGCATACACTAGGGAGTTGGGAGTTATCTCTGGATTGCTTTCAAAGCTGGCATTCCAGGTTGTGGTATCGATGTGCAAGGCAAAATTCTGTCCCTGCACCGAGCCAGGACAGCGCAGTTCCACATCAGAGAGCCTCTCGCAGCTCTGGAAACCGGAAAGGTAGCCAGGCCAGGGAGCAATCCATCTATCGGCTTCGGTCGACTGCACTTCAGCGTAAATCGTCTCGGCCTCCGGTTCGCTGGTGTTAAACGTTGTTTTCAAATAGTTGATGGCATCTGCTCGATTGAGCTTCTTCACTTTTTGATACATGACCGCTTTCCTAAAATCCCAGCTGCCAAAATGGCCCCAGACACCGGCTTTGCCGACCATGTCTTCCGAAGTGATGAAATAATCCGTGGGCGCAGCGCAATGGGTATAGCGGATAACGGAGGCAATTTGCTCTGAAGTTAATCCCTCTCGGTTAAGTGTCTTAATCGCGTCGGACTTTTCCTGCACGATAATTTCATTGAGAAGACCGATCTCCCGCAGGGGATCTTTCCCAAACTGGTCCAGTTCTTCAAAGGCTGAGTTTTGTCCGCAATTCAGCATGCGGATAAGGCCGACGGTCACTTTTTCATCGTCAGTGAGCAGGGACTTGCCTACCCAATGGGCACCATACCCCAATTGATTTCCTCCGTCAAACGTTACCGGCCTATCGGCAATAGCCTTGAACCAATGGCCAAAATCCCACCAGGAGGTGATGATGCTATTTTCCGGAGCTTCCGTTTTGATTTTAATTAAGGTGTTGTACCAGGCATCATTAATGCTGGGAACAGAATTATAAGCCTGGCTGTACCCGGATTTAATCGGGCTAAGGAGGAGGAAGCCCAATGCTAAAAAAAAGATTGTTTTCATGATAACAGGACTTAATTTTAATTCTTTGGCCGTCCAGCGGGAGGCATAATACCAGCTGATGCCCATAAATGCACCAAGGCCCATGGCAAACGCTGGTGTAAGTTGTAAAATGAACCGTATACCTTTGGTGGTGGCAAAGGCCGAGGCGGCAAACCACATCGCCAGGAAGAAAGCTATTTTAAAGTCCCATTTTCCGTGTTCATCTTTTCTGAACGCCGTCAGCAGGATGCCGGCTATCGCCAGGGCAAAATAGAGCTGGCCGTCAAATTGTTCAATGACATTGGAAAATGCGGGGACGTTCAATTCGGCAACCGTGGTGCGGATGTTGGGCCAGTAGGAGCTTACCGCGACAGCTTTCAAACGGAGAAAACCCAAAGGACCAAACACGACCCGGATAAGTTGGTTAAAAGAGGTAAAGACGCTGACAAATAGGGCCGAGGTAAGAAGATATGTTCCTATAACTGTGACGGCATTAGTGAACGGGGATGATTTTATCAGTGCGGGGATCGTTTTTAGGTTTATCAGCAGCAGATAGAGCAGGTACACACCCATTGTTATGAAAATAAACGTTGCAATGTACCACCAGCCCGTCCAGGCAAAGGCAAAGACGCCGGTGGCAAAACCGGCGAGACTCATCCAGAAAATTTTCTTTTTCAATGTCCCGGCATCCAGTGCTTCCAGAAACAGCCAGGTGATTAACACCGGAAAAAAGACCGCATAGACGTCCGTATCAGAGCTTTCTCCGGTGGTTCGGGCCACAAAAAAGCTGGAAACGGCGAGGAGCATTGCGGTAAAAAATCCGCCCACATTGTTCTTGGTGATAATCCTTCCAATGAAAAAAGCCGGGATGACCGTCAGGGCCGAGAAGACCGTTCCCACCAGAAAAAAGGTGAACATCAGCGGAAATGTGCCAAACAGGTTTAGGAAGCGGTGCCACCAGGCGCCAAACCAATGGTGGAAATTCCATTCTCCCAAATCTCCTAAAGGAGCCAGGCGATAGCCATCAATGATTTTTCCGTCCCTGATTTCACTGCCCGGATAGCCGTTCTTCAGGACATATTCTGTCTGCCGGAAATAATAGTAAGGATCAATACCGAGGAGATAGGTCGTCCCCTGATCGTCCCGGAACTGGTTTTTGTACTGCTGGGAAAGTTGTTTAATCTGCGCATCGATCTGCTGCTTATTCTGCTGACGGGTCTTTTCCCATTCTGTTGCTGCCAGGACTTGCCGGTTTTGCTCTGGCAGGTTGGGGTATTGCTGGCTGATCTGCTGCTTAATTTGATCCTGATAAAAATTAAAAACTGCCCGCTCCGCCCAACTATCGGCAATCGGCAGCCGCAGCGGCATCGTGCGGAGGTAGATCGAAATAGACATCGCCAGCAGGATGCAGGCCAGCGGGATTATCCAGCGGGAATGGGTATTCCAGAACTGCTTAACCTTGTTCCAGTCCAGGGAAATCTCCTCATCTGATTGCTTCGCGTGCTTCTTTTCTTCATGGTGATGATGTATTTCCGGCTGATGCTGGGTATGCTGGGCCTTTGCCGGCTCTCCAGTTGATTCTTTCTTCCACCATCCTTTCAGTTTTGCTCCTAGTTTGGAGAAATCAATTACAACGTCATCATCCTTTTTGGGTTCTTTTTTAGTTTCTTCTGTCACCCGCAAACACCCTGCCGCTGCGGGGGTGAGGTTGGTTTATAAGGTTTATTGTCTTCCATTGTGGTGATAGGAAAAGATTAAAGCTGATAGAGAATATCTTCCATCGGCTGCCGGTACAATGGCTCATTCAGCCGTTTCTGGTCTAAGATATGCCCAATCAGGCCAATGCTTCTGGCCAGGGCAAAGAGGCCGTTCATGTATCCTATTTCCAGAATCTCCTTGATTTCTTCGTTGGCGAATTTTCCAGAACTGACTAAAGCGTCCACAAACAACACACCAATACACCCATCCACATTAAGGATTAAGTTTTCTGCCTTCTGCAGTGTGATTTTTTCCACTTCCAACGCGTAGTTGAGATACGTTGTTTTGGGAAAATTCTTTTGGGAAAATTGTTTTAGCAATTCCACCCTCTTATCCGGATTCCTCTTGGATTTAATCCGATGCCCGATACCAGGGATGAGCAGGCCTTTTTTCTTCATCTCTTCCACAAAATTAGTAGGATCCTGCTTTTTATCACCAGCCTCATGGAAGTAACGGGCCGCATCATCAATCGCCCCGCCAAATCGTGGCCCGATCGTCAGCAGGCCGCTGCATAAAGCAGAGATAACATCTTTTCCTGCTCTCGCGGCAACTATCGCATTATGCGCTCCTGAAACAGCGGGACCATGATCGGCACAGAGGAGAATAGATAGCTCCAGGAATTTGGTGAAGTAGGTCGGCAGTTTTTTCTTGAACCAGAGCAGGGCAATGACCTCCCCTACCGAATAATTCTGTTCAATGATCTCACTCATCGGAATCGTCCCATACGTGGGCTCTTCACCAATATCTGAAGAAATGGTAGTGGTAAATTGAGTTTGTTTTCGCACCAGCCCTTGCGCGACCGCCTCGTTATAGTCTAATGGCATTCCCGGAGGATTGATTTCTTCTTTTGCCGGCAGGTTTAATGATAAAAATGTTTTCTTGATGGTCTTTTCCAACTCTTCAAACGAATCGGGGACAATAATCCCTGCTTCCCTCAGCGCCTTATTTTTCGCTTCCGCGCTTTCTTCTTCCTTTCCGGCCTTGGCGCCAGCATGGCCAAACTGCACTTCCCAGGGAAAAATCGAGGCAGAGGTTCCTGAAACCAAGATCACCAACGGCTTGGTTAATTTTCCTTCCCGTTTTGCCTTGATGATCTCATATTCGTCCTTTCCACCCAGTTCGCTCAGGGCAACCAGCAGCTTAATATCCGGGTTAGCTTCATAGCGCCGCAGGTGATCTAACAACGTTGAGCCGGGATAGGCATCGCCGCCAATGGCAATTCCTTCATTAATGCCATCCGTTGTCCTGGCAATGATATTAAACAGCTCATTCATCATCCCGCCAGACTTGGAGACCAAGCCAACACTGCCCGGGCGGTAGAGTTTTGCCTTCAGGATATTTTCCATCAAACCGCCGGCATGGCCTATCCGGAATTGGCCGGCGATAATGCCGCCCACGGTAGCGGGGCCAATGATCCATTTATTTTTTTGCCTGGCGAGGGCAATCAGTTCTTTGGCCTGCCGTTCGGGAAGGCCTTCGGCAACGATGACAACGGTGTTGATAGTTGGCGATTCCAGCGCTTCCTTAGAGGAAGAATAGGCCGAGCGAAAGGAGGCAAAGTTAATTAACACGTCTGCCACAGGGTGTTTTGTGGTTGCATCCTGTAAAGTTGAGTAAATGGGAAGAATTATTTCCTTGCTGCCAAAAAAGGCTTTATGGAATCCTTTCCGTCCGGGATGGATTATTCCGGCCAAGCTGGGCTTTGCCTTCCGGCAGATAAAATCATAATCGAGCATCTGCTGTAGTGGAAGAGGTTTTAGGTTGTAGAAGAACGCTTCCGTGCTCCGGGTGAAGAGGTGGGGGGGGTTGTTCATGGGTTTTTTATTTTGGTCGTCGTAGTGTGATCAGCCACTCTTCTGAATTGGATTCAAGATGTTCTACTATTTTCTGGGCAACAAACTGCGGATCCATAAATTCCTCCATTTTTCGTCCCGGTTGTCTTCGGAAGAGTTCTGTCTTCATCCCGCCCGGATTGAAGCAGGTAACGTTGATTCCCGTTCCTTGCAGTTCTGTTCTCAACGAGCCGCTAAAACCAACTAGCGCTGATTTGGAAGAGCCATAGGCAATATGACTGGTTTTGTAATCCAATGCAGAGGTGGAACCAATGTTGATAATATGGCCAGAGCCTTGCTTTTTCATAACTGTTACTGCTGCCTGTGCACAGAAAATGGGGCCAAAGACGTTTGTTCTATAGGTATCCAGAAGCTCTTCTTCGGCAATTCCTTCCAGCGGAGTAAGTTTGTGCAAAACACCAGCGTTGTTAATCAGCAGATCCAGCCGACCAAAGCGTTTTACTCCCTGTTCTATGAGCCGATAGCAATTTTCTTTCTTCTGTACATCCATTACTACTGCTTCTACCTCCGTGAAGTTTTTCATTTTTTCTGCAAAGGCATTTAATTTTTCTTTATCCCTTCCTCCCAGAACAAGGGCATAGCCTTTCTTTGCCAGTAATTCAGATAGCGCTGCACCTAGCCCACTATACACCCCTGTTATAGCCGCAACTTTCTTATCTTTCATCATGGTCATTTCCAATCACCTCACTTTCTCCATCGCCTTCGGCACCATCATTGTCATCGGCATTTCCGGCCCAGAGACTTCCATCGGAATCCTGAGTTCTAAGCCCGTTCTTTTCATCAATTCCAAACCCTTCTCCCAATTCGGCCCGCCTCTCCGTACAAAGATAGACACTTTTCCTGCTCGCAACTTTTCCTGATATTCCCGCAGGGCCCTGACGACGCCCGTAAACGTCTTCTCCACATCGGTAAAATTGGCAATCGCTCCTGCTATGAACAATATCTTCCCACCGGGAATGCTGGGGCTCCGCGTCATGGCGTCCAGCACCGTCTTCGCATACTGATACGATTCCTCCGTTGTCGGATTGCCGCTGTATTCCCCATAGTTAGCGATGCTTCCGGCCTGGCCATGATTGGCAATGGCATCTAAATATATAATGCTGGCTCCGCCTCCAGAAAGAATGTTCCAGATTCTTCCCTGCGGATTGAGCACCGTTAATTTGAGGGAAGCACCACTCTCCTCATCGAGTTTAGCAATATAATCTTCTTCCGGAAAAGATTTCCGGCCGAATGGCGGGGGAAAGGGAAGATCACCCCATCGTTTCCCATTCCTGAATTGGGCACAATCGTCCACTTCCGCGACGGTGTCAAGAAGGATGACCTGGCCCTGCTGATCCAGGGTGAAAGGATTAAATTCCAGATAGGTAAAATCCAAATCCCGATAGAGCTGAAAAATCGCTTTTACAAAGGGCTGGAGTTGCTCGGGAATTCTATTATCTAAATCTACCTCCTCTTGGAGCGTGGGGACGGCGATCTTCTGTACCTTATCCCACTGCTCTTCAATGTCCATCCCCCCCTGCAGGGAAAAGTGGATGATGTCGTGGTCTCGCTCGGAAGTTATCGCCAGATAATACTCTTCCTGATGGGAAATGTATGGCTCAATCAGGAAATGGGTAAGCCTGTCCGTCACCGTACCGATAGTTACTTCCTTATTGTGGTATTCTTTCAGCCACCGTACTGCTTCCTCCCATCCTGCCTCCAGCAGCACCAAGCCCAGCTTTTTCCTCTTCCCGAAAAGCTGATCAGGCTTAACCACCAATTTCGTCCTGGAAAGCCAGGGATAGTGCTGGGGAAGGTTTTCCAAGCTTGTTTCAGGACCGATTAAAACAGCGTTATTGATAAGATTAACCTTTCCATATTGTAGGATATTATCTGCTATGATTCGTTTAGCATCAAATTCACGTATCTTACGGCGTCCCATTCAATGCCAATAAGCTCTCCATTTTAAAAAGATTGTGTAATTATACTTGAAAATACAGTTTATAATATATATTTCCAAGAGGAGTTAGGGGGTGGGAATCTTTAAATAGTAGTACAGTTTACCTTCTGTTATCATCAAAAACGAGGTGTTGACCATGAAAAAAATAGTTCTCTTACCGTTATTGACATTGCTAGCAGTCGCGGTCTTGTTCATTGCGGCCTGTGCGCCGGGGAAGGCAACAGCGGGGCAGGCTACTGGTGGACGTGGTGGTGGTTCGGATACTGTAGTACTAGCTGATGTAGGAAGTTGTTCCAGCACTATTACCGGAATAGAGGGAGATAAAAAAAATGGGGATAAGTTCACCTATACTAATGATTGTAAGAGCAATAGTATGGTAAATAAATATTACTGTACCACAGATAAGGCTACCAAAAGAAATGCTGTAAGAAAAAGTACTTTTTCCTGTACTAATACTCAAGTATGTCAGAATGGAGCTTGTGTGGCAACAGCACCGCCAGCAGCAGTCTGCGGTAACAAGGTCAGAGAAGGCTCCGAAGTCTGTGATGGTACTGATTTAGGAGGGTTCACTTGTACCGCCGGACTGAAAGATCCCGGAGCAACGGGGACGCTCGGCTGTAAGTCTGACTGTACAGCGTTTGATACGAGTGGATGTGTGGCATCGGAAACTCCTCTTGAGGTAACGCCGGTTGTTCAGGCTCAGGAATTTTGTGATGGCGTAGATAATAATAATAATGGAGTAATTGATGACGGTTGTGATGCTGATAATGATGGGTTTTGTAAGGCTGGTTTACTGAAAAAAGACACTTACTACAATTGCGGTGCTTTGGCGAATGATCCCAGTATGGATTGGAAGAATGACCCCAATAATGAGTGTTGTCCTTGGGGTGAAGGTCCTCAATCACCTCAAACCCCCCCTGATTGTGACGATACAAATGGAGCGGTAAGACCAAATGCAGGTGAAGTGTGTGCCAATAGTATCGATGACAATTGTAATGGGCAGATCGATGAGGTTGCTTGTCCAGCAATAGTAGATCAAACTGGCAATAAAAGCAACACCACTTAATTTTTCCTTTTTTTTCCTTTCCCTTTTTCATCTTCTTCATTTTCTCTCAGAACAGAATGCCCCCTGGCAAACTCTGTGGAAAGGAAGCGCTTCTGGTGGTATAGAGAACTGCGCAATTTAGATCACATTTGTGCGCAGTTCTAATCTGGTAAACTGCGTGTCGAAGTCTACACTTTTGCGTTTCTGAGAGAATCAATCGCCGCAAAAGTGTAGATTACGAGGCTTTTGCCTAATCAGATATAAAACGCAAAAGTCGAGGAAGTGTGACATAAGCTACGCAGTTTACCATAGCAGAGATTGAAGGGAGTAAGGCTGCCCCCAGGCAGATATTCCTCATTGCTTCCTCTGATCATGTTGTAGTCTAAATGCTTGAGAATAACGAGAACTTTCTCTTCGACGTGTTCTTCGGTTATGAGGTGTTTCCTGTCCTGATTTTTCCACCCCCTGGCAAACTCTGTGGAAAAGAGCGTTTTACTAACCCAAACAGAAACTATTCCAGTGGTGGAGTGCGCCCCTAAAGGTAGACAAATAGTTAAGATTCAACTTTTGCGGTTTTTAGCATAGCCCACCTGGTTGGTGCTGGGAAGAACAGATGTGCAGCTGACTTTGAAAAGGCAGTTGGATGGGTTTGTTCGGTAAGCCAAGAAAACGTTTCCTTATTTCCGCCAACAATCTTTTTATAGTAACCTCGTTTTAAGTTGGTGATGATGAATCCAAAAAATCGCCTTAATGACCTCTCCGCCCAGGACTGGCTGCGCTTTACCAAAACCTGGTTCATCCATAATCCTCCCCGCCGGAAAAAGAGTGAATTACTGCATCCGGCAAAATATCCGGAAGATCTGATTGCTGAATTCATCCAATTCTTTACCAAGCCTGGCCAGATTGTGTTTGATCCATTTCTGGGAACGGGAAGTACCCTGGTGGCCTGCCATACGACGGGGAGAAATGGGATTGGCATCGAACTGCAGAAAAAATATGCCGACATCGCCCGGCAGCGAATTCAGCAGCTCGAGTCGCAGCAGAAATTGGCACCGGACGGAAGTAAACAAGTATGCCGGCAGTTGGTGCTGCAGGGAAATAGTGCAGAATTAGAAAAGATGTGGACAAGCCATTCCCTACCGGAAGTGGATTTCGTCATTACCTCTCCTCCCTATGGACCGATGCTGAATAAAAAAGGATTAGCGACGCAGGAACGGGAGGAAGCAGGTCTCGATGTTAAATACAGTGACGATGCGGAAGATCTCGGGAATGCCGCAAGTTATCAAGAATTTGTACAGCGATTGGTTGATATTTTCCGGAAGATCAAGCTGAAATTAAAACCAGAAGGATATCTGGTCGTCATCCTGCAGAATTACATGGATAAAGGAGAATATCAGACCTTAGCCTGGGATGTGGGAAAAGAATTGGGAAAACATTTCCAGCTGCGCGGCGAGAGAATCTGGCTACAGGACAATAAGACGCTTTACCCTTACGGTTATCGCTACAGCTTTGTGCCCAATGTACATCATCATTATTGCTTGATTTTTAAGAAAGTTGGTTTCAAAGAAGTGGATTAAGTAATTTTAGGATTTAAAAGAGGTCTTTCTTTCAGTTTCCGTCCTTTTCCTGCAGTTAGTTCTGGCCGGGATTTTTCTAATCGAAATTTTGATAATCGGGACTGCAGTTCCGTCTCCAGGATAAAAGAACTTCCAAGAACTTTCTCCCTGAAATAGAATTCACCGAAATGAAATGATCTGTAACCCATACTTTTCCACGTCCTCTTTTGGCCAGAATTTCACCTCGCTGGTTTTCAGGACAAAAGTTACTTCCTTTTCCATCATCCTGCCGGTATACTGTTTCATCGTAGGATCCCATTCCTTAAGCACCAGAACGTCTCCCGATCGGCATTCAAAATCCGCCAGGCGCAGTTCATACTTCTTCTCTCCCCGGAGAATCCGTTCAAAAAATTCCGGCCAGACTTTTTTTTCAATTTTCATTGTTTAGTGCTGCCGATAGATCAACTCCTCTTCCTGAAACCCATGCTTGCCTTTCATCGGCACAAATACAAACGGGCCCAGAAATTCCAGTTCCAGACGGCCATTGACTTTGCTGCCCCGTACCATCGTCTGGCTTTGTAAATCACCGATAGGTGCGATCACTATACCGCCTTCTTTCAATTGATCGATCAACGGCTGCGGGACAGTGGGACAGGCAGCTGTGATGATAATCTTGTCGTAGGGCGCCTCTTCCGGATAGCCTTCCCCACCATCACCTTCAATCACCAGGACATTCTTCAGGCCCAGTTCTTCCGCATTCCCGCGAGTCATCTGCACCAGTTCCGGAATGACGTCAGACGTAACTACTTTTCCCCGCTTCCCTACCAGCTGGGAAATTAACGCGGCCTGATAGCCCATTCCTGCGCCCAGTTCAAACACCTTATCGCCTTTCTGCAACTCTAACGCCTGCAGCATGATCATGACCGTCGTCGGCTGGGAGATCGACTGCTTTCTGATCGTGGGCAGGGGCTGGTCTTCGTACGCATACGCCCGCAAGTGCGGCGGGATAAAGTTCTCCCGCGGAATGGCGGCAAAGGCTTCCAGCAGGCGGGGATCAAGGTTCTGCTGGTGCCAGAAGTGCAGCAACTGCTGCTTGGAGGTAGGCGGCCTTCTCGGCTGCTCGACACCAAAATAGGCCTGAAAAGTCATTGTTGATACCAGCATAATTTTGGATTTTAAATAGTTTTCTCTGCCAGTTACACTAGGCGAGTGCTTTAATTGTTTCCTCTTGGTCCATACCCTGCAGCTTGCTGCGACTATCGAAGTCAGAGGAAACACCAAAAACCCCACTGTAGCGGGGTTTTTGATTTGCGTTGATAACCTTTATATAAAACTCCTGCCAGGAAGTGATTGTGAAACTCTTCAGTGGTTTGATGGTACTTCTGCTGCTGCTGGGCTGTTTGCCCTGGCAATCACCAAGTGGAAATTCCGATCCATCAGCAGCACTACCTCCAGAAGTAAAAGCAAAAGATCATTCTTCTGCTCCTTCCTCCCAAACCAGGCAGCAGCCTTTTCAACCCTCGAGAATTCCTTCTTCCGGCTCGAGCATCGAAGTAACGGCCACCATTACTCATCCCGCCACCATTCTGGGCAAGCCCGGCTTTTCACCTGCCGAATTGGCCATTGAAGCCGGCGATTCGGTAACATGGACTAACCACGATCCGCAGAAAAAAGTGTTGGTATTGACGTTTCAGAAAGCCGGCACCCGTGAATTTATCACCAGCCGGGCCATTCGGCCGGGAAGGGAATGGGATCACGTCTTCACTGAGCCGGGTGAGTATATTTATTGGACGGTGGGGTATGGGGTGAAAGGGAAAGTGATGGTGAGGGAAGAGCAGTAGATTTTATTTCCCATACATCTCCGGATTCACCAAAAAGGGCGGTTTCTTCCCCCGCAGCACCGCCAGAATATTCTCGGCCGCATCCAGCGACATCTCTGACCGGGCTTCCACCGTGGCAGAAGCAGTATGGGGAGTAAGAACAACATTATCGAGCTTAGTGAGCCCCGCCGCCAGTTTTGGCTCAAATTCATAGACGTCCAGGCCAGCACCAGCGATTTGCTTTCTCTTGAGGGCCTGTATTAACGCTTTTTCATCCACCACTGGCCCCCGGCTGGTATTAATGAGATAAGCAGTCTTCTTCATCAACGATAATTCTTTTTTCCCGATTAAATGGTGGGTGGTAGGCAATAAAGGGACGTGCAGCGAAACAAGGTCTGCTGTTTTCAGCAATTCCGAGAGGGAACAATAACGGGCGGTAAATTCCTTTTCAAACCAGGGATTACGTTTCACGTCATGATACACTACTTTCATGCCCAAGGCTACTGCTCTTCTGGCGACGCCAGAACCAATTCTTCCCAAACCGACAATACCGATGGTTTTTCCCACCAATTCCATGCCCATCAACAGCTGCGGTTCCCAGCCGTGATATTTTCCAGCGCGGATGAAACGGTCAGCTTCGGCGATGCGACGGCAGACGGCTAACATCAGGGCAAAAGTATGCTCGGCCACTGCATCCACAATGGCTCGGCCGGGCGTGTTGGTGACGGGAATACCTTTCTGAGTAGCATAACGCACATCAATATTGTTGAAGCCGATGGCATAGTTAGAAATGACTTTTAGGTTGGGATTGGCGTCAATTACTTCTTGGTCAATCTTATCCGTCAGCAGGCACAGCAGGGCATCTCCCCATTTCACGCCTTTAAGGATTTCTTCCCGGGGAATTATTTGGTCTTTTGGATAGACTTTGACCAGACAGGATTTTTGCAGGAGTCTAATTCCAGAATCCATGATCTGGCGGGTGACGAAGACTTTTGGTTTAGTTGGCATGCCTTGAGAAATATTCTTTTATATTTAAAGGTTGGTGACGATAGATTCTCCCTAATCATCGGCATAGGCCTGTTTAATCGTTGTAAGTAGTTGAAATTTCTTTCCTAATTTTAATTTTATCTTTGCCCTTTCAGCTGCTCTTACACTTTCGGCAGATAAAGCGTTGCTTTTTACCACATTGGTTATAGCGGAATCCCGCTCTCACAATATTCTCAAACGATTTACAAAAGATACAGGGCGTTTTCATATCCATCACCAGGTTAAAGAAAAGAAGTACTTATATCTAAATATGCTTAAGATTAAACGGTGTCACTCCGGCGCAATCTTTATAAACCACCCCCTGTCCCTAGCACAAATCCGTTATCACACTGGCCAGCAGGACTGGTTTATTGATATAGAGAATTCCGCTAATTGAGTGACATATTGGCGGAATTCTTATATAGTCAATTCCGAAAAGGATGTAACCTAATAATCGGAATTGACTATACCGGTGAGCTGCCTGCAAAGGCAACCATCCTTGGTGTTCTGGGATGGAAGCCAGATAAAGGCAATTTGTACGAGTACCGTATCAATTGGCTTGGGCAACGAGATAAATATAGATGAGATAATTATAGTATAGAATAGAGTATTATACAAATGGGTAATATCCGCCATCCCCGACGGGGGAGTTTGCAGTACTGGCCGCGGAAACGCGCCAAGCATTCGTTAGCGAGAGTGCGTTCCTGGATTGCCGAAAGCAAGGCTAAACCGCTGGCCTTTATCGGCTATAAAGCCGGCATGACCCACCTGATGCTGACCGACAACCGGCCCAAGTCGCTGACCAAAGGCGAATCTATCGCCGTTCCTTCCACGATTATTGAATGCCCGCCGCTGAAAGTGGCCGGCCTGGCCTTCTACAAAATGACCATGAATGGGCTGCAGAAAGTAACTTCCTTGATTTCTAATCCGGAAAAACATCTCTCCCGGTTAATTCCCCTCGCCAAAAAACAGCCCAAGGAATTTCCTGCCCCGGAAACCTTTGATGATCTGCGATTGCTGGTTCATACCACGACGGAATCCATTCCCGCCGGCACCAAAAAGCCAAAGTTATTGGAAGTTGCCATCGGCGGGACAAAAGACGAGAAAATTAAGTATGCCCAAAGCCTGCTGGGGAAAGAACTGGCCATTACTGACGTGTTTGATCCGGGAAATCAGGTTGATGTTCGCGGCATTACCAAAGGCAAGGGCTTTCAGGGAACGGTCAAGCGTTACGGCGTTCCCGTGCGGCAGCACAAGGCAGAAAAAACTAAACGCGGCATTGCCACTCTAGGATCATGGACGCCTAAGCGGGTAGAGTTTACGGTTGCCCAGCCCGGACGGATGGGCTACCATCTCCGGACAGAATATAACAAGCAGATCCTGAAGATTGGCACAAAAGGGAGTGAGGTGACGCCGGCGGGCGGGATCACCAAATATGGCCTTGTCCGGAATTCCTATCTTCTGCTTAAAGGTTCGGTGATGGGACCACGAAAACGGGCCGTCGTGATGACTGCTCCCTACCGGCCGAATTATAAAGTGCCTAAGGATGCTCCGGAAATAACCTACATTTCCAAATGAAACCAAAATGAAACTGCCCATCATTACGCTACAACAAGAACGAAAGGGAGAACGAGCCTTGCCCAGCCAGTTCCAGGAAGCGTATCGCCCGGACTTAATTCGCCGGGCCGTGCAGGCCCTGCAGAGCCGGCAGCGCCAGCCCTATGGTGCTTCGCCAACAGCAGGATTGCGTCATGCGCATGACGTCAGCAAGCGCCGGCGGGATTATAAGACCAGCTATGGCAAGGGAATAAGCCGGGTTGCCCGCAAAGTGCATACCAAGCGAGGCATGCAGATGAATTGGGTGGGGACATTTTCCCCGCAGACGGTGGGAGGAAGGCGGGCGCATCCGCCGAAAGCAATGAAGATCTGGGCGCAGAAAATCAATCAGAAGGAAAACCGCAAGGCAATTCGTTCCGCCATGGCGGCCACGGTGAGCAGGCAATTGGTCCAGCAGCGCGGGCATAAACTGCCGGAAGGGTATCCGTTTATCATTGATGCTGCCCTGGAAACGATGAATAAGACTGCGGAAGTGGAAAAAGCCCTCACTGCTTTTGGTTTTGAGCAGGAATTAGCCCGTTCGGGACAGAAAAAAATCCGGGCCGGAAAAGGCAAACGGCGCGGGCGGAAATATAAACGCAAGAAAGGCATTTTAATTGTGGTGAGTGGCGATTGCCCTTTATTGAAAGCAGGAAAAAACATTCCCGGGACGGAGATCATTCCCGTCCGGGCCCTGAATGCCGATCTGCTTGCTCCTGGCGGGTTGCCCGGGCGCGTCACGCTTTGGACGAGTACCGCGCTTGATCAGGTCGAGCAGAAGAAATTATTCACTTAAACCATGGCAAAAAAAATACAACCGCCAACCGGAACAGTTAATCCCTATACCATCTTAAAGTATCCTCTCTCAACGGAGAAAAGCATCCGGCAGATGGAATTTGAGAACAAAATCGTGTTCGTGGTGGATCCCGGCGCCACGAAACCAGATATCAAGCGGGCTCTGGAAGAGCTGTTTAAGGTCAAAGTGCTGAAGGTGAACCTGCAGAATGCCTTTACGGGAGAAAAGCGAGCATATATAAAGCTGCGGCCGGAACATCTGGCTTCCGATATCGGGGCAGAACTAGGGTTGATTTAACATGGGTAAAAATCTCATTCAACAGCGTCGTGGACGAGGCTCGTTACTGTATCGCTCACCTGGCTTTCGCTTTCAGGGAGCGGTCAAGCATAGCGCCGAGACGGCCACGACGGTCACGGGAAGAGTGGATGACATCATCCATTGTGCTGGCCACTCGGCGCCCTTGCTGCAACTCTCTTTATCGACTGGTACCTCCGCGTTGGTATTTGCGCCGGAAGGCATCAGTGTCGGTGCTGAGCTTCAGATCAATACCACGGAAGTGAAGGACGGCAATGTCCTGCCCTTATCGGCCATCCCGGAGGGAACGGCAATTCATAACATTGAGCTTCATCCCGGTGATGGAGGAAAAGTAGTTCGTTCCTCGGGAACGTCGGCTCGCATCGTGGCAAAAACGGAACAGGGCGTGCTCATAAAATTGCCATCACGAAAAGAGCGGTTATTTCAGCCGGCCTGCCGGGCAGCGATCGGTGTGGTGGCGGGCGCCGGAAGATTAGAGAAGCCCTTCCTGAAAGCGGGGACGCGCTTCTGGAAGATGAAAGCCAAGAATAAGCTCTATCCGCGGGTCTGCGGCATTTCCATGAACGCGGTCGATCATCCGTTTGGCGGGAAGGGCTCCCATACCAAAGGGCGGCCGACCCAGTCGCCGAGAAGTGCTCCCCCCGGACGAAAAGTGGGAAAGATTGCACCAAGAAGGACGGGAAGAAGGAAGATGTAATAGTAAATCTTATCAATAATAAAAAATAACAAAATAATAATAATATAATCACAAAATGGTCAAAGAATTTCGCTGGCACGGGAAGACGGAAGAGGAAGTGAAGAAGTTAGACCTTCGTGAATTCCTGCCGCTCGTTCCGGCACGAGCCAGGCGCAGCCTGAAACGCGGCTTTACCGATTTACAGAAACGATTGCTGGCCCGGGTGGAAAAAGATGAAAAAAACATCCGCACCCAGTGCCGCGACATGATCATCATCCCCAGCATGATCGGGAAAACTATCAAAGTGCATCATGGCCGGGATTATCTGCCGGTCCTGATCACGGTGGAAATGCTTGGCCACACGCTGGGGGAATTTGTCATGACCCGCAAGCCCGTCAGCCACAGTGCTGCCGGCATCGGTGCCACACGATCAAGCAAAGCCATCTCCGCACGATAACCATAAATCATCATGAAAACCATGGCCACGACCACAACACCATCATCAGCAACTCCACTGACTGCCATCGCTACGATGCGGAACGTGCCAATCTCGACTAAGCATGCCGTAATGGTTTGCCGCAGCGTGCGCTATCAGGATACCGCTTCCGCCAAGAAACTGTTGAATGAGGTCATGGCCCTGAAGACGCCCATAGCCTATCCGCGCTCTAACTTTGACTTGGGCCATCGGCGGGGGATTGGGCCGGGCCGTTATCCACAGAAAGTGGCCAGGGAAGTATTGCGCCTGATTAAATCGGCAGAAGCGAATGCACAGGTGAAAGGATTAACTACGACCAATTTAAAAATCACTAAGCTGATGGCACACAAAGCATCTATTCCATTTACGGGAAACCGCTGGTTTCACCGCACCAAGCGGTCGCACCTGGAGATTGAAGTGCAGGAGAGGAAAGTGAAGGAGAGAAAGGTGAAGGAAACAGCAAAGGAAGGAAAGAAAGAAGAAGGAAAGGCAGGAAAAGCTCGAATGGAAAAGGGGCCAACAGCAGGGACAAAACAGCCAGCTCTACAACAGGAGAACCATGATTGAACGCAACTTCATTGCTCAGAAGACGAAAGAGTACTACCTTAAGAAATATATTAAGAATATGCTGACCAATGTCGGTATTTCGCAAATCAAGCTGAAAAAAATCCCTTTAGGTGAGAAAATCATCATTCACACCAGCCGGCCCAGCCTGGTGGTCGGGTCCAAGGGATCTAACATCAAGGATTTGACCAGGACGCTGAAGAAAGAGTTTCAGCTGGAGAATCCGCAGGTGGAGATCAATGAAGTCAAAAATATCTTTTTGGATGCCCAGCTGGTTGCGGAGAAAATCGCTTCCTCGTTAGAGCGCTTTGGCTCAGCGCGTTTCAAAAGTGTCGGGCATAAAATTATGGAGAATGTGATGAATTCCGGTGCCTTAGGGGTGGAATTAGTGATTTCCGGCAAGATTCCCAGTGCCCGTGCCAAGAGTTGGCGGTTTTATCAGGGCTACCTGAAGAAATGCGGGGACATTGCCGTGGTCGGCGTGCGGCATGCGCAAGCTGCTGCTTTGCTCAAAAGCGGCATCATTGGCATTAAAGTCTCGATCATGCCGCCGGATTTACAGTTGCCGGATCATGTCGAAGTCTTGGACGAGCCGATCAAGGTCGTGGAAGTAATTCCCACTGAACCGGAAAAAGCGGAAAAGAAGCGCAAGAGGGCAGCCAAATCAACGCCAAAAAAGAAGACGGTCAGGAAAAAAGAAGAACAATCAGGGAAAGCAGCGGCAGATAGCGGCAGCGTCCCAGCAGCAGCACTACTACCATCGGGACCGCCTGTTGTACAACCTGCTGCACTACCTGTTGTACCGGAAGAGTTGGCGGAAACTGCAACAGAAACAGCAACAACAGCAGCAACAGTAGAGAACGGTGAAGGGCAATGAAAATCATGAAAGAACTGCGTGATCTCAACCGGGAAGAACTTCATTCCCGGCAGCGGGAGTTGCAGAAGGAGCTGTTAAAGCTGAACGTCTCTGTTTCCACCGGCGTGAATCCTGCTAATCCGGGAAAACTCCGGCTGGCTAAAAAGAACATTGCCCGCCTCACCATGCTGCTCAGCGAGAAACAAAATATCCACGAGAAACAAAATCAGGAGGTCTCCCGGCGATAAACCATGGTGGATGTCTGTAACCAGTGTGGACTGCCGCAGGACTTATGCGTCTGTGAGACAATTGCCCGTGAGCAGCAGAGAATCACCGTGCAGATTGAAAGAAGAAAGTTTGGGAAAAAATATACCATTGTCGGCGGGATGGGCAAGGAAGCTAACATTGAGGAAATCCTGCGTAAATTGAAAAACAAGTTTGCCTGTGGCGGCACGGCCAAGACCGGGCAAATCGAGCTGCAGGGTGACCATACTACCAGAATGAAAGCAGCGTTAGTCGAGCTGGGTTTTCCGGTAGAAACCATTGATGTAAAAGTGTGAAACTGTCAAACTATAAAATCATAAAACTGTCAAACTATGAAACCATTTGCCGGAGAGCTGATCGGGAAGACCATTGAGATTGTGGGGGCCACGAATCCAACACTGAACGGAAAGAAAGGAACCATCATCAACGAAACCAAAATGACCATCACTTTACGCCAGGGAACGCGAATGAAAACAATCCTGAAAAGTGCCATTGTGCGCTTGAAATTGGCCGACCGCCTGTTGGAAGGAAGAAGCCTTCTGGGCCGGACGGAGGAACGACTTAAATGGCATCACTAATAGCACCACTAATATATACCACTAATATGATACCACTACTAATGGCATCATTAACATACATCACTAACATGACATCAGTAACATGGCACCACTAACAGTGCTGGGTGTGGCGTCCCCCGCCAAAAGCTGTACGGACGGGAAATGTCCCTTCCACGGAACGGTTACGGTAAAGAAAGAACTCTTTACCGGGAAGGTGGTTAAGAAAGACATCAATCGTTCCGCCACCATTGAATGGTTCCACTCACAGTACATTCCCAAGTATGAACGGTTTGCCTGGCGCCGGTCGCGAATGCGAGTGCATAACCCCTCCTGCCTTGACGCTGCTCCCGGTCAGAACGTGCTGGTGGCTAAAACGCGGCCGTTAAGCAAGACAAAACATCACGTCATCCTGAAGGTGATCTCATGAAAGCGTTACCGAGCAGGATCGGGCGGCCCCTGCCCTTGCAGGCGACGGTAGAAGTCTGTGACAATTCCGGCGCTAAGCTGTTGAAGATCGTCGCCGTGAAAGGGCATAAAACTGTTCGCGGACGGGTGCCCGCTGCTGGTATCGGTGATTTTGTCCTAGCGTCGGTGAAGAAGGGGAAGTTAGAGCTGCGTAAAACGGTGGTGCCAGCCATCATTGTGCGGCAGCGCAAAGAATTCCGCCGGGCCGACGGCATGCGCGTTCAATTTGAGGACAATGCCGCCGTCGTGCTGAAAGACGACAAAGGAAATCCCAAAGGGACATTATTTAAGGGTCCGATCGCCAAAGAAGTTGCCGAGCGCTGGCCGGCAGTAGCTAAAGTAGCCAGCATGATACTGTAATGCATGATACTGAATGATACTGTAATTTAGAAAGCAAAAATGATTGATATGATCAACAGGACTACCATGACCAACCGGAAACCATTTTCCACCGCCTGGAACAGCAGCACCCGGCCGGGGAAGCAGCGGAAGTATAGCTATACTGCCCCGCTTCATCGCCGGCAAGCCCTGATGCACGCTCACTTAGCCAGGGAACTGCGTACGAAGTACGGCTATCGCCACCTGCAGGTGCGCACGGGAGACACGGTCAAAGTAATGCGTGGCCAGTTTGCCAAAAAGGAAGGGAAAGTTGAACGCGTCCAGCTGCGCTATGGCAAAGTCTATGTGGCGGGCATAGAATTGATCAAGAAAGATGGCACGAAACGGCCGTATCCCCTTCACCCCTCTAATCTGCTGATCACGGCACTCGAATTAGGCGACCGATACCGTAAAGAAAAGTTAGAATCAAAAATCAGAATCAAAGAAAGATCAGAATCAAAGCTCAAGAGCACGTAGCTAAAGAACAGGTAAATAAAGAACACGGAAACAAATGAAACTGCACCTGAAACAGATTACCGCACCTAAAACGTGGATAGTTCCCCGCCAACGGCGCCGATTTATCCTTCGCCCCCGGCCGGGCGGGCACCCGGTAGAGTTAGGGCTACCTCTCGGCCTTATCATTCGTGACGTGCTGCAGTACGTTTCCACGACTGCTGAAGCCGGCAAACTGTTGCAGGCACAGGAAGTCCTGATTGATGGAAGGCGCAGGACCGATCCTCATTTTCATGTCGGCCTGTTTGATGTCCTTTCTTTCCCCCGGCTGAAGAAAAATTATCGTCTCGTGCTCGATGGCAAGGGCCGGGTGGTCATCCGGGAAATTCCTGCTGCGGAAAGTTCCCTGAAACCCTGTAAAGTGATTGGGAAAACTGTGCTGAAAAAGGGCCAGATACAGTATAACTTACATGATGGGAAGAATATCATCGTCAAGGAAAACATTAAGGAAAAAGCAAATGTTGGCGATACGTTTGTTCTGCACCTGCCCCAGCTGAGCGTCCAGTCTATTTTACCTTTACAGCCCGGCATGCTGGTGTTCCTGACTAAGGGGAAGCATAGCGGCCAGCTGGGCCGGCTGCAGGAGCTGCGGGGGACCGAAGCGCGGTATCTCATTGACCAGACACCGGTAGAGACGGCGAAAGCGTACCTGTTCGTGGTGGGCGAAAAGACGGCAGTAGCAACGGTAACATAAAAATGGCAAATTCCATGAAAGAGATCAACGTGGCTAAAGTCACGGTAAATATGGGGGCGGGAAAGAACGAAGAACTCCTGCAGCGAGGTTTAAAGCTGTTGCAGAACATGACGCCTCTTCAACCTGTCAAGACCTATACGAAAAAGCGCATTCCCGGCTGGGGGTTGCGTCCGGGATTGGCCATCGGGGCAAAAGTAACCGTGCGGGATAAGGCCCGGGCCTTTCTGCTCCGCTTGCTGGAGGCGAAGGGAAAAGTGATTTCACCAGACAACTTTGATGGTCAGGGAAACTTTTCCTTTGGCATTCCGGAATATATTGACATTCCCGGGCTGGAGTACGATCCGGAACTTAAAATCATGGGGATGGAAGTGGCGGTTACCCTGGAGCGGCCGGGCTACCGCGTCAAGCGGCGCAAGATCCGCCCCGGAAAAATCGGGAAGCATCACCAGATCACTAAAGATGAAGCGATCCACTTCGTTCAAGATTTAGGGGTGACGGTCCAATGAGCTACAGCGATTGGCGCAAGGCCTTTACCCAACTGAACGCCAAGCCAGTTAAGAAAGCGAAGTATGTTAAATTTAACTCTCCCAAACCAAGAAGCTGTGGCTTTTCGTTACGAAAATGCCGCAACTGCGGCCGGATCCGGGGGCATGTCAACAAATACGGGCTGCATCTCTGCCGGCAATGCTTCCGCGAGATGGCCACGGACTTAGGATTTAAACAATACAGCTAAAAAAGGTACACTATGGACAAACCACAGTACAATAAGTACAGTACATTCATAGACACACTATGTTAAACGACCCACTGGCCGCGGCCTTAACCAAGATCATGAACGCCGAGAAAGTCGGTAAGAAGGAGGTAGAGGTCCGTCCGGCGTCCAAGCTCATTAAGAAAGTGCTGACGATTCTCAACGATCATTCTTATGTGGGGATGTATGAGGAAGTGCCGGATGGCCGGGCCGGCATATTAAAAGTGCATCTTTTAGGAAATGTCAACTGGTGCGGCGTAATCAAGCCACGGTTCTCGGTCAAATGCACGGCGTTTGAAAAGTGGGAAAAGCGGTACCTGCCCGCCAAGGATTTCGGCCTGCTGATTGTCTCGACGCCACTGGGCGTGCTGAGCCATTCCCAGGCAAAAGAAAAGCGGACGGGAGGAAAATTAATCGCCTACTGCTACTAACTTAATGTGATGGCCATGATCAAACCAGGATTAACACGGGAAATTGCACTGCCGGCGGGAGTGAGCGCTTCCCTTCGCCATACTACCGTCATTATCAGAGGTTCAGAGGGTGAAGCGCAGCGGGACATCAACCACCCTCACGTCAAAGTCAGTGTTGAAAAGGATAATGAAAAGAATAAAATCGTCCTCTCCACCGTCCGGGGAACACGGCGGGAAAAGACCCTTCTTGGCTCTTTGGCCGCGCACCTTAAAAATCTGGTTAAAGGGGTCCAGGAGCAGCAGGTGTATAAGCTCAAGGTTTGTTCCGGGCATTTTCCCATGACGGTAACAGTAAGTGGCACAGAATTCGTCGTCAAGAATTTCCTGGGAGAAAGTGTTCCCCGAACTGTGGACGTCGTGCCCGGTGTTACCATCAAGGTCAATGACAAAGAAATCCTGGTGACCAGCCCCGATAAGGAAAAAGCGGGATTGATGACAGAACGCATTGAACAGCTCTGCCGGATCACTAATCGTGACGTGCGCATCTTCATGGACGGCATTTGGATCACCGAGAAAGCGGGGAAAGCAGTATGAGGAAAAAAACATGAGGAAAGAAGTATGAGCCTACTGGCATTGCGTAAGGAACGGAAACGGCATAAGCCAATTTTCGTCGTGAAAGAAGCACATCATGGCGGCCGGGTCAAGTGGCGCTGGCGCGCTGCCCGTGGTATCCATTCCACCGTGCGGCAGGTGCATCATGGCAAGCCGGCCATGCCTACTCCCGGCTATGGCTCGCCAAAAGCTGTCTATGGGTTGCATCCTTCGGGAATGGAAAGTGTGCTGGTGCATAATGCTGCGGAATTGCTGCGGCTGGATACGGCTCGGCAGGGAGTGTTGCTTTCATCTACTTTGGGCCTGAAAAAACGGCTGGAATTGCTGCGCCTGGCAGTGGAGAACAAAGTGCGGCTGCTGAATGGGCGTGACCCGCAGCAGGAATTAGATCGGTTAACCGCTTCATTTACAGTGCGGAAGAAAGCGAAGCAGGAGCGCCAGACTGACCAGCAGAAAAAGCAGGCAGAAAAAGAAAAGAAAGCGCAGGAGAAGAAGAAAAAGGCAGGGGAGAAAAAAGTTAAAGGGCCAGGGCCCGAAGAAAAAATAGAAGAGGTGAACCAGGAAGCCCTTCAACTGGAAGAAGCACAACGGGAAGAAAAAGAACTGGCAGAGAAAGTACTGATTAAACCGCAATAGATTAAAATAAGTTAAACTGGAATAGATTAAACCGCCATAAAAAGCATCAAAAAATAAAAAGATACCATGAGACAAAAACGCCAATTAGCGGCAAAGGTATTGGGAACAGCACTGTCCAAGATACGGTTTGATCCGGCGGCTTTAGAAGACATTTCCAAAGCCATTACCCGGTCGGACATCCGGGGGCTGGCAGCTGTGGGGAAAATTCAGTATCGCCGGGATAACGAACAGTCGCGTGCCCGGGCACGGTACCTGTTGTTGCAGAAGCGGAAAGGGCGGCGAAAAGGGCATGGGACCAGCAAAGGAAGCAAGTATGCCACGGTTTCCCGCAAGCGGCAGTGGATCAACACCGTCCGTGCCCAACGGGCCTTCCTACAAAGTTTGAAAGAGAAAAACCTGCTTTCACCAGTGAATTACCGGCTGTTATACAGCAAAAGCAAAGGCGGCTCTTTCCGCAGTGTGCGGCATATTAAGCTGTACATCACGGAACATCAGCTGATTCAGAAACCATTTCAAAAACTATGAAACCACAAACAGTCCCTTACCGTCGGAAGAGAGAGCAGCGTACCAATTACCGGAAGCGGATCCGTCTGCTGCTCTCGGGGAAGCCGCGGTTAGTAGTCCGGATTACCAATCAGAAGATCATCGCCCAGCTGATTGAGTTTGCTCCTCACGGCGATAAGGTGGTGGCGGGATTAGATTCCTTCTGCTTGCGCCAGATGGGCTGGCCCGCATCCTCAGCATCCTGTAAGAGCATTCCGGCGGCGTATGCCACGGGCATATTAACAGGAAAAGAAGCAGTCAGGAAAGGCTACCAGGAAGCAATCCTTGATACCGGGTTTAAATCAGCAGTGCGCCAGGGCAGAATTGCTGCTTTCCTGAAAGGGGCAGTGGATGCCGGGATGAAGATTCCTGTTACCAGTGATACTGGTGAGATCTTTCCCTCTCCCGAGCGGCTGAATGGCCAACATTTAAAAAAGGCAGTAAAGCTCAACGAAATGCTCAATGAAATCAGGGCAAAGGCGAAATAACGATATGGCAAAGGTGAAATGACAATATGGTGGATACTACGGTAATGCCGGTGGAAGAAGCCGCGGGCGTGGAAGGAGCAGCAGGAGTTCCCCCGGAAATAGAAGAAGTGCCGGAACTTCAGCGTTCCTGGAAGCCCGTAACGGCAGTCGGCAAGTTAGTGCAGCAGGGTGTGGTTGCTGATATCGAAGAGCTGTTTGCCAAAGGTTATCCGATTTTGGAAGCAGAAATTGTCAACTGCCTTCTTCCCACTATCGAAGAAGATTTGCTCTTGATCGGGCAGGCGAAGGGAAAATTTGGCGGTGGCCAGCGAAGAATCTTTCGCCAGACGCAGAAGAAAACGGCAGAAGGAAACCGGGTCCATTTTACCACCTGTGCCTTGGTGGGCAACCGCGACGGTTACGTCGGTGTGGGAACGGGGAAGAGCAAAGAGACGGTTCCTTCCCGCGATAAAGCCAAACGACAGGCACGGCTCAATGTAATCCGTGTCCGGCGCGGCTGTGGCAGCTGGGAATGCAACTGCCGCACAGCGCATTCCATTCCGTTTGCAGTGACGGGGAAATGCGGCTCTTCAGAAATCAGGCTGGTGCCGGCGCCGAAAGGAAAAGGGCTCTGTGTGGAAAGAGAAGTGGCTAAAATATTGGCAATGGCCGGCATTAAAGATGTCTGGAGCAAGACCTTTGGCCAGACCAAGACAAAATTAAACCTGATCGGTGCAACCATTGCTGCCCTGAAGAAGCTATCACAGATAAAAATCCACCCGGAAGATATCGGGCACTTAGGCATCGTGGAGGGAAAAGTAAAACCGGGCGCGACAGCTGAGATGACAGCTGAAGTGACATCTTAATATGGCAACAGTAGCAGTCGTGTTGGTGCGTGGACAGGCGCGCGTCAGGAAAGATATAGTAGATACCATGAAGTTATTACGGCTTCACCGTAAAAATACCTGTGTGCTGTTGGAGGATACTCCTGCTCTGCGGGGGATGATCAATAAGGTGAAAGATTTTGTTGCCTGGGGAGAAATTTCCGAGGCGACGTTCCAAGAGTTGATTAAGAAACGGGGACAGTTGTATCAGGGCCGGCGTACCGACACCAAAGAAAAATATCAATATAAAGCAGCAGCGATCCACGGGCAGAATTATAAGCCGTATTTTACCTTAAATCCGCCCCGGAAAGGCTTTGGCCGGAAAGGCATTAAAGTTGCCTATGCTGCCGGAGGGGCGCTAGGCTATCGGGGAGACAAAATCAACGATCTCATTCAACGCATGATCTAGGGGATAGGAGATATAACAATACCCTAATATCCTCATTAACAACAATACAACAACAATAAACCATGGTAATCCATCGGCGCAAGAAAGTGGGAAAGTACCGCGGCCATACTACTCACGGGCATGGCCATCGCAAGAAACGAAGGGGAGCTGGTTCCCGCGGCGGCCGGGGGAAAGCAGGTTCTGGAAAGAAATCCGGCCATAAAAAGAACCTGTTTGGTCCTCTGGGCCAGAAGGGCTTCACCAGTATTTGGCGGAAGGAAGATCACGTTGTCAATATCGGGTACTTTACCCCTTCCACTCTACAGAAATTCCTGCAGGAGGGAAAAGCAACGAAAGATAAGGATAAAAGTAAAGAGAAAGAAGTGGTGGTGATTGATTTAACCAAGTTAGGGTATGATAAATTGCTCGGTTCCGGTTCTTTGTCAAGTTCCTTATCAATGAAGGTTAAATTTATCGTTCCGGCCTGGAGTGCCTCGGCCGAGAAGAAAGTAAAAGCTGCCGGGGGGGAGCTGGTGAAAGCCTAAAATGTCCTTTCTTGACACGTTAACCGCGCACCTACCGGAAGTGAAAGGGCCGTTACAGAAACGATTGCCGTTCAAGGAAAAGTTAAAGTGGAGCTTAATCATTTTGGTTTTGTTCTTTGTGATGGGGCTGGTCCCTTTGTTTGGACTGGGAGCAAATGCCCTGCAGCAGTTTGAATTCCTCTCCATAATCCTTGGTGCATCGTTTGGCAGCATCATCTCTTTAGGCATTGGACCCTTGGTCACTGCCTCGATTGTGCTGCAGCTGTTGGTAGGGACGGGAATCCTGAAATTTGACCTGGCCACGTCCGAAGGGAAGAAGAAGTTTCAGGGATTGCAGAAAGTGACCTCCATCTTTTTCATCATCTTTGAAGCAGCGATCTACGTGCTGATGGGCGGGCTGGCACCATCGCCGGGCCTGGCAGGGACAGCCGCGTATGCCCAGTTGGAAATCGTGTTAATTGTCCAGCTTTTCATCGGTGGCATCATGATCCTGTTCATGGATGAAGTCATCAGTAAATGGGGCTTTGGCTCGGGCATCAGCCTGTTCATCGCTGCCGGGGTAGCACAGCAGATTTTCATTACTGCGTTTAATTTCCTTCCCTCACCCACCAATCCGGAAATAGCGGCTGGGGCAATTCCAGCTTTATTTCAATCGCTGGCAGCAGGAGATGTAACGACTGCAGCCTTAAAATTGGCAGCGGTAATTTCTACCGTTATCGTCTTTGCAATTTGCGTGTTTGGCCAGGCGATGAAAGTGGAAATTCCCCTCACTTTTGGGCGGGTGCGCGGCTATGGCATCCGCTGGCCATTGAATTTCTTTTACACTTCCAACATCCCGGTCATTTTAATTGCCGCCTTGATGGCGAATGTTCAGTTATTTGCCACCTTATTAGAACGCTGGGGCTATCCGCTTCTGGGAACCTTTTCCGGCAATACGCCGATTAGCGGCTTAGTCTACTGGATCAACTCTCCGGACCTAGTGCAGAATATGATCCGGGGCAGTTTTACGGTAGCTCAACTGGGACAGGCGGGATTATATATGCTGCTAATGATTGTGGGTGCGGTCGTGTTCAGCATCTTCTGGGTGCAGACCGCAAATATGGATGCAGCCTCACAGGCGAAACAGATTCTTTCCTCCGGCCTGCAAATTCCCGGATTTCGCCGAGATGAGCGGGTGCTTACCCATATCTTAAACCGCTATATCTGGCCGCTGACAATTGTGGGAGGGGCTTCGATTGGGCTGCTGGCAGCGATCGCGGATTTAAGCAGCGCCCTCTCTCGGGGAACAGGCATTTTACTGATGGTGATGATTATTTATAAGTTATATGAAGAAATTTCCAAGCAGCATTTAATGGATATGCATCCAATGATGAGGAAATTTATGGAGTGATGGTAACTAAAACAGATGTCGTGGGGAAACTTTCCTTAGGCAAAATTAAGAGGCATTAAATAGGACAGTGCCGAGCTCTTACGCATACCCTTTCACCGGGCTCTTATGGTGCACATAGCTTTCCGGCGCAATTTTCAGGCCGTCATGGGCTGCAGTCGTGGGAACAGTGGTCGCTCGCTGAATCTCCCGGGCTTCCACCAGCGGATCCGCTTTAAGCATCTCCACCCCAAAATGCGTTAAGATCGCTACCCGTGGCTTGATTTTAGAGACGATCGCCGCAGCTTTCTCCGTATCTAAATATGCTCCTGGCGCCGTATTCCCGGGAAAGGGCACACTTAAGATTAAAATATCCGTTCCGGCCAGCTCGCTGAGAAGCTGATCGGTAACCGCCGTATGTCCGGTATAGCTCAGCGTGAATTTGGGACAGAAAAATTTGAAGCCGACGGCCGTCGCATCAGCCTGGGTTACCGCAAGGCTGTTGATTTCCACCAGTTCAATGCCCACTTTATGGTTCTGGTCGAGGGGAATGACTTTCTCCACCAACTGACGATGGCGTTTAGTTAGGTAGGGATGGCTTCCATCCATTGGTGCCAGCACCGATTTGCTGC